>NZ_CP035913.1:4800000-5100538 GCF_004209755.1 Pseudoduganella lutea | reverse complement strand
CGCGCAGTTTCAGCGATTCCGACACGTACAGGAAATTCTCGGAGTGCCCGGCAAACAGCAATCCATCGGGCTTCATCAGCGGCACGAAGCGCGACAGGATCTTGCGCTGCGTGGCCTTGTCGAAGTAGATCATCACGTTGCGGCAAAAGATCACGTCGAACGGCCCGCGGATGTCCCACCGTTCTTCCAGCAGGTTCAATGGACGATACGTGATCAGCTGGCGCAGTTCCGGGCGCGCGCGCACCATGCCGGCCTTGTCGCCCTTCCCTTTCAGGAAGAAGCGGCGCTGCTGCTCCGCCGTCAGCTTCTCGATCCGTTCGAGCGGATAGATGCCATTGGCGGCGGTCGCCAGCACGTTGGTATCGATGTCGGTGGCGATGATGTGCACGGGCGGCGTCAGGGTGCCCAGCGCCTCGCACACGGTGATCGCGATCGAATACGGCTCCTCGCCGGTGGAACTGGCCGAGCACCAGATGTTGAGCGTTTCACCCTTGTGCTTCTTCACGTGCTCGGCCAGCAGCGGGAAATGGTGCGCCTCGCGAAAGAACGACGTCAGGTTCGTCGTCAGCGCGTTGGTGAACGATTCCCACTCATCGGGCATGCGGCCCGCCTCCAGGTCGTCCAGGTACCTGGCGAACGACACGATGCCGGTTGCCCGCAGGCGCCGGGCCAGGCGCGAATAGACCATCTCCTGCTTGCTGTCGGCCAGCGAAATGCCGGCCCGCTTGTAGATCAGTCCACGCACGCGTTCGAAGTCGCGGCCATTGAAGTCGAATTCCTTGACGGTATCTCTGGACATCATCGCTCCCGGGGAATCAGAACTCTTCCCAGTCGTCGCCGGCCGGTGCCGGCGCGGACTTCTTCGCCGGTGCCTTGGCCACCGTCACCGCGCGTGCAGTGGGCACGGCGGGTCTGGCGAGCGGCTTCGCGGCGGGCCTGGTGACAGGCTTCGCTGCGGCCACGGGCAGGGCCACCGCCTCGCCGCCCAGCTTGAAGATCGCCACCGCCTCGGCCAGGCGCTGGGCCTGGTCCTGCATGCTTTCGGCAGCCGCGGCGGCCTGTTCCACGAGCGCGGCGTTCTGCTGCGTCATGTCGTCCATCTGCGCGATCGACATGTTCACTTCCTCGATGCCGCTGCTCTGTTCCTGGGTGGCGGCGGTGATCTCGCCCATGATGTCGGTCACCTGGCGGATCGACGTGACGATCAGTTCCATCGTCTGGCCGGCTTCGTCGACCAGCTTGCCGCCGGCGTCGACCTTCGTCACGGAATCGTCGATCAGCGCCTTGATTTCCTTGGCCGCGCTGGCCGAACGCTGCGCCAGGTTGCGCACTTCGGAAGCCACCACGGCGAAGCCGCGGCCCTGCTCGCCGGCGCGTGCCGCTTCCACGGCCGCGTTCAGCGCCAGGATGTTGGTCTGGAAGGCGATGCCGTCGATGACGCCGATGATGTCGACGATCTTCGAAGAACTGGCCTTGATCGAACCCATCGTATCGACCACCTGCGAAACGACCTGGCCACCCTTTTCCGCCACCGACGACGCCGACACGGCCAGCTGGTTCGCCTGGCGCGCGTTGTCCGCGTTCTGCTTCACCGTGGACGTCAGCGTGCCCATCGCGCTGGCCGTCTCGCCCAGCGAGTTGGCCTGCGTTTCGGTGCGCGACGACAGGTCGGCATTGCCCGAGGCGATTTCCTGCGACGCCAGGGCGATGGTCTCGGTGCCGCTGCGCACCTGGCCCACCGTCTTCACGAGGCTGTCGTTCATGTCCTTCAGCGCCTGCAGCAGTTCGCTGGTTTCATCCCTGCCCTCGACGACGACACGCGAAGTCAGTTCGCCCGCGGCGACCCGCTTCGCCACCTGCACGGCACCAGCCAGCGGCACGGTGATCGAACGCGTGGTAAAGATCGCGCAGACGATACCGGCGGCCACGCCCAGCGCGCCCAGCAGCAGGGTCAGCATCAGCACGCGCCTGTCCGCTTCCACCGAGCGTTGCTGGAATGTCTTCTGCGCCGCCTGCTGCATGTCCAGCAGGCGATTCAGGTCCGCCAGCGTGCGCGTGTTCAGCGGGTCGATGCGGCCCGAGATGATCTTGGTCGCGCCCTCGGCATTGAAGGCCATCACCTGCGCCATCGCTTCCTTGAACGCGACATCCACGTCCTTGTCCAGCACTGCCAGTTCTGCCAGCGTCTGCTTCTCGGCAGCGTCCAGGCCCAGCTTTTCCAGCCTGCCAAGCGCTTCGACGTAGCGCGCCTGCTGCGCCTTCACCTTGGCTTCTTCCTTCTGCATCAGCTCGACGTCCGACTGCAGGCCGATGTTGCGCATGGCGATGCCCGATTCCAGCATCGCGCTCTTCATCGCCGTGGCCGCGCGGGTCTTGGCGCTGGTCAGTTCCAGGCCCTCGTTCAGCTGCGACTTGTTGCGGTGATTCAGTCCGTTGGCGGTCAGCACCAGCGCCACCAGGATCAGCAGGATGATGCCGAACCCGATGCCGAGGCGTGTACCGATCTTGTAGTTACGTACACTCATTTTCAATCCCGTTCTCTCGATGTGGCGCCACGCCCTCTGCCGGGGTGCTGGCGGCCCGTATTGTTTTACTGCTGTTTTACTGCTGCTTATTACTGATGCTTGTTACTGCTGCCTGTTGCTGTCGCTTATTGCGAATTCCTGCGTTGTCCTGCTTATGCCGCGATGTTGTCCATCAGGCCCATTTCCGGGCTCGACATCAGCTTGTCGATGTCCATCAGGATCAGCATCCGCTCGGCCACCGTGCCCAGGCCGGTCATGTACTCGGAAGAGAACACCGTGCCCATTTCCGGCGCCGGCTTGATCTGCTCCGGCTCCAGCGTGATCACGTCGGACACGCTGTCGACCACCATGCCCACCACGCGGCCGTTGATGTTCAGGATGATCACCACGGTAAACTGGTCGTACACCGGTTCGCCCAGGCGAAACTTGATGCGCATGTCCACCACGGGAATGATGATGCCGCGCAGGTTGATCACGCCCTTGATGAACTCCGGCGCGTTGGCGATGCGGGTCACCGCTTCGTAGCCACGGATCTCCTGCACCTTGAGGATATCGATGCCGTATTCTTCCTTGCCCAGCGTGAAGGCGAGGAATTCGTGGCCCGCGATGTCGGCCTGCTGGTTTGCGTCTGCCATGTTGTGTCCTTTGCTTTCCTAAATATTCAATCGTGCCCCGGGCGGCGTCGCCGAACTCGGCCCAACCCGGCCCAACCCGGCCCGGCTCAGCCCAGCGTGTTCAGCGTCGTCTCGTCCACGAGCTGGCGCGACGAGCGGATCAGCGCCGCCACGTCCAGGATCAGGGCCACGCCGCCGTCGCCGAGAATCGTTGCGCCCGAGATGCCGGCCACCTTGCGGTAATTCGATTCCAGGTTTTTCACCACCACCTGCTGCTGGCCGACCAGTTCGTCGACGAAGAGGCAGGCTTTCTTGCCATCCGTTTCCAGGATCACCAGGATGCCTTCCCACGGCTCGGCAAAGCGCGGGGCGATGCCGAACATCTGGTACAGGGGAATCAGCGGCAGGTATTCGCCGCGCACCTTGACCACACGGCCCTTGCCGGAAATCTCGCGCACATCCGATTCCACCGGCTGCAGCGATTCGACCACGAAGCCCAGCGGCAGGATGTAGACTTCCTCGCCGACCCGGATCGACATGCCGTCCAGGATCGCCAGCGTCAGCGGCAGCGAGATCGAGATCGTGGTGCCGAAGCCCTTGGCCGAGCGGATGTCCACGGTGCCGCCCATTGCCGTGATGTTGCGCTTGACGACGTCCATGCCCACGCCGCGGCCGGAAACGTCGGTCACCTGCTCTGCCGTCGAAAAGCCCGGCGCGAAGATCAGCTGCCACACGTCGGTGTCGGCCATCGTGTCCGATACCGGCAAGCCGTTCTGGCGTGCCTTGGCCAGGATGCGCTCGCGGTTCAGGCCGCCGCCATCGTCCGACACCTCGATGATGATGTTGCCGCCCTGGTGCGAGGCCGACAGGAACAGCCGGCCCGCGTCGGCCTTGCCGGCGGCGCGCCGCACGTCGGGCATTTCGATGCCATGGTCGATGCTGTTGCGCACCAGGTGCGTCAGCGGATCGACGATGCGCTCGATCAGGCCCTTGTCCAGTTCCGTCGCCGCGCCGTTCGTGATGAAGTCGACCTTCTTGCCCAGCTTGGTGGCAAGGTCGCGCACCATGCGCGGGAAGCGCGAGAACACGAAGTCCATCGGCATCATCCGGATCGACATCACCGCTTCCTGCAGGTCGCGCGTGTTGCGGGTCAGCTGGCCCACCGAAGCGAGCAGCTTCTCGTGCACCATCGCATCGAGCGCATCGACGCGCTGCTCGATCATCGCCTGCGTGATCACCAGTTCGCCCACCAGGTTGATCAGCTGGTCCACCTTCTCGATCGAGACGCGGATCGACGACGCTTCGGCGCCCTGGCCATGGGCCACGGCGGTCGCCTTTTCCACTTCCTTCCTCAATACCTTCTTTTCCTCGACCACCCGCTCGGCCGGGGAGGATTCCGCGATGCCGGCGGCGGCGCGGATCTGCTCGACCGGCTGGAAGAAGCCATAGCCGCGCGCCGCGTCGCCGGCGCCTTCGGCATTGGCGCGGATCTCTTCCAGCGGCTGGAAGAAACCGTAGCCGTCGCCGGACGCCGCTGCCGCGCCGGCAGCTGTTTCGGCCGGCGTGAGCGGCTCGAAGAAGCCATAGCCGAGGTCGTCCTCGACCTCCCTGCGCGCCGTCTGCTCGCGCGCGGCCTGCTCGTCCGTCAGCGGCGGCAGCTCGGTAATGACCATGTCCTCCGTGTTCAGCACGAAGGAGCAGATCGCCACGATGTCGTCCAGGCTTTCATGCGTGGTGACGACCATCGCGTTGCGGTCGTTGTCGATCGGCGTCACGACCACGTGGGCCAGCAGGCCCAGCTCGGCCGCCAGCGCCGTCACTTCGCGGTGCGCCATCTTCGGCAGCTCGAGCCGCCAGCGGCGCCCGCCGCTGTGGTCGACCGCCGCGGTATCCACGGCGGCGCCCTGGAATGCCGGCGCCACGTGGGCGATCGCCTCCACCTGCACGTCCTGCGCGAGGTGCTGCAGCATCATCCGCACGTCGCCCACGGCATCCTGGTCGACGGTGCTGCCGAGGCGGTGGCCGTCGAGCTGCATCTTGAGCGCATCCTTGGCCGCCAGGAAGGCGTCCACGTGGTCGAGCGTCAGCGCCATCTCGCCCTTGCGGATACGGTCCAGCAAGGTCTCGAGCACGTGCGTGACCTCGGTCATGTCGGTCAGGCCGAACGTGCCGGCGCCACCCTTCACGGAATGGGCGGTGCGGAAGATCGCGTTCAGGTCTTCCTCGGTCGGCGCGTCCACGTCGACCGCCAGCAGCAGGCGCTCCATTTCAGCCAGCAGTTCCTCTGCCTCGTCGAAGAAGACCTGGAAGAACTGGCTAATATCGATCGTCATGACGCGACTCCGCTGATGCTGTATGCCAGGCTTGCAGCGCGCATGGTCAGCCGATGACCTTCTTGACCACCTCGATCAGGCGCTGCGGGTCGAACGGCTTGACCAGCCAGCCGTTGGCGCCGGCGGCGCGGCCCTTGGCCTTCATCTCGTCGGACGATTCGGTGGTCAGCATCAGGATCGGCGTCTTGGCATAGGCCGGCAATTCGCGCAGGCTCTTGATCAGCTGCAGGCCATCCATCTTCGGCATGTTCTGGTCGGTCAGCACCAGGTCCACGGCGCCCTGCTTTGCCTTGTCCAGGCCATCCTGGCCGTCGACCGCTTCCACGACCTGATAGCCGGCGGCCTTCAGGCTGAACGCCACCATCTGGCGCAGGGAGCTGGAATCGTCAACCGCAAGAATTGTTTTAGCCATGTTTTTCTCTCACTTATCTACTTATTACTAAATATCGGGCACTTGACGGCCCGCTGTGTTTTCAATCCGTACCGAAAACAGCTCAGAACAGTTCGATGTCGCCGCTCTCGAGGTGCTTCTGGCTGACCGCCTTGCGCAGCACATTGCGCAACTCGAGGCTCTGGATCGCCAGCGCCATGCTGACCTTGCCCAGCAGCTCCACCATTTCATCGTTGTCGCTGTCCGGGCTCATCTCGGCGCCATGCGCCCCCAGCGTGGCCAGGAACTCGCGCAGTCCCGTCACCCGTTTCAGCGTGCGGTCGATCAGCTGGCTCGTCATGTCCTGGAACTGCATGCTGGTGATCGCCGCGTTGACATGCGCGCCGACCTGCTCGTTCATCGCCTCGAGCTTTTCCTTGTCCTCGACCGACGGCGTGCCGCCGTCGAGCAGCAGCCGGATCGTGCCCTGCTGGTCGTTGACGGCGGCATGGATGGCCATGAAGTTGCGCGACAGCTTCTCGATCGCCTCTTCCAGCAGCAGGTTGGTCTGCAGCAGGTCCGTTTCCACCTCCGTCAGGTGCCGCTTGCCGTGGTCCGACACACCGGACAGCAGGCGCTTCACGTGGGAACCGAGGATTTTTTTTCTGTTCATGTGATCTCGCGTTGACTCTTTTGCTTGGTTGCCCGGCTACCCGCTAGCGCCGGGCCTGCGGCGGCCCCGGTTCCAGTTCCGCTGCCCCCTCCTGCGCGGCGCCGGTGCCGATTTCCAGCTTGCCGGCGTCGCGCATCAGGCCCTCTTCCGTTTTCTTGTTCATCACGATGATGCTGATGCGGCGGTTGATCGGATTGAACGGATCCTTGCGGTCCAGGTTCACGGCCGAGCCCAGGCCCACGACGCGCATGACCTTATTGTCCTGCATCCCGCCTTGAACGAGCGCGCGCCGCGACGCATTGGCGCGATCGGCCGACAGTTCCCAGTTGCTGTAGCCGTTCTCCGAGAAGTAGGGCGTGGCATCCGTGTGGCCCGACAGGCCGATCTTGTTCGGCACATCGTTCAGGATCGGGCCGATCTCCGTGAGGATTTCGCGCGTGTAGCCCGCCAGTTCGGCCCTGGCGGACGGGAACATCGGACGGTTCTGCTCATCCACGATCTGGATCCGCAAGCCCTCGCTGGTAAAGTCGAGCAACAGCTGGTCCTTGAATTTCTTCAGGGCCGCGGAACTCTCGATCTTCTGCTGCAGCTTTTCCTTCAGGCCCTGCAGGCGCTGTGTTTCTTCCCGCTCCATGGCCTGCTTGGCGGCCGTCAGGTTGAACGTCTTCTTCCTGGTGGCGGGGTCGTCGCCGCCCTTGACCTGCCCATCCTTGCGGGTCAGGTCCTTGCCGCCGCCGGGAATCACGGACGAGCTGTCGCCGCTGCCCGAGCCGCCCTGCATCGCCACTTTCAGCGGTGTCTTGAAGTACTCCGAGATGCCGTTCAGGTCGCCCTTCGTCGTCGAACCGAGCAGCCACATCAACAGGAAAAAGGCCATCATCGCCGTCACGAAGTCGGCATACGCGATCTTCCAGGCGCCGCCGTGGTGACCGCCGCCGCCTTTCTTGATGCGCTTGACGATAATGGGCCGCAGGCCTTCATCAGCCATGGTGCCTACCTCCGCTGGCCATTACTTCGACTTGGATTTCTTGATGTGGTCTTCGAGCTCGGCGAACGTGGGGCGTTCGGTCGAGTACAGGACCTTGCGACCGAATTCGACCGCCAGCGCCGGTGCATAACCGTTCAGGCTGGCCAGCAGCGTGACCTTTACGCACTGGAACATCTTCGACGATTCTTCCAGCTTCTGCTCCAGCAGGCTGGCCAGCGGGCCGACGAAACCGTAGGCCAGCAGGATCCCGAGGAACGTGCCGACCAGCGCCTTGGCGATCAGCAGGCCCAGCTCGGCGGGTGGCATGCCCACCGATTCCATCGTGTGCACCACGCCCATCACCGCGGCCACGATACCGAAGGCCGGCAGGCCATCGCCCAGCTTGGCGATCACGTGCGCCGGCACGGCGCCCTCGTGGTGGTGGGTCTCCAGTTCATTGTCCATCAGGTTTTCGATCTGGAACGCATCCATGTTGCCGGACACCATCAGGCGCAGGTAGTCGGTCATGAATTCCACGATATGGTGATCCTCCAGCACCGACGGGTACTTGGAGAACAGCGGGCTCTGCTCCGGCGTCTCGATGTCGCCTTCGATCGACATCAGGCCTTCCTTGCGCACCTTGGACAGGATGTCGAACAGCAGCGACATCAGGTCCATGTAGAGTTCCTTGGTATAACGCGAGCCTTTGAGCAGCGTTGGCAGCGCGGCCATCGTGGCCTTCAGGGACTTGTTGTTGTTGCCGACGAAAAGGGCGCCCACGGCAGCACCGCCGATCATCACCAATTCCAATGGCTGGAACAAGATCGCAAGATGTCCACCAGACATTGCGTAGCCGCCGAACACGCTGGCGCAGACAACGATATAACCAATGATTAATAGCAAGCCTGCAATCTCCTATAAAGAAGCACAGCGAAATAATTCCACAAGGAACTACAATAGCGTGAGAAAGACGGGCTCGCAAGAGAAAGCCAATCAAAACACCCAAACAAATAGTAGTGGTGCTCCCTCTGTGGTATGGATGGTCTTGTCCGGTTTGAAACCAGGGATAGTGAATTCATAACTCACTAACAGACTGCCAACTTTCATTTCGCGCCGCGCCTTGTCGAATAAGCCCGACATGACCGCCGGTGATAAATAAGCAAAGACCACGTCATAATCGCCGAAATGAATCTTTTCATAATCGCCGCGGATGAATCGTGCGCGGCTTTTGGTAAATCGGGCGCGCCAGTTCGAATACAGCCAGGGCACGGGCGCCAGCTCGATGCCGGTGCAGTCGGCATCCGGCCGGGCCCGCGCCAGGTGCAGCGTGAAGCCGCCCAGCCCGCTGCCGACATCGATCACCCGCACCCCGGGCCGGGCCGGCAGCAGGGACTCGACGGCACGCCAGACGGCCGGATTGGATGGAAAGTACGGCACCTGGGTGCGAAACGTGGACCAGTACCAGCCCAGCAACACGACGAATACCACGAGGAACAGCACCGGCGGCAGTTGCAGCCCCAGCGCCGCCAGCAGTGCGACGGGAAACAGCAGCTGGATGATGCGCCACCACGGTGCCAGGCCGATTCTCCACGTAATCAGCATGGCCATGGCGCCCTGCAGCGCGGCGGCCTCCAGCAAGGTGGGGCCGCGGCCGAAGGTGTCGAGCGCGACCGCCAGTGCGGCGGTGGGCACCAGAGCCACGAGCTGCGCCAGCAGCGCGCGCACGGCCGGCAAACGAAAAAGCCGGGCTGGCGTCATGCGCCACCCCGGCTTTCCGTCACGGAACGGTAGAGGAAGGTCACGCGGTGAGGGACTCTTCTTTGGCTTTGCGGGTCTTGCCGGCCCGCGAAGGCATGTGGCACAGGCCGCAGTGGTAATCGCCGTTCAGGTCCATGCCGTTGACGACGAACTTGCCCTGGCATTTCCTGCAAGCCTTCAGTTCGAGCATGCGGCTGCCGAAAAAGCGCACGAGGGTCCACGCCCGCGTCAGCGACAGCAGCGGCTCTTCGCCCGGCGCCGGCGGCATCTGCTCCAGGTACAGCTGGTAAGCCTTCATCACGGCGCGGATGCCGGTGGCGCCGGCGTGCTGCACGAGGAAGTCGTGGATGTTGATGAACAGCGAAGCATGGATGTTCGGTTGCCAGGTCAGGAACCAGTCGGTGGAAAACGGCAGCATGCCTTTCGGCGGCGACACGCCCTTCAATTCCTTGTACAGCTTCAGCAGGCGCTCGCGCGACAGCGATACTTCCGATTCCAGCAACTGCAGCCGCGCGCCCAGGTTGATCAGCTCGATGGCAAGCCCGATTTCCTGTGCTTCCGTGACCACGCTTTTTTTCCCGGCATTACTCATGTTCCCGCTCCCGTCCGTCTCGTGTCCGCAGTGTAGCGCTCAGGCGATTTCTTCGACGCCCTGTCCAGCCATCAGGATCGCCGCGTGCGACTGGGCCAGCGAGCGGTCCTTGTTGTAATTGGTCAGCATGCCCAGGATGGCGCTGTCGTCGAAGCGGAAGCGGGCCAGCATCATGTTGCCGCCTGCCAGTTTCAGGATCTGAGCGTTGCTCATGCCTTCGATCAGGTCGGCGATGTCGGTGGAGATGCCCAGGCGGAAGATCGCAGTGACCTTGTCCGCGCGGATCATCTGCTGGGCCAGCATCAGGTAGGAGAGATTCGCGTCGCGGATCTCGGCCATCATGTCGTTCGCAGTCATTGTGTGCTCCTCAAAGCGTTTCCGTTGAGACACATTCTGCTGTAGGGCCCCGAGCACGAGAAGAGGCAGCCGTCTGTATTTGAGGTAGGGAAATAGCGAGCGCGCCCTGTCAGCGTTTGTCTGACAAACGCAGGGCGGTCATGGCGGCGCGCCAGTGCTGGCGCGGCTTTGCGGATTGTTGTGGCGGGCGAAAAACACCTTGCATCCCACCAGTAAAAAGATGCCGGGCTGACGCTTTTTAGCGACATCTGAACCGGTAACGGCAGCCGTTCTGGAAACTTTAGGGTGATCAGCAAAAAATTTTAGAATTTTTTCCTGTCATCCAATGCAACGAACAAAGGCGCTTTTCCGGATATCTGGATGGGGTAACGGCAGGTCGGCCGGGAACTTTAGGAATTCTTTTAAAAAATTTGTAGATTTCTTTACGCACTTTTGCTGGCTCTTTTAGCAATTGACATTCACTCAACTGTCATTTATTCAATTGTCATTCATTCACATATAACTTTATCAATGTCGGTTCGCCAATAATCTCTGAAATGGCGAACATAACGCGATGCCGATATGACATCCCTGCCGTGCTACACTCCCGCCTTCGTCCGACGGACGACCTGATACGAGAGCAAGCATGGATATCTCCCGCACCGATTGCGTGGCACGCGATGCCGCCGATCCGCTGGCACCGCTGCGCGACAGCTTCGACCTGCCTGCCGGCATCATCTATTTGGATGGCAATTCGCTGGGCGCGCGCCCGAAAGCGGCGCTGGCCCGCGCGGCCGATGTGATTGCCCGCGAATGGGGCACCGACCTGATCACCAGCTGGAACACGGCCGGCTGGTTCGACATGCCGAAACGGCTGGGCGGCAAGCTGGCGCCACTGATCGGCGCACTGCCGGGCGAAGTGGCCGTCACGGATACCACGTCGGTCAACCTGTTCAAGGCACTGGCCGGCGCGGTGGCCATGCAGGCCGCCGACCCATGCCGCACGACGATCGTGACGGAGCGCAGCAATTTCCCCACCGATATCTATATGGCCGAAGGCCTGGCCGGCTGGCTGCGGCGCGGGCACACCGTGCGCCTGGTGGACAGCCCGGAAGACATTCCGGCCGCGCTCGGCCCCGACACGGCCGTGCTGCTGCTGACGCACGTGAATTACCGCACCGGCCACATGCATGACATGGCCGCGCTGACGGCGCTCGCCCACGAACATGGCGCACTGACAGTGTGGGACCTGGCCCATTCGGCCGGCGCGGTGCCGGTCGACCTGCACGGCGCGAACGCCGACTTCGCCGTTGGCTGCACCTATAAATACCTGAACGGCGGCCCCGGCGCGCCCGCCTTCATCTGGGTGCCCGAGCGGCACCAGGGAGCGTTCATGCAACCGCTGTCCGGTTGGTGGGGCCATGCCACGCCATTCGCGATGGCGCCGTCGTTCGCGCCGTGCGCCGGCATCGGCCGCGCGCTGTGCGGCACCCAGCCCGTGGTGTCGCTGGCACTCGTCGAGTGCGGCCTCGACGTGTTCGCGCAGACGGACATGGCGGCGCTGCGCGCCAAGTCGCTGGCGCTGACGGACCTGTTCATCGCGCTGGTCGAGGAGCGCTGCGCCGGCCACCCGCTCGGCCTCGTGACGCCGCGCGACCATGCCCGGCGCGGCAGCCACGTCAGCTTCACCCATCCGCATGGCTACGCGGTGATGCAGGCGCTGATCGCGCGCGGCGTGGTCGGCGACTACCGCGAGCCGCACATCATGCGCTTCGGCTTCACGCCCGTGTACACCAGCTTTGCCGAGGTCTGGGATGCGGTGGAGATCCTCAAGCACATCCTCGACGACAACGCCTACGACGTGAACGCCGCGCGCGGCACGGTAACCTGAGGGACCCGCGATGAGCGAAGAAAAGAACGCGCAGTGGCACGGCGCGCAGATGGATTTTTCAAAGTCGATGAGCTACGGCGATTATCTCGGCCTGGAACAGATCCTGACCGCGCAGCACCCGCTGTCGCCGAACCACAACGAACTGCTGTTCATCGTGCAGCACCAGACGAGCGAACTGTGGATGAAGCTGATGCTGCACGAGATGCACGCGGTGCGCGAGCACCTGCGCGGCGACGACCTGCCGCCCGCGTTCAAGATGCTGGCCCGCGTCGCGCGCATCATGGACCAGCTGGTACATGCCTGGGACGTGCTGGCAACAATGACGCCGCCCGAGTACACGGCGATCCGGCCCTACCTGGGGGCGTCCTCCGGCTTCCAGTCGTACCAGTACCGCGAGATCGAGTTTATCCTCGGTAACAAGAATGCGCAGTTGCTGACCGTGCACGAGGCCACGCCGGCCACCCACGAGATCCTGCACCGCGCGCTGCACGCGCCTTCCCTGTACGACGAGGCGATCCGGCTGCTGGCCCGCAACGGCCTGCCCGTCTCAAGCGCCCGGCTGGGCGTCGACCCCACGCTGCCGACGGTGGCCGACGATTCCGTGAAGGCGGCGTGGCTGGCGGTGTACCGCGACCCGTCGAAGCACTGGGCCCTGTACGAGCTGGCCGAAAAGCTGGTGGACCTGGAAACGGCATTCCGCTTCTGGCGCTTCCGGCACGTGACGACCGTCGAACGCATCATCGGCTTCAAGACGGGCACCGGCGGCACGGCGGGCGTGAGCTACCTGCGCAAGATGCTCGACGTGGTGCTGTTCCCCGAGCTGTTCGCGCTGCGCACCGAACTGTAAACGATCCAGGATTTCCACAACCATGCTGACCAAGACCATCACCCGCACCACCCTGCTGCTGGCCGCCCTGCTGTGCGGCGGCGCGCACGCCGCCAGGAACAAGAGCGTGGGCGAACCGGGCGAATTCGACTACTACGCGCTGGCCCTGTCGTGGTCGCCGTCCTATTGCGCCACCAATGGCGGGCGCGACCCGAACCAGTGCGGCAGTGGCCGCCGGCTCGGCTTCGTGCTGCACGGCCTGTGGCCGCAATATGAAAAAGGCTATCCCCAGAACTGCTCGCGCGAGCCGATGCCGGATCACCTGCGCCGCAAGTACGAGGCCATCTACCCGTCGCCCAAGCTGATCGGGCACGAATGGAAGAAGCACGGCACCTGCTCCGGGCTGTCGGCGGAACAGTACCTGGCGCTGTCGGCGAAGCTCAAGGAGAGCGTGGTGGTGCCCGCCGCTTACCGGGCGCCGGAGCAGCCCGTGCGCGTGACGATGGCGCAGTTCCAGGATGCGTTCCGCGCCGCCAATCCGCGGCTGGCCGGGAATGCGATCGTACCGTTCTGCGGCGGCGCGGGGCGGTTCCTGCGCGAGATCCGCGTCTGCTACCGCAAGGATGGCACGTCGCGCAGCTGTGGCGACGCCGAGATCAAGGGTTCGCAAAAGAGTTGCGGCCAGCCCTCGTTCCTGTTGCAGAGCGTGCGTTGAACCGCCTCCGTACCGTGTTGGTATTGCGCAGTCCGGCCCGTTTGCCGGTAAAATTCTGTCCATGACACAAGCGAGTCCTCCGATAGACCTCGGCAGTTGCGACCGGGAAGCGATCCGCATGCCGGGCAGCATCCAGCCGCACGGCTGCCTGCTGGCGCTGTCGCCGGAAGGTTTCATCGTGCAAGTGAGCGAGAACATCGAGCGCCATCTGGGCCTGGCCCCGGCGGCCGCGCTGGGGCGCACGCTGGCGGACATTCTCGGCGCCGAAGCGGCAGGCATGCTGGCGCCGGAACTGCCGGGCGCCGGCGAGCGGCCATCGTTCGCGGCCACCGTGCGGCTGGCGGACAGGGCCTTCGACGTGCTGGTGCATCGCCACGATGCGCTGCTCTTGCTGGAATTCGAAGCCGTGCAACGCGCCGGCGCGGCCGACTTCCGCCACCTGTATCCGCTGGTCGGCAATTTCCTGCAGCAGCTGGACGATACCGACTCGGTGGCGTCGATGGGTGCCCGTGCGGCGGACGAGATCCGCGCCGTGACCGGCTTCAACCGGGTGCTCGTCTACAAGTTCGATGCCGAAGGCCACGGACACGTGTTCGCCGAGAGTAATGACGGCGTGCTGCCCGCGTGCCTCGGCCAGCGCTTTCCCGCGTCCGACATTCCCCGCCAGGCCAGGGAGCTGTATGCGGCCAACCGCATCCGGCTGATCCACGATGCGAACTATGCCCCTGCCCGGCTGGTCCCGCCCGACAATCCGCTGACCGGCACACCGAACGACCTGTCGTTCGCGGCACTGCGCAGCGTGTCGCCGGTGCACCTGCAATACATGCGCAACATGGGCACGCTCGCGTCGATGTCCGTGTCCCTGATGGTCAAGGGCGAGCTGTGGGGGCTGATCTCCTGCCACAATGCGGCGCCCTGCCACGTGGCCTTCGACAAGCGCACCGCCTGCGAACAGCTGGGGCAGATCCTGGCGTTGCGCGTGGAGAGCCGGGAAGTGCGCGACGAACTGCAGTTCCGGCTGGAAGTGCGGCGCATCATGGTGTCGGTGCTGGCGGGGCTCACGCAGGGCGCCAACTTCATCGAGAACATGGGCAGCGTCTTCCCGCAGCTGCTGCATTTCGCGCGCGCCGGCGGCGCCGCGATCATCGTCGACGACCGCATCGTCAGCTATGGCGACACGCCGGACGAGGCGCAGCTGCGCGAACTGATCGGCTGGCTGCAGGTGAACACGCATGAAGACCTGTATCACACCGACCGGCTGGCCGCCGAATTCCCGCCCGCCGGGGCCTATCGGCAAAGTGCCAGCGGCTTGCTGGCGATGCCGATCTCGCGCATCCACAAGCATTACCTGCTGTGGTTCCGCCCGGAGTTCGTGTACACGATCGACTGGGCCGGGAACCCCCACGCCAAGGAAGCGGCACCCGGCGCGCCGACGCAGCTCAGTCCCCGCACCAGCTTTGCGTCATGGCGCGAAACGGTGCATGGCACCGCCGCGCCGTGGCACCCGGGCGAAATCGAGATGGCGCTGGAATTTCGCACGGCGCTGCTGGGCATCGCGCTGGAGCGCGCCGAGCAGATGGCCGAACTGGCCGAGGAACTGGGCCGCGCCAACAAGGAGCTAGAGGCGTTTTCCTATTCCGTGTCGCACGACCTGCGCGCGCCGCTGCGCCACATCGTCGGCTTTTCCGACCTGCTGCTGGAAACGGCCGGCACCGGCTCGCCGGAAAAGCAGCAGCGCTTCCTCGTCAACATCAAGGAATCGGCACGGCTGGCCGGCAAGCTCGTCGACGACCTGCTGAGCTTTTCCCAGATGGGCCGCGCCTCGCTGCGCCCCGTGCGCATCGACATGAACGAGCTGGTGAAATCATGCATCGACAAGCTGGCCCTCGATACCGGCGACCGCCGCGTCGAGTGGCACGTGGCCGACCTGCCGCCGGTTGTCGCCGATCCCACGTTCCTCCAGCTGGCGCTCTACAACCTGTTGTCCAACGCGGTCAAGTTCACGGGCAAGAAAGATCCCGCCGTGATCCGCGTCGACGGCCGGCGCGAAGCCGCCGTGACGGTGTTCACGGTGGCCGACAATGGCATCGGCTTCAACATGGACTACGTGCACAAGCTGTTCGGCGTCTTCCAGCGCCTGCACCGGATGGAAGACTTCCAGGGTACCGGCATTGGCCTGGCCAACGTGCGCCGCATCGTGGAACGCCATGGCGGCGCCGTCACCGCCGCCGCGGTGCCCGGCCAGGGCGCCACCTTTACATTTTCCATTCCCAACACGTTATAGATCGTATGCTAAAGCCCATCCTGCTCGTGGAAGACAATCCGCATGACCTCGAACTGGCCCTGATCGCGCTGGAAAAGAGCCAGCTTGCCAACGAGGTGATCGTCGTTCGCGACGGTGCCGAAGCCCTGGATTACCTGTTCTGCCGGGGCGAATATGCGCAGCGGCAGAAAGGCAACCCCGCCGTCGTGCTGCTCGACCTGAAACTGCCGAAGGTGGACGGGCTCGAAGTGCTCAATGAGATCCGCACTACGCCCGACCTGCGGGCGCTGCCGGTGGTGATGCTGACCTCGTCGCGCGAGGAGCAGGACCTGATCCGCAGCTACGAGTTGAATGTGAATGCCTATGTCGTGAAGCCGGTCGAATTCAAGGAGTTCGTGCGTGCGATCTCCGACCTCGGCATCTTCTGGGCAGTGCTGAACGAACCACCACCCGGCTCGCAGCGCTACATGCGCCCGATCGGCTGACCGCTACCGTTCTTTCCCGGGGTTGCCGGGTTCCGGTCAGGCGGCCTTGCGCCGCCGCAGCAGATGCCGGATCCGTGCGCTCAGCACGTCCGGGTTATAGGGCTTTGGCAGCAGGCTGATGCTCGGGTCCATCCGGCCCTCATGCGTCAGCACGCCTTCCGCGTAGCCGGATGTAAACAGGATCTGCGCGTCGGGGCAATGCCGGCGCACCAGGTCCGCCAGTTCCAGGCTGCTCATCTTCCCAGGCATCATCACGTCGGTAAACAGCAGGTCGACGCGCACGCCGTTCTCGACGATGCGGGCGGCATGGTCCGCGTCCGGCGCCTGCAGCACGTGGTAGCCCAGCGCCAGCAGCAGTTGCGCGGTGGCGTCGCGCACGTCGTCCTCGTCTTCCACCACCAGCACCGTCTCGATACCGCCGAACAGCGGCGTTGCCGCGCCATCGTCTTCGGCGGGCATGGCCTGGGTGGCGCTGCGGCGCAGGAAGATGCGCACGCTGGTGCCGCTGCCCGGCGTGCTCTTGAGAACGATTTCGCCACCGGACTGCTTGACGAAGCCATAGGCCATCGACAATCCCAGGCCGGTACCCTGCCCGGTCGGCTTGGTGGTGAAGAAGGGCTCGAAGGCGCGCTGCAGCACCTCGGGCGGCATGCCGTTGCCGGTGTCGGCCACTTCGATCATCACGTATTCATCCTGGCCCACCTCGGCCAGATCGGGCGAACCGGCCGGGATATTGCACGCGCGCAGTGTCAGCGTGCCACCGTGCGGCATCGCGTCGCGCGCGTTGATCGCCAGGTTCAGGATCACGTTGTGCAACTGGCTCGGGTCGACAGCCGTGCTCCACACGCCGGGCGCGATATCGGTCTCGATGCGGGCCTGCGGGCCGAGCACGCGGCGCAGCATCTCTTCCATGTCGCCCAGCACCACGGACGGATCGATGACGATCGCCTGCAAGGGCTGCCGCCGCGCGAACGCCAGCAGATGCGAAGCAAGCCGTCCGCCCCGTTCCACGCCGGCCAGTGCCGCATCGACGCGGCCGCGGGCATTGTCGTTCAGGCCTCCCATCAGCTTCACCAGTTGCAGGTTGCCGCCGATGATCTGCAGGACATTGTTGAAGTCGTGCGCCACGCCGCCGGTCAGCTGGCCGATCGCTTCCATCTTTTGCGCCTGGTGCAGCGCTGCCTGGCTGGCGCGCAATTCTTCCTGGCTGCGTGCCAGCGATGCAAAGGCCACGTCGCGCTGGCGGCGCGCCAGGCAGGCCGCGCTGTGGTAACGCAGCCGCGCCACCAGTTCGCGCGCATCCGGCCACTTCACGAGGTAATCGCTGGCGCCGGCCGCGAACGCCTGCACCTTGACCTGCGCGTCGTGCTCGGATGACAGCATGATGATGGGAATGTGCTCGGTGCGGGCATCGGCGCGCAGGTTGCGCACGACGGCGAAGCCATCGGTACCGGGCATGCGCAAGTCGACGAGCACCACGGTCGCATCGATTTCCAGCGCCAGGTCCACGGCGCGGTCGGCGCAATGCTCGTAGCACAGGGCGACATCGGCATGGCCTTCCAGGCAGTGCAGCAGGTAGTCCTGTGCCAGGGGTTCATCGTCGATCAAGAGGACGGAACAGGAACTCGATTGCATAACGCTTGTGGCGGCCCGGATAAGTGAACAAAGAGCAAGATTGCATTCTACTACACCCGTTGGAGGCCATTGCATGCGGTGTCAACCGTGCGCACCGCCGGCCAGTCTGGTACGGGTCGATGCTGTCGAGCGATTTGACAGCTCATCCACAATCGCGGACGCGGCACGGCGATAAGTATCTGATTCGACAATGACTGCGCATGCAGGCGTGCAACTTGCTTGTCATCCTTTTCCACTCAAACAGGAGACCTTCATGAACGCTGTCAAGCCGCAACGGGGAACTTTCAACGCAGGCATGCTGAAAGGCTGTGCCGCCATGGTACTGGGGCTGGCGGCCATGTCCGCGAACGCCAACATCTACACGGCCACACTGTCCGGCGCGGTGGAAGCGCCGCCGAACGAGTCGCCCGGCACGGGCACGGTCACGGTGGATTTCGACATCGCCACGCACACGATGACGATCGACGTCACCTTCTCCGGCCTGCTGGGCAATACGACCGCCGCGCACATCCATTGCTGCACGGCCGTGCCGGGAACGGGAACCGCCGGCGTGGCCACGGAACTGCCGACCTTCACCGGCTTCCCCATCGGCGTAACCTTCGGCACCTACTCGCATGTCTTCGACACATCGCTGGCCGCGACATGGAATCCGAATTTCGTCAACACCTTCGGTGGCGGCACCATCGCCGGCGCCGAAACCGCCTTCATGGCCGGCCTCGAATCCGGCAGCGCCTACCTGAACCTGCACACGTCGTTCGCCGGGGGTGGCGAAATCCGCGGCTTCCTGCAACCGGTGCCGGAACCGGCCACGTTCGCACTGCTGGCGCTGGGCGCACCCGTCGTGCTGCTGGCGGCGCGGCGCCGGCGCGGCAAGTAAGAAGTAAAGAGTAGAAAAGTAAAGAAGCCGGCAAGGCAGATACTGCCGAGGCCGTGTCCACCCTGGGGTCAACCCCAAAAGTGGACACGGCCTCGACAGTAATGCACACCATGTGCGATCCGGACTGCCCAGTTCGTGTCCGATTCCGGGGTTGACCCCAGGGTGGACACGGGCTCGGCAATGCCGCCCGCTCAGGTCAGCATTATTTCAGCAGCATCTCGTTCATGCGTTTCACGAACGCCGCCGGGTCTTCCAGGGTGCCGCCTTCCGCCAGCAGGGCCTGGTCGAACAGGATGTGCGACCAGTCGCCGAACTTGCCGCTGTCGTCGCTTTCGTACTTCAGGCGCGTGACCAGCGGGTGGTTCGGGTTGATCTCGAGGATGGGCTTGCTTTCCGGCGCGTTCTGGCCCGCGGCCTTCAGCATGCGCAGCAGGTTGCCGGACAGTTCGTGCTCGTCCGCCACGAGGCAGGCCGGTGAGTCGGTCAGGCGGAACGTCACGCGCACGTCCTTGGCCTTGTCGCCCAGCGCGGTCTTCATCTTGTCGACGAGTTCCTTGTACTGCGCCTCGGTTTCCTCGTGCTCCTTCTTCTCGGCTTCGTCTTCCAGCTTGCCCAGGTCCAGGCCGCCCTTGGCGACGGACACCAGTTCCTTGCCCTCGAACTCGCTGAGGAAGGACAGCATCCACTCATCGACGCGGTCGGTCAGCAGCAGCACTTCCACGCCCTTCTTGCGGAAGATTTCCAGGTGCGGGCTGTTCTTCGCGGCCGTGAAGCTCTCGCCGGTCACGTAGTAGATCTTTTCCTGGCCTTCCTTCATGCGGGCCACGTAGTCGGCCAGCGCCACGGTCTGCTCGGCGGAATCGTTGTGCGTGGAAGCAAAGCGCAGCAGCTTGGCGAGACGGTCCTTGTTGGCATGGTCTTCGCCGATGCCTTCCTTCAGCACCTGGCCGAATTCGTTCCAGAAGGTGGTGTACTTGTCCTTTTTTTCCTGCTCGTCGGCATTCGCCAGTTCTTCCAGCATGCTGATCACGCGCTTGGTCGAGCCTTCGCGGATCGCCTTCACGTCGCGCGACTCCTGCAGGATTTCGCGGGAAACGTTCAGCGGCAGGTCGGCCGAATCGATCACGCCCTTCACGAAGCGCAGGTACGTCGGCATCAGCTGTTCGGCGTCGTCCATGATGAACACGCGCTTGACGTACAGCTTGATGCCGCCGCGCTTGTTGCGGTCCCACAGGTCGAACGGCGCCTTGGCGGGAATGTACAGCAGTTGCGTGTATTCGCTGCGGCCTTCCACGCGGTTGTGCGTGTAGGTCAGCGGCGCGCCGAAGTCGTGCGACACGTGCTTGTAGAACTCCTCGTACTGCTCCGGCGTGATGTCGCTCTTGGAGCGGGCCCACAGCGCGCTGGCCTGGTTGATGGTCTCCGGTTCATCCTTGGTGACCATCTCCTTCTTCTCTTCGTCCCACTCTTCCTTGGCCATCTGGATCGGCAGCGAGATGTGGTCGGAATACTTGGTGATGATGGATTTCAGCTTCCACGCCGACAGCAGCTCGTCCTCGCCTTCGCGCAGGTGCAGGATGATGTCGGTGCCGCGGTTGGTCTTTTCGATGGCTTCCACGCTGTAGTCGCCCTCGCCGGCCGATTCCCAGCGCACGGCGTCCGCCGGCTGCAGGCCGGCCCGGCGGGTTTCGACCGTGATGCGGTCGGCCACGATGAAGCCGGAGTAAAAGCCCACGCCGAACTGGCCGATCAGTGCGGCATCCTTTTGCTGGTCGCCGGAGAGCTTGCCGAAGAATTCCTTGGTGCCCGACTTGGCGATCGTGCCCAGGTGGCTGATGACTTCGTCGCGGCTCATGCCGATGCCGTTGTCGGAGATCGTGATCGTGCGGGCCGCCTTGTCGAACGACACCTTGATCTTCAGTTCATGGTCGTTGCCGTAAAGGGCGTCGTTGTTGATCGCTTCGAAGCGCAGCTTGTCGGCCGCGTCGGACGCGTTGGAAATCAGCTCGCGCAGGAAGATTTCCTTGTTCGAATACAGCGAGTGGATCATCAGCTGCAGCAGCTGTTTCACTTCCGCCTGGAAGCCCAGGGTTTCTTTATTATCAGACATCGTTACCTCTTTAGTCTTGTTGGCCGGAAATTTTTCAGTTTCAGCGATATGGGACCGCTGATTCTATCTTTCAAGAGCTTTTTGACAAAGCCCGGCCTCCCGGCCCCCGTTCCTCTACCGCAGCTCTTTCTCGAGGAAGCGCCAGATCGCCGGATCCTGCATGGCCGCCACGTTCAGCCGCATGAACGTGGAGGGCAGCTGGCTGGGCGAAAAAAGGCTGCCGGGCGCCAGGAGGATGCCTTGCGCCATCGCCCGCTCCGCCAGCACATTGGTGTCGCGGCCGGCATCGGCCCACACGAACATGCCGGCCGGCGGCGCCATGTTGATCTGCAGGCCCACCCGCTCGAGCTGGCGCACCGTGCGGGCGCGCAGGCCGTCGAGCCGGGCGCGCATGCGTTCGGCATGCTTGCGGTACGCGCC
Source organism: Pseudoduganella lutea (assembly GCF_004209755.1). Classification (NCBI taxonomy): domain Bacteria; kingdom Pseudomonadati; phylum Pseudomonadota; class Betaproteobacteria; order Burkholderiales; family Oxalobacteraceae; genus Pseudoduganella; species Pseudoduganella lutea. The sequence continues at coordinate 5,079,148 of NZ_CP035913.1, read as the reverse complement.
TTCGGACAGGATCTTGTAGACGGCGCGCTCGCCGATATCGCTCGTCGTCAGCGTCTGCAGCATCTTGCGGTCGGCAAGCCGCCGCGCCAGCTCGTGCGACGTGGCGATGAAGCCCACCCGCAGGTTGGCCGCCATCGTCTTGGAAAACCCGGACAGGTAGATCACCCGCTGCAACTGGTCCAGCGCGGCCAGCCGCGTGGCCGGCTGCACGGCGCTGCCGGGGTGCAGGTCGCAATAGATATCGTCCTCGACGATCGTGATGTCGTGTTCGGCCGCGATGCGCAGCACCTGGTAGGCCTTGGCCGCGGACAGCGACGTGGAACTGGGATTGTGCAGTACCGAGTTGATCACGTACAGCTTGGGCTTGTGCAGCGCCGCCAGCTCGGCCAGCCGGGCGATATCGGGGCCATCGGCCAGGCGCGGCACGCCGATCACGCGCGCGCCCAGCGCCGCGAACGAACCGAACATCAGGAACCAGGCCGGGTCGTCGACGAGGATCGTGTCCCCCGGCCGCGTGAATTCGCGCGCCACCATGTCCAGCGCCTGCGTGACGCCGGCCGTGGTCACGATCTGTTCCGGCGCCGCGCCGATCTCCAGCTCGGCCAGTTTGCGCTGCAACTGCTGGCGCAGCGGCACGAAGCCCTGCGGCACGCCATAGTTCAGCAACAGGCTGGCATTCTGGCGCCCGATCGCGCGCAGCGCGTTGGCCACGCTGTCGCCATCGAGCCACTCGCTGGGCAGCACGCCCGTTCCTGGCATCTGCTGGTGCGGCATCTGGCGAAACATATTGCGCACCAGCCAGACGACGTCCAGCGAATGCCCTGCCACCTCGCCATCCGGTGCCGGCATGCTCGGCGCCGGTGCCGCCATGTGCAGCGGCGTGCGTTCGCGGATGAAGAAGCCGGCGCCGCGCCGCGATTCCAGGTAGCCGCGGGCAACGAGCTTGTCGTACGCAGCCACCACGGTGAATGGCGACACGCCGTGGCTTTCGGCGAAGCGCCGGATCGACGGCATGCGGCTGCCATTGCGCAGCACGCGTTCATCGATGCGCGCCGCCACCGTGCGCACGATCTGGTCGGTCAGCGATTCACCGGCATCGCGGCTGAGCGTGCCGACAGGCGGGGTCGAGGGTGGCGTCGTGGTCATGCTGTCGTTATCGAGGCTTTGGTTGGTCACGCTGGTCAATCACGCTGTATCGATCATGCTTGCCGGTCGTGCTGTACTGGTCGATCGGCCGCTACAGTATTTCAAATCATGCGGACAAGTGTATTGGCACTGTACTGGCCAATTATTCTACGATACACCCATCCCCTGCTCAACGCCACCACCGCCATGACCAAGCCGTCCACCTTGTCCACCATCGAACCCGCAGGCGATCCGGCGGGCGGCACGGCATGAACGGCCACGTGGTCATGCCACGCATTTCCACGGTCTCGTCGCGCACCGACGAAACGGCCGGCATGTTGCTGGGCCTGGCCGGCGTGGCGATCTTCAGCCTCACGCTCCCGTTTACCCGGCTTGCCGTGACAGGGCTCGATCCATTGTTCGCCACGATGGGCCGCGCTGTCGTGGCCGCCATGCTGGCGGGGCTGTGGCTGTGGTGGCGGCGTGCGCCGCTGCCAGGCCGCGCCGCGTTGCCGGGGCTGGCCATCGTATCGGCCGGCTGCGTGATCGGCTTTCCGCTGCTGACGTCGATCGCGATGCGCACGCTGCCGGCATCGCACGGTGCCGTGCTGGTCGGCATCCTGCCGCTGGCCACGGCGCTGTTTTCCGCCCTGCGCGGCCACGAGCGGCCGTCGATCGGCTTCTGGTGCGTTGCCCTGGCCGGCTCCAGCCTCGTCATCGGCTTCGCACTGGGCCAGAGTGGCGGCACGCTGCACGTGGCGGACGCGTTGATGCTCGGCGCCGTGGCGGCGGCCGGCATGGGCTATGCGGAAGGCGGACGGCTGGCGCAGGCACTGGGCGGCCAGCAGGTGATCAGTTGGGCGCTGCTGCTGTCGCTGCCCGTCGCCCTGCCGCTGGCCGCGTGGGACGTCTGGCGTCACGGCGCCAGCCTCGGCGCGGCCGGGCCGGCGGCGTGGGCCGGTTTCGCCTACACCTGCGTTTTCTCGATGTTCGTCGGCTTCGTGTTCTGGTACCGCGGCATGGCGCGCGGTGGCGTGGCCCGGGTCGGGCAGGTGCAGTTGCTCCAGCCCTTCCTCACGCTGCTGGGCGCGGCGGCCGTGCTGGGCGAACCGCTGCAGGCCACGCACCTGCTGTTCGCGCTGGCCGTGATCGGCACCGTGGCACTGGGCCGCCGGATGGCCGTGCGGCGCTGATGCGCTGGTGGCAAACCGGCACGCTGGTCGTACAATACCGGGAAATTGCAGCAAATTTATTACACATACTTATTACAGCTTTACAAACCCATCAGGAGACCCGATGTCTGTCTATGAAAAACTGAAGTCGCTCGATATCACCCTGGCCGCACCGGCCAAGCCCGCCGCCGCCTACGTCATGCACGTGCAAACCGGGAATACCGTGTTCCTGTCCGGCCACATCGCCAAGAAGGCAGGCGCCGTGTGGGTGGGCCAGCTGGGCAAGGATATCGATACGGCCGAGGGCAAGGAAGCCGCGCGCGCCGTGGCGATCGACCTGCTCGGCACGCTGCAGGAAGCCTGCGGCGGCGACCTGAACCGCGTGAAGCGCATCGTCAAGGTGATGAGCCTGGTGAACTCCACGCCGGACTTTACCGAACACCACCTCGTCACCAACGGCGCTTCCGAGCTGCTCGGCGAAGTCTTCGGCGCGGCCGGCAGCCATGCCCGTTCCGCGTTCGGCGTGGCGCAGCTGCCGATGGGCGCCTGCGTGGAAATCGAAATGATCGCCGAGATCGCATAATTTCCGACCCGTATCAAGGGCGCGGCCTACCCGGCCGCGCTCCCCCGAGCCGCCACAAGCGCGCTTTTCGCTGGCCGGGCATTGCCCACAGCCCTTTCTCCGAGAGAGTCGTATGAAAATCGAAAATCCCAACCCGATCCAATGGCGTTTTTCCGAACGCGCCCAGCAGCTGCAAAGCTCCTTCATCCGCGAGATCCTGAAGATCACGCAGCAGCCGGAAATCATTTCCTTCGCGGGCGGCCTGCCCTCGCCGGCCACGTTCCCGGTCGAGGAAATGAAGGCCGCGTTCGACAAGGTGCTGACGACGACGGGCAAGACGGCGCTGCAATATGGCCCGACGGACGGCTACATGCCGCTGCGCCAGTGGATCGCCGATTCGCTCTCGAAGGATGGCGCGAAAATCGTGCCGGAGCAGGTGCTGATGGTATCGGGCTCGCAGCAGGCGCTCGACCTGCTGGGCAAGGTGCTGATCGACGAAGGCAGCCGCGTGCTCGTGGAAACGCCGAGCTACCTGGGCGCGCTGCAGGCGTTTTCCGTGTATCGCCCCGAATTCGCCTCCGTGCGCACCGATGACGATGGCCTCGTGCCCGCATCGATCGCGCCGGTCGCCGACGGTGCCCGCCTGCTGTACTCGCTGCCGAACTTCCAGAACCCCACCGGCCGCACGCTGTCGATCGCACGCCGCCACGAACTGGTGGAAACCTGCGCCCGCCTCGGCCTGCCGCTGATCGAGGACGATCCGTACGGTGCCCTGTCGTACCGTGGCGCGCCGATGCCGAAGATGGTGGCGATGAACCCGGACGGCGTGATCTACATGGGGTCGTTCTCGAAGGTGCTGACGCCAGGCATCCGCCTCGGCTACGTGGTAGCGCCGCTACCGCTGGTGCGCCGCCTGGAACTGGCCAAGCAGGCCGCCGACCTGCACACGGCGCAGCTGACGCAGATGGTCGTGCACGAAGTGATCAAGGACGGTTTCCTGGACCGCCACATCCCCACGATCCGTGAACTGTACGGCAACCAGTGCCAGGCCATGCTCGATGCGATGGCCGAGCACTTCCCCGCCGGCGCCACGTGGACGAAGCCGGAAGGCGGCATGTTCATCTGGGTGACGCTGCCAAAGCACATCAACGCGATGGAACTGCTCGACGAAGCGATCAAGGAAAAGGTCGCGTTCGTGCCGGGCGCGCCGTTCTACGCCAATGAGCCGGAAACCAATACGCTGCGGCTGTCGTTCGTCACGGTGCCGCCCGAGCGGATTCGCCAGGGGATCGCGGTGCTGGGCAAGCTGATCGCGGCACGGATGTAAAAGGCGTCCGCAGCATCCGTACCAGAGCTTGTTTCGCAGGCAAGGTTCCCAAGGATCTTGCCTGATTTCGTATCTTTTTAGCCAATCCCCGCATTTTCCCAAGCATTCCAAGTTTCCTGCCGGTATGATCTAACGATCGTCACCTCAACAATAACGCCATGGATCCAGTTGGAAGCACCGGCGCCGGCAGTCCCACCGGACAGCGTGGCGCCGCGATCCTGATCGTCGACGACGCGCCCGACAACCTCGCGGCGCTGCGCGTGCTGATGGTCGAACAGGGGTACCAGACGTTTGTCGCCAACAGCGGCGAGCGGGCGCTGCAACTGGCGCGCCGCGTGCTGCCGGACCTGATCCTGCTCGACATCGTGATGGCCGGCATGGATGGCTTCGAGACGTGCCGCCTGCTGAAGGCGCACCCGGTCACGCAGGCCATTCCCGTGATCTTCATGAGCGCGCGCACGGAAACGGAAGACGTGGTGGCCGGCTTCGACCTGGGCGCCGTCGACTACATCGGCAAGCCGCTGCGCATGGCGGAGGTGCGTGCGCGGGTGCGCACCCAGCTGCAACTGCGCGCCAGCAGCGCCACCCAGCAGGAACAGGCCGAGCGGCTGCGCACGATCGTCGACCACATGGCCGAGGGGCTGCTGATCATCGAGCCGTGCGGCCGCATCCAGTCCACCAACCCCGCCTGCGACGGCTACCTGGGCTACGGACCGGGCGAGCTGGCAGGCCGCCACATCGGCGACCTGCTCCCTCCCGAGGTGGCGCAGGAATACCTCGACTATTTCGCCCGCCACGCGGCTCAGCCCGGGGCTGCGCACGGCCACGGCACGCGCGAAGTCGTCATCCGCCACAAGAATGGCGGCTCGGTATGCATGGACCTGACGCTGACGCCGATGTTCGTGCGCCAGCCGCTGTTCATCGGCCTGCTGCACGACATCACGCACCACAAGCGGTCGGAAGACGCGCTGCAGCGCGCCGCGATGCTGGACCCGCTCACGAAGATCGCCAACCGCCGCCACTTCGACAGCTTCCTGGAAAAGGAGTGGCAGCGCGCCATGCGCACCAGTGCGCCGCTGTCGCTGGTGGTGCTCGACGTCGACCACTTCAAGCTGTACAACGATACGCTGGGTCATGCCGCCGGCGACGTGTGCCTGCAGCAGGTGGCGCAGGCGCTGGGTGCGCATGCGTTGCGCGGCACCGACCTGGCGGCGCGCTACGGCGGCGAGGAATTCGTGCTGCTGTTCGCCGAAACGGATGGCGACGCGGCGCTGGCGCTGGGCGAGGCGATCCGCGCCCATGTCGAGGCGCTGCAACTGCCGCACCCGAGGTCTCCCACGTCGGCCTGGATTACCGTCAGCATCGGCGTGGCGACGATGACACCTGGCCCCCAGCCTGGCGAGCAGGCAGGCGTGGCGCCGGGCGTGCAGGCGCTGTTCGTGGCCGCCGACCGCGCGATGTACGCGGCCAAGGAAGGCGGGCGCAACCAGGTACGCGGCATATGTCATGAACGCGGCGGTCATGAACGCAGCGGGCAGGAAAGCGGAGGCCAGGGCGCCAGCGAGGCGGCTGCCAGGCTGGCGGCGCAACTGATCAAGGACGCGGCGGATAGCCCGTGATGGCCGCGATGTCCTCGTACAGTGGCCGCAGCCGGCCATACATTTTCAGGTAGACCCGCCGGTACAGCTGGTCGTACAGGCGGCGGTTGGCGGCATCGGGCGCGAAGGCGCGGCCGGGGCGCGTCATCGCCGCCACGGCCGTGGCGAAATCGCGGTGCAGGCCAAGGCCGACGGCCCCGGCGATCGCGGCCCCGAGACCGGATGCTTCATGCACGTGCGCGCGCACGGCGGTCAGGCCGAAGATGTCCGCCGTCAGCTGCATCGCCGCGTTGCTTTGCGAACCGCCGCCGGCCACGCGCAGCTCGGTGATGCGCGTGCCGCTGCGCCGCTCGATGCGCTCCCTGCCCTCGCGCAATGCATATGCCAGGCCTTCCAGGATCGCCCGGTACATGTGGGCGCGCGTGTGCACGTCGCCGAAGCCGATCATCGCGCCCTTGGCTTCCGGCCCCGGCACGCGGATGCCCGGGCTCCAGTAAGGCTGCAGCATCAGGCCCATCGACCCCGGCGGCACTGTTTCCACGAGCCGGTCGAACAGCGCTTCCGGCGCAAGGCCGTGCTCCGTGGCGGCGGCCAGTTCACGGTCGCCGAACTGCTCCTTGAACCAGTTCACCATCCAGTAGCCGCGCAGGATCTGCACCTCGGTGCTCCACGCGCCGGGCAGCGCAGCCGGATAGGGAGGGATGAAGCGCGTGACCTCGACGTATTTCGTGCTCGTCGTGTTGATCGTGGCCGTGGTGCCATACGACAGGCAGCCGATGTGCGGCGCCAGCGCGCCGGACCCGATGACTTCGCAGGCCTTGTCGGCGGCGGCGGCAACGAGCGGCAGGCCGGCCGGGATGCCGCTGGCCGCCGCCGCGGCCGGCGTGATGGCGCCGATCACCGTGCCGGGCGGCGCCAGCGCCGGCAGCATGCCGGGGCGGATCGCCAGCGCCTGCCATTTCCAGTCGCGCGCGCCGGCCCAGCGGTGGCGGCGGTAGTCGAACGGCACGTAGCCCACCTGCGACCCGGTCGAATCGACGAAACGGCCGCACAGCTGGAAATTCAGGTAGCCGGACAACAGCAGGAATTTGTGGGTGCGTTGCCAGATCTCCGGCTCGTGCGCGGCGATCCAGTTGATTTCGGCCTCGCGCTGGAAGTAGCGCAGCGTGCCGTCGACGCGGGCCAGGCGGAAGCCCGCGCGCCACAGCGGACCGACGCGCGGCACCTGCGCCAGGTTCGTGCGGCGCTGGTCCAGCCACGTGATCGCCGGGCGCAGCGGGCGGCCCTGCGCATCGACATTGACGACGGTGCCGCGCTGCGTCGTCACGGCCACGCCGGCGACGCGGCCGCGCGCGGCCGGCGCGATGAGCCACAGGCGGCGGCAAGCCTCGCATACGGCTTCCCAGTAGTCTTCGGCCTTGTGTTCGGCCCACCCGGGATGATCCGCGTAATACGCCTGCAACGGCACCTGCGCCTTCGCCACCAGTTCGCCGCGCGTGTCGAACAGCAGTGCGCGCACGCTTTGCGTGCCGTTGTCGATGGCGAGGATGCAGGGTTCAGGCATGGCGGCATGGCGGTGGAGAACACGCATCATGCCATGGCAGCGCCCGTCCGGGTCAGCGCGGTTTTTCCGCCACTTCCTTCAGCTGTGCCAGACCGCGTTCGAAATCGGGTCCGGCCATGTCTTCCAGGCTGGTGAACACTTCGACCAGTTTCATTGCGAACGGGCTTTCGCCGCTCATCGCCCAACTGACCGCCGTGCCGTCCGGCCGTGGCGTCAGCACGAAGCGCACCTGGTTGTGCGATTCGAACGGCTTGGTGAAGTCGAGCCGGATGGCGAGCATGCGCGGCGGCGTGCGATCGACGATCTCCATCCGGCCCTGCCCCACGTCGTCGTTGCCATTCCATGTGTAGATCGCGCCCTGCCCGCGCGGGGCACCGCTGTAGTCGCGCTGCATGGCCGGATCCAGCCGCTCCCATGGCGACCAGGCGGGCCACTGGCGAAAATCGTCCAGGTACGCGAACACCCGTTCCGGCGGCGCCTTGATCAACACACTGCGCTCGATCCGGAAGGTGTCGGGCTGCATGAGTGCAAGGCCGGTGAGAACGGCGGCAAGGATGACGACTGCGAGCAGGAACCTTTTCCACATGGCGGACTCAAGGCATGGCGCTTGGCGCGATGGCACAAGGCTAGCACAGAGAACGCGGCGGTCCGCGCCGCGTTCTCTCCGTCAGTCCAGGAGACCGAACAGGTCCAGCAGCCGCACGCCGCCCACCAGGCGCGTGAACACGTCGGCGATCGCATACACACCGAACACGCCCGGCAGCAGGGACACGAACATCAGGGGCGACTTCGTGCGGCAAAAGTGCACGGCACTGGCGGCCGCCAGCAGCCCCGACATGATCGTGAGCACGAACACGGCCAGGTACTTGGGCGAGCTCATCACGGAGAGCAGCACGGCCAGCACGCCGGCGATCATTGCCAGGGCCAGGGTCACATAAGGAATGCCGGTCATGTTCGCTCCGGTGCCTGGATCAGGTCCGGGCAGCTGTTCATGAAACCGATGCAAATAAAGTCGGAACATTCGCATATTATTTCAACGCAGTTTGTTCGGGACAGGCGTATTCACCGGATATCTTATTTCGATAGTTGAAAACGCATTCGAATCAGCAACTTATGAAACGCTATCAACGGAAGCACGATTAAACTCCCGGCCCAGGAAAGCATAGCAGCAAAAACAGCGCCGAAAACTCACACATTATCGCGGCAGTGCAGCAATAAAATGCATGAGCAATCAATGGATAACAATCGATGGGACGTGGCAATCGATGGGATGCGGCAATCGATGGGGTACGGCAATCGGCGGAATGCATCGATGGGAGTGCCGCGGCAGGATTGCCGCGGCGGCGGGGATTATTTCGCTTCCGGATACAGCACGACCTGCACGTAATTGTTGAAGTCGAAGTAGCGTTGCGCAGCCGCCTGTACATCCGCCGGCGTGACCGCCATGGCCCGCTCCTCGAAGCCGAGGAGGGATTCCGGCGGGAAGCCGTTCAGGTGCGCCGTCTGCAACTGGGCCATCCAGTATCCGTTTTCGCGCAATGCGCGCCGGTGGCTGGTCAGCCAGTTCTGCCGCACCTTCGCCAGGTCGGCCGCGTCCGGGCCGTTTTCCTGCAGCTTGCGGATTTCCGCGAACGCGGCGGCAATGACCTTGTCCACGTTCTCGGGCCCGCAGGGCAGTGCCAGCGACAACGAGTAATTCGCATACGGCAGTTTCGCGATACCGCCGCTGGCACCGCCGCCATAGATCAGGCCCAGCTGTTCGCGCAGCACGTCGGTCAGTTTCAGGTTCAGCACTTCCACCATGGCCTGCATGCGCATCTGCGCTGCCTGCGAGAAGTCGGCCTCGCCGGTAAACGAGATCGATATATTGCTCTTGGCTTCCTTGCCGCGCCGGACTTCCCTTTTCACCACGCCGCGTACCGGCCGCACGCCGGTATCGCGCCAGGCGACCGCGATATCGGGTGCCGGCAGCGATCCCAGGTAAGTGGCCAGCAGCGGTTTCAGCTTCGCGGCATCGAAGCTGCCGATGAAGTAGAACGTCATGCCCTTCATGCTGGAGAAGCGCTCGCGGTAGATCTGCTGCACGCGGTCGAGCTGCACCTTGTCGAAATCTTCCGGCCGCGGCGTGCGCGGCACACGCGGATGGTCGCCGTACAGCGCGGCACGCACCGTGTCGGCGAACTCCGCCTCGGGCCGGGCCATCGCGTTGAGCGCGGCGTCGCGCTGGCGCGCGAGGAAGGATTGGAACAGTGCCTCGTCGCGGCGCGGCTGCGTGAGCTTCACATGCGTCAGTTGCAGCAGCGTCTCGATGTCGGCGCTGCCGGCATTGCCGGCCACGTTCTCGGTCAGGTCGGACATCGTCACGGCCGCGCTCACGCTCTTGCCCGCCAGGATCTTCTGCAGGTCGGCCGGCGAGTGGTTCATCGCGCCCATCTGCGCCATCACCACGCTGGCATAGCGGGCATTGAAGATATCGTCGTTGCCGAACAGCGACTGGCCGCCGAAGCGCACGCCGCTCATCAGCACCTGGTCGTTGCGGAAATCGGTGGGCTTGAGCACCACCTTCACGCCGTTCGACAGCGTCAGCTCCGTGGTGCCGAGCGCCTTGTTTTCCTTCTCGGCCACGATCCGGCCGGGTGCCGGCGGTTTCTCCAGCAGGCTGCTGCCATAGGCCTTGTCCTCGCGGGCCGTCACGGTGAGCTTGTGCGCATTGTCGACGGCGGCCAGCAGCTCGTTGCCGGTCGGCGGCAGCCGGTCCTTCAGGCCGCTCATCAGGATGACGAGCTTCTTGTCGTCGGAAGGGATGGCGTCGCGCACCGCCGCGTTGATTTCGTCGAGCGTGATGCCCGGCACGAGCACCTGCGCATACGCATACTCGTTCTGGATGCCCGGAATCGGTTCGCCCTCGAGGAAATTGCGGATGTATTCGTTCACGAACGCGGCCGAGTCGGACTTGTCGCGCTCGGCGTACATGCGCTCGTAACCGCGCAGCATGGTTTTCTTTGCGCGGTCCAGTTCGGACGCGGTGAAGCCGAACTGCCGCGCGCGCTCGTCTTCCTGCACAAGCGCGTTGATCGCCGGCACGTGGCCGCCCTTGCCGAGCATCGCCGTCACGGAAAACGAACGATAGCCGCGCACCACCTTGCCCGTGCCGCTGCCGCCCTGGATGAACGGCGGGTCGGCCTGCTGCGTCAGTTCCATGATGCGCTGGCTCAGCATCGCGCCGACCAGTTTATCCACGAGGTCGCGCCGGTAGCCGCCATAGGTGGGGTCTTCCGGGTGCGGCACGATCGGGTAGCGGATATACAGCACGTCGGCCGGCGCTTCGCGGTCGGTGACCACGAGCCCTTCATCGGTCTTGCGCTCGGGGATCACCGCATAGTCGCGCGGACGGGGATTTTCCGGGTTCTTCAGCTTGCCGAAATGCGCCTTGATCAGTTTTTCCGCCTCGGCAGGATCGATGTCGCCCACCGCCATCACGGCCATCAGGTCGGGCCGGTACCAGTCGCGGTAGAAGCGCTTGATGGCGTCGGGCTTGAAGGTGCGCAGCACGTCGGCCTTGCCGATCGGCAGGCGCTCCGCATAGCGCGAACCGTTGAACAGCTTGGGATACAGCACCTGGTTCATGCGGTCGTTGGCGCCCTTGCCGAGCCGCAGTTCCTCGAGCACGATGCCACGCTCGCTTTCGATGTCGGCCTCGTTGAACGTGATGCCGTGCGCCCAGTCTTCCAGCACGAGGAAGCCCTTCTCCACGGCTTCCCTGGAATCGGTGGGAATCGGCAGCATGTACACGGTCTGGTCGAAGCTCGTGTAGGCATTCAGGTCGCGTCCGAACTTGACGCCGATCGACTGCAGGTACGACACCAGTTCATGGCGCTTGAAATGGGTGGAGCCGTTGAATGCCATGTGCTCGGTGAAGTGCGCCAGGCCCAGCTGGTCTTCATCCTCGAGGATCGAGCCGGCCTTGACGACGAGGCGCAATTCCAGGCGCTTCTCGGGCCGCGCATTCTTCTGGATGTAATAGGTGAGGCCGTTGGCCAGCCTGCCCACCTTCACATACGGTGCCACCGGCAAGGTATCGCCGGGCGCCGGCAGCGGCGCGGCGTGGGCCAGCAGGGAGGCGCCGAGCAGCGTGGCGGCGGTGGCAAGCTTGAATGGACTCAACTTCATGGAATGGGGCGATCAGGTGGGCGAAGCGCCACGATACACCAGAAACGGAAGGCTCTGCTACAAACGCCGCCCCCGCCGCACGCCGCGCCGACCGACCGGCGACGACATCGAACGTGCGCCGCGCAGCACGGCATGCCGATCCTGACGATCGCCGGGATGATCGCCTGGTGCACCCTGCACGGCTGATCCGTCAATCCGCCATGACAGCGGCGGCCACGCCCGTGGCGGCCGGCTGCACGTGGCGATGGATGGCGAACCATGCCAGCGCATAGGCCGCCGCGATGGTGCCGTAGACGATGGCCAGCCGCGCTCCCCAGGCCGGCACCGCGTGCAGGATGGAGCCGGCCACGGCCACGCCGAGCAGTGCGCCGACCTGGCGGCTGGCATTCAGCGCGGCGCCGGCGGCACTGGCATTGCCCTTGCCACCGGTGCCCATCACGGTGGCCGTCATGGCCGGGATCGCATAACCCACCGCCGCGAACATCAGCGTTCCGCCAACGATCAATAACCAGGGCGGCGTGCCGGCCGATGCCTGCGCCAGCAGCAGCGCGGCCACGGCGCCGCTGCCCATCCCCAACAGCAGTGGCATCCGCGTGCCGTGCCTGGCCACCGCGCGACCCGACAACACGTTGCCGATACCCGCCCCCGCCGTCATCGGCAGGATCGCCAGCCCGGTGCCGAGTGCGCCGCTGCCGTGCACATCCTGCATCCACAGGCTGACCACGAACATGTGGGCGAACGTGCCGAAGTTGATCAGCATGCCCGTCATGACCGCGGCGCGAAACGGCGCGATGCCGTACAGCGCGCGCGGCAGGATGGGTTGCGCCGTGGCGCGTTCATCCCAGGCCAGCAGCAATGCCATCGCGACCGAGGCAATGGATGCGCTGATGACCGGCACGGAAAGCCAGCCCAGCACCGGGCCTTCGATCAGCACGAACGCCAGCGCCGCCAGCGCGCCGGCACCCAGCCCATGGCTGGCCAGGCGCAGCTCGCGCTTCCGGGGTGGCGGCGCGGGCGCCTTCACCTGCGCCAGCGCGATGCCGAGCAGCCCAAGCGGCAGGTTCAGCCAGAAAATGCTGCGCCAACCGAACGCTTCCACCAGCAGGCCGCCGGCCAGCGGCCCGACGGTGGCGGCGGCGCTGACGATCGCCGCCCACGTGCCGAACATCCTGGCACGGCGTTTCTCGTCTTCCTCGGCATGCGTCAGCAGCGCGAGGGAACTGGGCATGAACAGTGCCGCGCCGCTACCCTGCAGCAGGCGCGCCGCGATCAGGGCCGCGCCGGATGGTGCCAGCGCGCACAGTACGGAACCGATCACGAAGGTGCCCAGGCCTGCCTGGTAGATGCGCCGGGGCCCGTGGCGGTCGGCCAGCGCGCCGCCTGCCAGCAGCAACGCGGCAAACGTCAGCGTGTAGCCGTCCACGACCCAGACCAGGCCTTCCAGCGGTACGCCGAGGTCGGCGGAAATGGCGGACAGGGCCGTGTTCACGGCCGTCACGTCGATCATCGCCATCACGAAACCGATGGCGAGGGTGAACAGCAGCATGGTGACTCCTCGATCTTGCTCCTCATTGGATGGCGAAAGGTTAAGCCGCTTGCCCGATGCAGTAAACACGCATACCATCGGCGACTTGATGCAAAAATGCATTACCGGAGAAGACATGGACTGGGACGACGCCCGCATATTCCTGGGCATCTACCGCGCCGGCACGCTGCGTGGCGCCGCGGCGCAACTGGGCATCGACCAGGCCACGGCCGGGCGGCGCCTCGCCGCGATGGAGGCGGCACTGAACGCCAAGCTGTTCCTGCGCACGCCATCGGGCTACGTTCCCACGCCGGCCGGCGACATGGCGGCGCGCCCGGCCGAGCGGATGGAACAGGCGGCCCACCAGCTGGAGCGGGAAATGCAGGGCATCGACAACCGGCTCTCCGGCACGGTGCGGGTGGCCACCACCGACACGATGGCGCAGCACTTCGTGATGGATGCGATCCGCGCGCTGCACGCCGAACATCCGGACATTCGCGTGGTGCTGCACGTGACCACGGCCGTGTCGAACCTGACACGGCGCGAGGCCGACCTCGCCGTGCGCACGGTGAAACCCACCGACCCCGACCTGGTGTCGCGCCACCTGGCGCGGCGCACGGCCGGCCTGTATGCCAGCAAGGCCTACCTGCGCGCACGGGGCACGCCGCGCATCGAGGACGGCCTGGCCGGCCACGACCTCGTCATCTATCACGCATCGGTGGTGCCGCGCCAGGCCACCCACGTGGCCGGCGTGCCCGTGGCCGGCGCCCGCATCGCGCTCGAAGCCAACACGGGGCTGATGCTGATGGAAGCGGCGCGCGCCGGCATCGGTATCGCCGAACTGCCGGTGCACATGGCGGAGCGGGATGCGCGGCTGGTGCGCATCTTCTCCGACCGGGTGCACCAGTACGACATGTATCTCGTGATGCATGGCGACCTGCATCGCAGCGCGCGGGTGCGCGCCGTGGCCGATGCAATCGTTGCCCGGTTCGGCCATCCTGTACCGTAGCCGGCGTTATTGGATGATAAGATCGCAATATGTTCACCCATGCATCACTGTTCCCGTCGCTGGCGCGCCTGCACCGCGCCACGATGATCTGGCTCACCAGCTGGTGGCGCCTGCTGCAGTTCGCCGCGCTGATCCTGGCACGCGGCGTCGCGCCCTCGACCTATCACCGCGACAACCACCGTGCTCTGGCCAGCCACCTGGTGCTCGGCACGGCGCCGAACCTGCTGTGGTTCTGCGTGCTGTCGGCGCTGATCAGCCTCGTCATCATCCGCATCGTCGTCGTCACGGCCACGTCGTACGGCCTGTCCGGCTATGCGCTGGAAATGGTGGTGCGCGTCCTGGTTCTGGAACTGATCCCGCTGACGGCCGCGCTGTTCGTGGCGCTGCGCAGCACGCTGCCGGCGGGCGTCGAATTCACCCAGCGGCGCCTTGCGGCGGCGGCCGCCGCGCCGGCGGGATCGGCCGGCCCGGCAGCCGATCCCGCCGAGGCGCTGCGCCGCGAATTCTATCCGCGCGCGTCGGCCGGCATCTTCGCCGTCTGGCTGCTGGCCGCCGTCAGCTGCATCCTGACCCTGGTGCTGGCCTACCTGATCATCTACGGCTTCACGCCGTACGCGCTGCGCGGCTACACGCGCGTGGTCGGGCAGATCTTCAACCCGGCCGTGGCGCTGATCCTGATGCTGAAGATCTTCTTTTTCTCGCTGGCGGTGGGCATCATCCCGCTCGCCTCGTCCTACTACGACGCGGCCGCCAACCCGTTCGCGGCGCGCTTGCGTTCGACGCACGGGCTTGCCGACATGGTGCGGATGTTTTCCGTGGTCCTGCTGATCGAAGCCGCTTCCCTGATGGGCAATTACTACTGATTCCTGTTGATTGACATGACCGACACCTCTCCTCCCGCGCCCGCGGCGCCCTCCGAACCCGCGCCGGTGCGCAATGCCGAAGTCAAGGCGGCGCTGCTGCTGATCCTGATGGTGGCGCTGATCGCCGGCGCCGGGCTGTACCTGCTGTACGCGCGCGGCGCGTTCGAAGCCACGCAGCGCCTGGTGCTCACGGCCGACGATTCCGAAGGCGTCGCCGTTGGCATGGACGTGACGTTCGCCGGCTTCCCGATCGGCCGCGTGCGCAGCATCGAGCTGTCGCGCGAAGGCAAGGCGCGCGTGCTGGTCGACGTACCCGAGAAAGATGCGCACTGGCTGCGGTCGAGCAGCATCTTCACGCTGGAAAAAGGCATCGTCGGTGGCGCGAAGCTGCGCGCGTTCACCGGCATCCCGACCGATCCACCGTTGCCTGACAAGGCCGAGCGGCCGCTGCTGGTGGGCGACGTGGCGGCCGAGATCCCGCGGCTGCTGACCGCCGCGCGCGACATCCTCGCCAATGTGACGGCGCTGACGGCCGCCGATTCGGCGCTGGGCCAGAGCCTGGCCAACGTGCAGGGCGTGACCGAGAAACTGAACGGGCCGGGCGGCGCGATGGGCTACATCGCGGGCGAAGACCGCAGTGCCCGCGAACTGCTGGCCAATGCCAACTCGCTGATCGTGCGGGCCGACCGGCTGGTGGGCAACGCGGACAGCAAGGTCTTCGGCGACAAGGGCGTGGCCACCGATGCGCAGGCAGCGATCGTGCAGCTGAACGGCCTGCTGGCCGATGCGCGCGCCAGCATGAAGAAGCTCGACGCGGTGCTGGTGGAAGCGCAGGCAGTCGGCAGCAATGCCCGCGTGGCCACCGAGGACCTGGGCGCGCTGCGCGCCGACGTCGATGCCAACCTGCGCAAGATCGAACAGCTCGTCAACGAGATCAACCGCAAGTGGCCGTTCAAGCGTGAAGCGGAGATCAAGCTGCCATGAAACTCGCCCCAGTGCTTGCCCTGTCCGTGCTGCTCGCCGCCTGCAGCAGCGGGCCGCCCGTTCCCGACTGGAAGATGAATGCGCAGAGCGCGCTGGAGCGCGCCACCGGCGCCTGGATGGCTGGCCGCGACCTCGTCGAGCAGAACGAGTTCGCCCATGCGCGCAGCGACATCGCCGCCACCGGCAAGGTCGACCTGCTGATCCGCGCGGAACTGATCCGCTGCGCCGCGCGCACCGCCGCGCTGGTGTTCGACGAATGCGCCGGTTTCGCCGCGCTGCGCGCCGATGCCTCGGCGGCCGATATCGCCTACGCCGCGTATCTCGCCGGCCAGCCGTCGGACGCCGCGCTGCTGCCCGAAACCCAGCGCGCCGTACTGGCGGCGGGCTCCGATACCGCGGCCGCCGCGGCCGTGAAAGCCATCGCCGATCCGCTGTCGCAACTGGTTGCCGCCGGCGCGCTGTTCAAGGCCAACCGCGCCACGCCCGAGCTCATTGCCCAGGCGATCGCCACGTCTTCCGACCAAGGCTGGCGCCGCCCCCTGCTCGCCTGGCTGAACGTGCAGGCCCTGCGCGCCGACAAGGCCGGCGACACCGACGAAGCCGCCCGGATCCGCCGCCGCATCGCGCTCGTCGACACCCCGCCCCGCTGATTGTTTCCCAAAACCGGGGTCTGACCCCGGTTTTGGGAAATATTACTCAGAATCGGGGTCAGACCCCGGTTTTGAGTAATATTTCACCGCAGCAACCGGGCGACTGCGCTGCGGGCGTCGGCGGCCAGTTCGCGCAGGTCGAGGTTGGGGATGGTGTCGTGTTCGACGACGGGCTTGCCGGCCACGGTGAGCAGGCGCAGCGCGGGGCGGCCGCCGGAGGCGACGGGGGCGATGGCGACGTCGTGCAGCCCGAAGTAGCGCGGGTCGTCGAGACTGTAGACGGCGATGTCGGCCGCCATGCCCACTTCCAGCGTGCCCAGGCCATCGAGGCCGAGCACTTGCGCGCCGCCGCGCGTGCCCCAGCGCACCACGTCGTCGATGGTGGCGGCGTCGGCGCCGCCTTCGAACGTGCCGCCGCGGTGGACGGGCCGCGCATCCTGTCCACCCCGCGCGCGCTGCATCAGCCAGGCGGCGTGGGTTTCGGAAATCATGTCCGCCGCTTCGTTCGAGGCGGCACCGTCGACGCCGATCGAGATCGCGGCGCCGGCCGCCTCCAGCTGGCGGATCGGCGCGATGCCGCTACCCAGGCGCCCGTTGCTCTGCGGGCAGTGGGCGACGCCGGTGCCGGTGGCGCCCAGCAGCGCGATTTCCTCGTCGTCCAGCTTGACGAGGTGGGCGAACCACACGTCGCTGCCCAGCCAGTCCTGCTCGGCGGCGAAGCGTACTGGCGTCGTGCCATGCTTGCCGTGCGCGGCGTTCTGGTACTCGACCGTTTCGGACAGGTGGCTGTGCAGCCGGATGCCCAGCCGCCGCGCTTCCGCCGCCACGGTGCGCAGCTCGGCCGGTGCCATCGAGTACAGCGGTGTCGTCGGCGCCATCACGACCCGGCGCATCGCGTCCGGCGCCGGATCGTGCCAGCGCTGCGTGATGCGCTCCATGTCGGCCAGGTAGCCATCGAGCGTTTCCGGCCGCAGGCAGGCGGGCAAGTCGGCTTCCAGCTGGCGCGTCTGCGTGGCGCCGCCGCGGCACAGCACGAAGCGCATGCCCAGCCGCTCCGCTTCCTCGAACAGGATCGCCGAACCGTCGAACGGCATACCGGGCCAGTACAGGTAGTTGTGGTCGGCCACCGTCGTGCAGCCGGAGCGCAGCAGTTCGACCAGCCCGATGCGCGCGGCGAGCCGGAACAGGTGCTCGTCGAACGCGGCGCGGAAGCGGTATGGCGTCGCGGCCAGCCACGGCGTCAGCGGCAGGTCGATGCCGGCCGCGTCGCCCTTGAGCAGCGACTGGAACAGATGGTGGTGCGTGTTCACCCACGCCGGGTAGACGACGCAGCCCGCGGCATCGGCCACGCGCTCGCCCGGCAGCGCTTCCAGCCGTCCCAGCGCGGCGATGCGCCCGTTCACCACGCGGATGTCCGGGCCGGCATGGCGCGCGGCCTCGCCCTGCAAGCCGGTCACGATCGCGGCGGCGTTCTTGATCAAAAAATTATTCATCGTTGTCTTTCAAAGGTCCAGCACCAGCAGCGGCGTCCGGGAACGCGAGCAGCAAGGTAAAAAACGGTCGCCCAGCGCCCGCTCGGTCTCGGTGAGATAGCAATCCTGGTGATCCGGCTCGCCTTCCAGCACGGTGGTGAGGCAACTGCCGCACACGCCTTGCCGGCACGAGACCGGAATCGCCACGCCATGCGCGGCCAGGCAGTCGACGACGCTCTGCCCGGCCGGCACGGCGATGGTCCTGCCGCTGTTGGCGAGGCGCACGTCGAACGACGACACGTCGGCGATGGGGCCCGCATTGGCGAAATGTTCGCTATGGATGCGCCCTGCCGCGATGCCATGCGCCAGCGCCGCCTCCCGCACCATCGCGATGAAGCCGGCCGGGCCGCAGACGTAAAGGTGTGTATTCGCACAGGCACCGGCCAGCAGCGCCGCCAGGTCGAGCCGCTGCGACACGGGGCCGTCGTCCGCATGCACCTGCACGCAGTGGGCATAAGGCGCCTCGCGCAGGCTGCGGGCAAACGCAGCGGCGCCTGCCGAACGCACGCAGTAATGCAGGGCAAAATGACGATCGAGCCTGTTCAGCCGTTCCGCCATCGCCAGCAGCGGCGTGATGCCGATGCCGCCGGCCACCAGCAGCGAGCGCCGCGCGCCGGCATCGAGCCCGAAGTGATTGCGCGGACCACCGATCGTGACGAGCGCGCCCTCTTCCAGCGCGTGCATCGCCCGCGATCCGGCACCCTCCTGCAGCAGCACGGCGATGACGTAGCGCGCGGTCTCGTGCGGATCGTTGCACAGCGAGTACTGGCGCACCAGTCCACCCGGCAGATGCACGTCCACGTGGGCACCGGCGGAAAAAGCCGGCAGCGCCGCGCCATCCGGATCGCGCAGTTCAAAGGCGTGCACGCGGTCCGCCTCGCGCCACTTGCGGGCCACCCGCACCGTGAACGTGGCCATCATGCTTCGGCCTCGCTGTCATGCCAGTGGGCCAGGCACACGCGGGCCAGCGTCGACATCAGCGCGAACAGCAGCACGCCGGTGACGGTGATCATGAACAGTGCAGCGAACAGCCGTGGGATGTTCAGTTCGAAACCGGCCTGCAGGATCTGGTAGGCCAGCCCGGTGCTGCTGCCGCCCGTGCCGGCCACGAACTCGGCGACGACGGCGCCGATCAGCGCCAGCCCGCTGGCGATGCGCAGGCCGCCGAAGAAGCTGGGCAACGCGCTCGGCACGCGCAGCCGCACCAGCACCTGCCAGCGCGTGGCGCGGTTCAGCCGGAACAGGTTCAGCAGGCCTGGATTCACGCTGCGCAGTCCCAGCACGGTGTTCGAGATGATCGGGAACACGGCCATCATCGTGGCGCAGATCGTCAGCGCGGCGGCCGGCGTCTTGACCCAGATGATGATCAGCGGCGCGATCGCCACCACCGGCGTGACCTGCAGCAGGATCGCGTACGGGAACAGGCAGGCTTCGAGCAGCTTGCTCTGCACGAACAGGAACGCCACGGCCACGCCCACCACCGTGGCCAGCGCGAACGCAAAGAAGGTAATGCGCAAGGTCACGAGCAGCGCATCGAGCAGCAGTTGCCAGTCCTCGGCCAGCGTGGCGGCAATGGCGGCAGGCGACGGCACCAGGTAGACCGGCACCTGCAGCGTCACGCAGACGGCCTGCCACACCGCCAGCAAGAGCAGGCCGAGTGCCAGCGGCGCCAGTGCGCGGCGCACGCGCGCGTCGGCGATCAGGGGTTGTTTTAGCATGGCGCTTCTCCTCAGTGTTGGCCGTTGGCCTCGACCAGCAGGTCGGACAGCTGCTTGCAATAGGCCATGAAGGCCGGCGAGATGCGGAAATCGTCGTCGCGCACGCGCGGCCCTTCGATGGCCACGTCGGCGATCACGCGGCCGGGCCGCGCCGCCATCACCACCACGCGCGACGACAGGTACACCGCCTCGTAGATGCTGTGCGTGACGAACACCACGGTCAGGTCACGCCGGGCCCACAGGTCGCGCAGGTCGGCATCGAGCCGGTTGCGGGTGAATTCGTCCAGCGCGCCGAACGGCTCGTCCATCAGCAGCAGGTTCGGTTCGGTGGCCAGCGCCCGGGCGATCGATGCACGCATCTGCATGCCGCCGGACAGCTCGCGCGGGTAGACGTGGCCGAACTTCGCCAGGCCGACCAGCTCGAGCGCCTGGTCCACGCGCGGCGCCGCCTGCGCGCGCGGTACGCCTTTCAGGTCCAGCGGCAGGCGCACGTTGTCATGCACCCGGGCCCACGGCATCAGGGTCGCCTCCTGGAATACCATCGCCAGCGTGCGCCCCGGCGTGTCGACGGTGGCCATACCCTCGCCCCACCAGCGCACGTGGCCGGCCGACGGGGTTTCCAGCCCGGCGAACATCTTCAGCAGCGTGCTCTTGCCGCAGCCGGAAGGCCCCAGCAGCGACACGAATTCGCCGCGCCCGATGCGCAGCTTCACGCGGTCCAGTGCGCGGGTGCCGTTGGGATAGGTTTTCTCCACCCCGTTGGCGTACAGTACCGCGGGCGCCGGGGAAGCCGCGGCCACGGCCCCAGCCCCGGCCCCGGCCAGCAGCAGCTCGTCGTCGCGTTTCATCATGCCTCCGGCGGGTTGTGCACTTCGGATTCGCCATGCCGCGTAAGCAGGTCCATCAGCATGCGGCGCATCATCAGGCCCGGCTTGTCGGACTCCATGTGGAATTCGACGCGGCGCCGCGTGTCGACGCAGGCATCGGGATCGGTGGCTTCCAGGATGTCGCGGTCTTCCGTCGTGATCGGCCGGTCCCAGTCGATCAGCTCCTGCGTCGAGCAGGCTTCCTCGCTGTCGTTGCGGTACAGCCACTGCACCAGCATCAGCGTGCCGTCGTCGATCGGCGTGGCGCAGTTGTAGATGATGTGATGGATGCCCGATGCCGGGTACACGCAGCCGAAGCGTCGCGAGAACGGCATGTACCAGCGGTTCGTCAGGTGCCGTTCGGTGACCGGCTCGGAGGTTCCGGTGATGCGGAAGCTCGCTTCCGGGTTCCTGACCGGCACGTGGGTCTCCGCCTCGAAGCCCCAGTCGTTCGGACGGAACTCGTACTTTGCCGGTACCGGGTTGTCGATCATGCCGAAGTTCGCCTTGTGCACGAAGCTGAAGTGCGAATTGTCGAACGAGTTTTCCATCACGCGCAGCGGCGACGTCTTCCATTGTTCGTAGAACTGCAGGATGCGTCGGTAGCCGGGCGCCTCTTCCTCGGGAAAGTACGGGATCGGTTGCAGCGGCTCTTCCAGCGCCACCCACACATAGCCATAGCGCTCATCGCAGTGGTAGGCCGGCACGCGCGCACCGGCCGGGATGCTAGCATCGGGGTTTTGCGGAATGCGCACGCAGGTGCCCGAACAATCGTACGTCCAGCCGTGGTAACCGCACACGATGTTGCCGTTCTCGACGAAGCCTTTCGACAGCTTCGCGGTGCGGTGGCAGCAACGGTCGCGCAGCGCGGCCGGCTTGCCGTCGGCGCCCTTCCACACGACGATGTTTTCGCCCAGCAGCGTGAATGGTTGCGGGCCCTTGTCCAGCGCGGACATCGGCATCAGCGCATACCAGAATTTGCGGAGGACTTTCTGTTGGGTGACGAGCATGGTTGACTCCTGTTACAGGTGGGCCGGCGTGCCAGAATGGTCGCCTTCGCCCGGGGTGCTGCAATGCGGTGGTGCTCAGGGCATGACGTTCAGGCCCTTGACGAACTGCGTGGTGTAGGCCTGCTTCCAGTCGGTTTCCTTCTTCAGCAGGCCAGCCGACACCATGAAGTCATAGGTGCGCCGCCAGCGCGCATCCGTCATCGTGCCGATGCCCTGCTGCGCCGCGTCGCCGCCCGTGACGAAGCTGTATTCCTTCAGCTTGCCGACGGCGTAGGCCAGCTGGTCGTCCTTCATGTTCGGGTTTTCCTTCTTGATCAGCGCATTGGCCGGCGCCGGGTTGGCCAGGTAGCTTTTCCAGCCTTCCATCGACGCGCGCACGAAGCGGGCCACCAGGTCCGGCTTGTCCTTGACCAGCTTCTGCATGGCGACCACGGTTGTGCCGTAGGGCGGGTAGCCGTCGTTGGCGAACAGGTAGAAATTGGTTTTCGCGCCGGCCTTCGCGGCCTGGAACAGTTCGGACGACGGGTAGGCCTGCTGGGCGAAATCGGGGTCGGCCAGGAACGGCTGCAGGTTGAACGTGTAGGGCCGGCCCTGCGCCTCGGTCAGGCCATACTTCGCCTTCAGCCACGGCCACCATGTGGTGCGCCCCGAGGTCGACACCAGCACGGTCTTGCCGTCCTTCAGGCCGGCCAGGCCCTTCACATCGGTATGCGTCATCATGCCCTGCGCGTCGGTCTGGAAGCTGGCCGCCACGGTGGTGGCGGGAATGCCCTGCTCCACGCTTTTCAGCACCTGCAGGTCGTAGCCCATGAAGAAGTCGGCCTGGCCGGTGGCCAGCAGCTGCATGCCGTTGACCTGTGGGCCGCCCATCCTGATGGTGACGTCGAGGCCATGCTTGCGGTAGATGCCTTCGGCCACAGCCTGGTAGAAGCCGCCGTGTTCGGCCTGGGCATACCAGGAGGTAAGGAAGGTGACCTTGTCGGCGGCGGCCGCATTGCCGGCGGCCACGCCGAAAGCGGTGACGAAACAGAAGGCCAGCGCGGCGCGGCGCGCGGGGTTCATGGCGGGGATGGATTTCATGGGCACTCTCTGGGGTTGGAAAGCGGGAACGACGCGATGCGGGATGCGGCCAGCCACACGCCGTGCGAACGGCATGGAGGGGCTTGCATCGCGGGGAAATGAAACCGGGAGGGCCGCCGGGCAGCGGCAATGCAGGAAGCGAAAAATGCGGGAAGCGAAAAGGTGCGGCATGGCGTTCTCTCTTGAGGTCTGTAGACAACCAGATGCACGTCCCGGGGACGCATCCACAAGAGCAATGCCCCATGTTCTAGTGGCGACGTTGGCCGTCGCCGCGGAACACTAGCCGCTTCTACTCATACGAGAGTTAATGCAAACGCCGTGCCAGCGTTTTATGACCGGCAGGGCGCCGGCCGCGGGGAGGAAGAGAATATTTTTGCACCAGCGTGGCGCGCGGGAGCACCAGCGCGGATGACACGCTTCGTTGTTGTGCAGGCTACGCCGGCTGCTTGGCCGCCGCTTCGCGCAGCTTGTCCTTCTTGCTCTTGCGCTTGCCCTTGATGCCGCCATTCGGATCGGCGGCCGGCGCGCCGGTCAGGGATTCGGTGTCTGCCTCGACCGGCTCGAAGCCGGCGATGCGCTCGCGCGGCACGCGCAGGCCCTGGCGCTTCTCGATCAGCCGGAAGTGCGCTTCCGCATCCGGCGTGACGAAGCTGATGGCGCTGCCGCTGGCGCCGGCGCGGCCGGTGCGGCCGATGCGGTGCGTGTAGTCGGCAGCGGCGCGCGGCAGGTCGAAATTGACGACGACCGGCAACTGCGCGATGTCGATACCCCGCGCGGCCACGTCGGTTGCGACCAGCACGTGCAGGCGGCCGGCGCGGAAGTCGGCCAGCACGCCGGTGCGTGCGCCCTGGCTGAAATCGCCGTGGAACGCTTCGGCGGCCACGTCGTTGCGGCGCAGCTTGTCGGCTACGTGCTCGGACGCGTACTTGGTGGCGGTGAACACGAGCACCTGCTTCCAGCCATGCTCCCTGATCAGGTGCTTGAGCAGTTGCAGGCGGCGCGGCGCATCCACTTCGATCGCGCGCTGGGCGATGTCCGGCTCGTGCGCGGCGTCGTTGTCCACCTGCGCGCGCACGGGCTCCTGCAGCAGCGAGGCGGCAAGCGACTGCACGGCGGTCGGGAACGTGGCGGAAAAGAACAGGTTCTGGCGGCGGGCCGGCAGCAGCGCGAGGATTTCCGCGATCTCGTCGGCAAAGCCCATGTCGAGCAGCTTGTCCGCTTCGTCGAGCACCAGCGTGGCGACGCCGTCGAGCTTGATGGCATTGTGGCGCGCCAGGTCGAGCAGGCGGCCTGGCGTGGCGACGATGATGTCGGTACCGCCGCGCAGCGCCATCATCTGCGGGTTGATCGACACGCCGCCGAAGGCGATCGACACCTTGATCGTGGAGGGCAGGTGCTGCACCAGCGCGCGGATCGCGTCGCCCACCTGGGCCGCCAGTTCGCGCGTGGGCACCAGCACCAGGCCATGCAGGCCGCGACGCGTGCCCTGGCGCGCCAGCAGCGCGTGCAGCATCGGCAGCGCGAACGCCGCCGTCTTGCCGGAACCTGTCTGCGCGGCGCCCAGGACATCCCTCCCCTGCAGCGCGGCGGGAACGGCGGCCGCCTGGATGGCGGTGGGAGTGGCATAACCGATGGCGGCCACGGCATCGAGCAGGGCGGGCGCGAGGCCCAGGGAAGCAAAGGACATGAGGGTACTGGCAGGTGAATGAGCGCGCAGTATAAAGCACGCGGCCAGCTCAGCCGCCGCAGCCGGATTCGCGCCCCCTTACATGCCCACGTCGCCGTAAGGTCCGGCAAGCACGACCACGTAGCCATCGGGATCGCGCAGCCATATTTCCCTGTGCTGGGCGTTGCGGTTTTCCTTCGGGCCTTCGAGCACCGTGACGCCCGCCACGGCGGCGCGGTCGACGGCATCGTCGAAGTCGTCGGTCCAGAACCACAGCAGCACGCCATTGCCGTAGGGCCGGCAGGCGGGATCGCCGATGTGCGCATGATGGTGCGCATCCCAGCGGTGCAGTTGCAGGATCATGCGGCCGTCGAACGTCAATTGTTCATATTCGCTGCCGCCGTGGGCGCTCTTGCAGCCCAATACGGCCTGGTACCAGCGGCTCGCGGCGTCGACGTCGGACACGGCGATCAGGGGTTGCGCTTGCATGGACACCTCCGTTGAACGAGGAGCGCACAGCATAGCACCGGGCAGCTCAGCCGCGCGCGCCGTTTCGCGGGACCGGCGGGCGCCGCAGCGGCAGCCATTGCACGATGCCCCATGCCAGTTCGGGCACGATGAACAGCCAGAGCAGCGGCATGCCGGTGAGTGCCAGCGTCCACGCCATCCACAGGCTGAACGCGAACCGCCCAATGCCGTCGTAGCGGCCGAAACGGGGCTGCGGGTCGGTGATGCGCAGCACGGACCACAACAGCACGACCGTGCCCATCAGGCAGGCGAACAGCACGTGCATGGGCGCGAAGGCGGGCAACGGCGTGCCGCCCAGCGCCACGTTGGTGGCGGATAACTGCGCGTGCAGCAGCGCGAACGTCCATGGGGTGGCGAATGGCGCGGTCACGATCAGGTCGTACAGCCCGCTGGCGCGGACGATGCGCGAATACGTGGTGGCAAGCATGGGAGCTCCGTGAATTGTCGTGGCCCGATGATGAACGCTGGAGTACACTCCAGGGTCAAGCATTCTTTGCGGAGGTGTCATGCGGATCGGCGACATCGCGCAGGCGACCGGCATCAGCCGGGATACGCTGCGCTTCTATGAAAAGCGCGGCCTGCTCACCGCGCGGCGCAGCGGCAACGGCTATCGCGACTATGCGCCCGAGGCGGTGCAGTGGCTGACCTACATCCGCACTGCGCAATCGCTCGGCTTCACGCTGGCCGAGATCGAGGCCGACCTGCCGCTGCTTGCCGATCCCGGCGCCTCGGCGCAAGCGCTGCGTGCCGCCCTGCGGGCCAAGCTCGCCGAGATCGACCGGCGCATCGGTGGCCTGGTGGCGCTGCGCACCGACCTCGCGGCGCGGCTCGACGACATGGACGAATGCCCGCTGCGCCCCGCGCCGTAAGCATCGATGGTCACCGCCACGTTCCGGTTCGACAGCGCGCTGGACATGTTCCTCGCGCGCGAGCACCGCGGCCGCGCGTTCGCCGCACCGTGCGCGCGCGCCGCCACCGTCAAGCACATGGTCGAGGCGCTGGGCGTGCCGCATACCGAAGCGGGCGAAGTGCTCGTCAACGGCGCGCCGGTGCCGCTCGACCATCTGCTCGAAGATGGCGACGACGTGCATGTGCCAGCCGCGCGCCCGGTGTTGCTGACGCCGTCGGAAGCACGCTTCGTGGCCGACGCCCACCTGGGCGGCCTGGCCAGGCTGCTGCGCATGGCCGGTTTCGATACGCTGTACGACAATGCCATCGACGATGGCGAAGTGGAAGCCTTCTCCGAACTCGGCGGGCGCATCGCCCTGACCCGCGACCGCGAGCTGCTCAAGCGGCGCGGCGTGCTGCGCGGCTGCTACGTGCGCGCGCTGAAGCCCGAACCGCAGTTGCGCGAAGTGTTTTCCCGTTACGGCCTGCAGGCGGCGATGCGGCCATTCACACTGTGCCTTGCGTGCAACGTGCCCCTGCAGCCGCGCGCGAAGGAGGATGTGCTCGACCGGCTGCCGTCCTCCGTGCGTGCCACGCAGGACGCATTCCTGGGCTGCCCGCGGTGCGGCGGCGTGTTCTGGCAAGGCTCGCACTGGCGGCGCATGCGCGCGCTGCTCGACGGTATGGGCTGAAGTGACGGGACGGTGCCGGGCGCGCCGGCGGCACGCGGGCTATAATGGCCGGCTGACATTCATGCATCACCAGAAATCACGCTCCGGCGTGCGCCTTTTCCCGAGATCCGACGTGAATCCATTACTCGACAAACTGCACCCCTACCCGTTTGAAAAACTGCGCCGGCTGTTCGAGGGCGTGACACCCGACGCGCAGTACCGCGCCATCAGCCTGGGCATCGGCGAGCCGAAACACCCCACGCCGCCCTTTATTTGCGCGGCGCTGGCCGACAGCCTGTCCGGCCTGGCCATGTATCCGGCCACCGCCGGCTCCGAAGCGCTGCGCGGCACGATCGCGGCATGGCTCGAGCGCCGCTATGGCCTGCCGGCGCTGAATCCGGCCACGCAGGTGCTGCCCGTGAATGGATCGCGCGAGGCGCTGTTCGCCTTCGCGCAGGCCGTGATCGACCCGGCCGCGAAGGATGGCGATCAGCAAGCGCTCGTGGTGTGCCCGAACCCGTTCTACCAGATCTACGAGGGCGCCGCGTTCCTGGCAGGGGCCGAACCTTACTTCGTCAATTCCGACCCGGCGCGCAATTTCGGCTGCGACTACGACAGCGTGCCGGCCGACGTGTGGCAGCGCGTGCAGTTGCTGTATCTGTGCTCGCCTGGCAATCCGACCGGCGCCGTGCTGTCGCTGACGGACTGGGAAAACCTGTTCGCGCTGTCCGAACGCCACGACTTCATCATCGCGGCCGACGAGTGCTACTCCGAGATCTACCATGGCGACGAGCCGCCGCTGGGCGCGCTGCAGGCCGCCCACATGCTGGGCCTGTCCTCGGTCGACAGGCCATATGCGCGGCTGGTGGTATTCTCCAGCCTGTCGAAGCGCTCGAACGTGCCGGGCCTGCGCTCGGGCTTCGTGGCCGGCGACGCGGAAGTCCTGAAGAAATTCCTGCTGTACCGTACCTACCACGGCGGCGCCATGAGCCCGCCGGTGCAGGCCGCATCGATCGCGGCGTGGAACGACGAGTCCCACGTCGCGGAGAACCGCGCCCAATACCGCGCGAAGTTCGATGCCATCACGCCGCTGCTGGCCGAAGTGCTCGACGTGGCACTGCCGGACGCCGGCTTCTACCTGTGGGCCGACGTCAGCCGTACCGGTCTGTCGGACACCGAGTTCGCGCGTCGCCTGTACGCCGAATATAATGTCACGGTCCTGCCGGGCAGCTACCTGGCGCGCGAAGCCCACGGCAGCAACCCCGGCCGCAACCGCATCCGGATGGCGCTCGTGGCGGAAACGGCCGAAGGGCTGGAAGCCGCGCAGCGCATCGTCCGCTTCTGCAAATCCCTCACTTCATCACACGAATCATGACTCAACAACTCCAGCAAATCATCGAACAGGCATGGGACAACCGCGCCGAAATCAATCCGTCGAACGCCACCGCCGAAGTGCGCGATGCCGTCAACCACGTGCTGGCCGGCCTGGACGACGGCAGCCTGCGCGTGGCGCAGAAGGATACCGGCACCTGGGTGGTGAACCAGTGGATCAAGAAAGCCGTGCTGCTGTCGTTCCGCCTCGAGAACAACGTGGTGCTGCCGTCCGACGGCACCATGCAGTTCTACGACAAGGTGCCGACCAAGTTCGCCAACTACACGCCGGAAGATTTCGCCAAGGGCGGTTTCCGCGTGGTGCCGCCAGCCGTGGCACGCCGCGGTTCGTTCATCGGCAAGAACGTGGTGCTGATGCCCTCCTACGTGAACATCGGCGCGTATGTCGATGAAGGCGCCATGGTCGACACGTGGGCCACGGTGGGTTCGTGCGCGCAGATCGGCAAGAACGTGCACCTGTCCGGCGGCGTGGGCATCGGCGGCGTGCTGGAACCGATGCAGGCCAATCCGACGATCATCGAGGACAACTGCTTCATCGGCGCCCGTTCCGAAATCGTCGAAGGCGTGATCGTCGAAGAGAACTCGGTGATCTCGATGGGCGTGTACATTGGCCAGTCGACCAAGATCTACGACCGCGCCACCGGCGAAGTGAGCTACGGCCGCATCCCGTCCGGCTCCGTCGTGGTGTCCGGTTCGCTGCCGTCGGCCGACGGCAAGTACAGCCTGTACTGCGCCGTGATCGTCAAGCGCGTCGATGCGCAGACCCGCGCGAAGACCGGCATCAACGAACTGCTGCGCGGCGTTTAAGGCGGTTTGACCCAGAGGCAGAGACTGGGGTCAGACCCAGCGGGGTGAAGCAGGGGTTTCGGCGAGCAAGGCTCGCCGCCTGCGAAACGGCGCTGGCTTGCAAGCCAGCGACTATCCTGACCCCGGAATCTGCTTGTGGGGTCCAGAGAAGACCGAGGGCATTTACGATGATGGACCGCCTGTTCCAGCTGATGAAAGAGAAGAACGCGTCGGACATGTTCTTCGCCGTGAACTCGCCGGTGCACCTGAAAATCAACGGCAACCTCATTCCGGTCAACCAGCAGAAGCTGGAGCCGGAAAACATCGATGCGCTGCTGGCGGAGATCTGCACGCCGGCGCAATTGCAGGAACTGGCGCAGACCAATGAACTGAACATGGGTATCTCCGTGCCCAGCCTGGGAAGGTTCCGGCTCTCCGCCTTCCGGCAGCGCGGCACGATTTCCGCCGTGTTCCGCTACGTTCCCGCCAGTATTCCCGCGCTCGCCGAACTGGGCCTGCCGCCCGTGCTGGCCGAGCTGGTCATGGAAAAGCGTGGCCTCATGCTCGTGGTGGGCGCCACCGGGTCCGGCAAGTCGACGACGATCGCGGCGATGCTCGATCACCGCAACGCGCTGCGTTCCGGCCACATCCTCACGCTCGAAGACCCGATCGAATACCTGTTCAAGAACAGGAAATGCATCGTCAACCAGCGCGAGATCGGCAGCGATGCAAAGGATTTCGATACCGCGCTGCGCAACTCGATGCGCCAGGCGCCGGACTGCATCCTGATCGGCGAGATCCGCGACCGCGAAACGATGGCCGCCGCGCTGGCCTATGCGCAGTCGGGCCACCTGGTCGTGGCCACGCTGCACGCGAACAACAGCTACAACGCACTGAACCGCATCATCAGCTTCTATCCGGTGGAGAACCGCCCCGCCCTGCTGCAGGACCTGTCGTCGACGGTGCGCGCCATCGTGTCGCAGCGGCTGCTCCGCTCGAGCGGTGGCGGCAGCCGCACGCCCGCCGTCGAGGTGATGGTCAACACGCGCTACGTGTCCGACCTGATCGAGAAAGGCGAGATCGGGCAGATCAGGGAGGCACTGGACCGGAGCCTGTCGCCTGGCTCCCAATCGTTCGAGCAGGCGCTGTACAAGCTGGTGCAGGAAGGCCGCATCACGCAGGACGAGGCACTGGCCAACGCCGACTCGGCCACCAACCTGCTCTGGCTGCTGAACAACGGGCCCGAAGGCCGCCCGGCAGGGCAACAAGCGGGCGAGCCCGAAGCCAGGCCGGTGGCCGAAGCGTCCTTCACGGAGTTCACGCTCGACCGCTGAGTCAACAGCCGCGGGCGCCAGGTGCGGCAAGCCGGCTCCGTGGCCGGTTCGACCGGCTATAATGGCGCACTTTGGCCGGCCGCCGGCGGCCGCGCGCCCACCCGAATACCCATGATCACTCTCTACGGCATCCCCAACTGCGACACGGTGAAAAAAGCCCGCGTCTGGCTGGCCGAGCAGCAACAGGACTTTACCTTCCACGACTTCAAGAAACAGGGCCTCGACGAGGTCACCGTGCGGCACTGGCTGCGGCACGTGGACTGGGAAGCCCTCGTCAACCGGAAGGGCACCACCTGGCGCGGCTTGCCGGACGAGCGCAAGGCCGCTGTCGTGGATGCCGCCAGCGCCACCGCCCTGATGCTGGAATTCCCGTCCGTGATCAAGCGCCCCGTGCTGCAAACGGCCGCCGGGTGCCACGTGGGGTTCAAGGCAGACCACTATCAACAGCTCTTCGCCGCTTAATCACGCGGACAACACAACCATGACCGAATCCCGTACCCTCGCGCTGACCGAAAAGCTGATCGGCCGCTCTTCCGTCACCCCCGAGGACAAAGGCTGCCAGCAGCAGCTGATCGCCCTGCTCGAACCGCTGGGCTTTCGCTGCGAGACGATCGTCTCCGGCGACGTGACGAACCTGTGGGCACGCCGCGGCACCGAGCAGCCCGTGTTCGTGTTCGCCGGCCACACCGACGTGGTGCCGACCGGCCCCGTCGAACAATGGACATCGGAGCCGTTCTTCCCGACGATCCGCGACGGCAAGCTGTATGGCCGCGGCGCGGCGGACATGAAGACGTCGATCGCCGCCTTTGTCGTCGCCTGCGAGGAATTCATCGCCGCCCACCCGGACCACAAGGGCTCGATCGCCTTCCTGATCACCAGCGACGAGGAAGGCCCGGCCACCGACGGCACCGTCATCGTCTGCAACAAGCTGAAGGAACGCGGCGAAGCGATCGACTACTGCGTGGTCGGCGAGCCCACGTCCAGCGCCACGCTGGGCGACATGATCAAGAACGGTCGCCGCGGCTCGATGTCCGGCTGCCTGACGATCAAGGGTATCCAGGGCCACATCGCCTACCCGCAGCTGGCGAGGAACCCGATCCACCAGGCGGCGCCGGCACTGGCCGACCTGGTCGCCGAGGTCTGGGATGAGGGCAACGAGTACTACCTGCCCACGTCGTGGCAGATGTCGAACGTGAAGGCCGGCACGGGCGCGAACAACGTGATCCCGGGCGAGATGGTCATCGACTTCAACTTCCGCTTCTCCACGGCCAGCACAGCTGAAGGGCTGCAGCAACGGGTGCATGCGATTCTCGACCGGCACGGCCTCGAATACAACCTGAAATGGACCATCTCCGGTTATCCGTTCCTGACGCCGCGCGGCACGCTGTCGACGGCGATCTGCGAAGCGATCAAGGGCGAGACCGGCATCGACACCGAACTGTCGACGACGGGCGGCACGTCGGACGGACGCTTCATCGCGCAGATCTGCCCGCAGGTGATCGAGTTCGGGCCGCCGAACGGCAGCATCCACAAGATCGACGAGCACGTGGAAGTGCGCTTCATCGATCCGCTGAAGAACATCTATCGCCGCACGCTCGAGAACCTGCTCGCCTAAACGAAGGAACACCATGACCACCATCTTTGCCACGCCGCGCGACCTGCTGCGCTACGCGACGACCCGCTTCAACACCGAGAAACTGTTCTTTGGCCATGGCAGCGCCGAGGCCTTCGACGAGGCGGCCTACCTGGTCCTGCACACGCTCAAGCTGCCGCTGGACAGGCTCGATCCTTTCCTCGACGCGCGGCTGCTGCCCGACGAAATCCAGCGCGTGCTGGACGTGATCGAGCGCCGTGCCACCGAGCGCGTGCCGGCCGCCTACATCACCAACGAGGCATGGCTGGGCACCTACCAGTTCTACGTGGACGAGCGCACGATCGTGCCGCGCTCCTACATCGCCGAGCTGATTCCCGAGTACTTCTCGCCATGGGTCAACAACCCGGAAGGCATCGCCAACGTGCTGGAACTGTGCACGGGGTCCGGCTGCCTGGCGATCATGATGGCGGACGCGTTCCCGGACGCGCAGGTCGATGCCGTCGACATCTCGGCCGATGCGCTGGAAGTGGCACGCCGCAACGTGGAAACCTACAAGCTGGAAGACCGCGTGAACCTGATCCAGTCGGATCTGTACGCCGCCGTGCCGCAGAAAAAATACGACCTGATCATCACCAACCCGCCGTACGTGAATTCCGGTTCCATGGCGCGGCTGCCGCAGGAATACCGCCATGAGCCGCAGATCGCCCTCGATGGCGGCGTGGACGGCATGGACCTGGTGCGCCGGATCGTGGCCGGCGCCGCCGAGCGGCTGACCGACGACGGCCTGCTGATCGTCGAGATCGGCAACGAGAAGGCGTTCGCGGAAGCGGCCTTCGGCGACATGGGCCTGACGTGGCTGACCACCAGCCAGGGAGACGACATGGTGTTTCTCCTCACCGCCGACCAGCTGAAGCTCTAATAAACACTGTGGCTCATCGAGGCCCCGGACCGTCGTCTCCCCATGGGCGACAAGATGGACCTGGGGTCTTCCTCCCGACCGCCGACCAACTGAAGCTCTGATAAGTAAAGCATGATTCGTCTCGAACAAGTAAGCCTGATGCGCGGTGTGAAGCCGCTGCTGGAAAACGTCGACCTGACACTGAACCCCGGTGACAAGATCGGCCTCATCGGCGCCAATGGTGCCGGCAAATCCAGCCTGTTCGCCATGCTGCGCAACGAGCTGCACCCGGACCAGGGCAATATCGATTTCCCGGCCAAGTGGCGCATGGCTTACGTGGCGCAGGAAACGCCGCCGCTGCAGCGCAATGCGCTCGACTACGCGATCGATGGCGACGTCAACCTGCGCAAACTGCAGGCGGAGCTGGAGCGGCTGGAATCGCTGCCCGACTCCGCCGAGCAGGGGCTTGCGCTGGGCAATGCCCACGTGGCCCTGGCCGATGCCGATGCGTACACGGTGCAGTCGCGCGGCGAACAGCTGCTCTTGGGCCTGGGCTTCACGCTGGACCAGATGCAGCAGCCCGTGGCCAGTTTCTCCGGCGGCTGGCGCATGCGCCTGAACCTGGCGCAGGCGCTGATGTGCCCTTCCGACCTGCTGCTGCTCGATGAACCGACCAACCACCTGGACCTGGACGCGATCATCTGGCTCGAGGACTGGCTCAAGCGCTATGCCGGCACCCTGATCATCATTTCCCACGACCGCGATTTCCTCGACGAGATCGTCAACGTGATCGTGCACATCGACGACCGCAAGCTGAAGCGCTACTCCGGCAACTACTCGAGTTTCGAGCGCCAGCGCGCCGCGCAGATGGTGCTGATGGCCGGCGCCGCCGAGAAGCAGGCGCGCAAGAAGGCGCACCTGGAGTCGTTCATCGACCGCTTCAAGGCCAAGGCGTCGAAGGCCAAGCAGGCGCAGAGCCGCATGAAGGCGCTGGCGAAGATGGAAGAACTGGCGCCGCTGCGCGCCGCCGCCGAATTCTCGTTCGAGTTCCGCGAGCCGCTCTCCGCGCCGAATCCGCTGCTGGTGCTGGAGGATGTGGATGCCGGCTACCGCAGCGAAGATCCCGTCACCTACGAGGTGAAGGAAAAGACGATCGTCCACGGCATCAACTTCAGCCTGCAGACGGGCCAGCGCATCGGCCTGCTCGGCGTGAACGGTGCCGGCAAGTCCACGCTGATCAAGACGGTGGCCGGCGACCTGGCGCCGCTGGCCGGCACGGCGACCACCGGCAAGGGCCTGATCATCGGCTATTTCGCCCAGCACCAGGTGGAGATGCTGCGCCACGACGAATCGCCGCTGTGGCACCTGCAGAAGATCGCGCCCACGGTGCGCGAACAGGAGCTGCGCAACTTCCTCGGTGGCTTCAACTTCCCCGGCACGATGGTGACGAGTTCGATCGCGCCGTTCTCCGGCGGCGAGAAGGCACGCCTGGCGCTGGCGCTGATCGTGTGGCAGCGGCCAAACCTGCTGCTGCTCGATGAACCGACCAACCACCTGGACCTGGAAACGCGCGAGGCGCTGACCGAGGCGCTGGCACAGTTCGAGGGCACGCTGGTGGTGGTATCGCACGACCGGCACCTGCTGCGGGCGACGACCGACCAGTTCATCATCGTTGCCGACGGCATGCTGCAACCGTTCGATGGCGACCTGGACGACTACAAGGACTGGCTGTTCAAGACCAAGCTGGGCAAGGGAACCGACGTGCTGCCGGCGGCCGGCAAGGAACACAAGACGGCGTATCCTTCGACTTCACCGGTGGCGCCGCCGCCGGCCGCGCCAGCCGTCGACAAGCGCGAACAGAAGCGGCTGGAAGCGGAGCAGCGCCAGCGCCTGGCCGCGCAACGCAAGCCGATCGAGAACAAGATCAAGCGGCTGGAAGAGCAGATCGCCAAGCGCAATGCGCAAAAGGCCGACGTCGACGCGCAATTGCAGGACCCGGCAATCTACGAAGCGGCCAACAAGCCGAAACTGAAGACGCTGCTGGCGGACCAGGCTTTCTACACGAAAGACCTGGCGCAGCTGGAAGAGGAATGGCTGGGCTTGCAGGAACAGCTCGAGGCGCTGGCCTGAGCGAGGAAACGGAACGGCAATACAACGACGCCGCCCTCGGGCGGCGTTTTCTTTTGCGTCCGCCACATCACGCGGCGGCGTGCAGGCTGTCCGGCCTGGTGCGGCGGATCGCCATCAGCCTGTCGATGTCGACGACGATCAACCGGCGGCCGCCCGCATCCGCAAGGCCCAGCAGATAGTCGACTTCCGCCGCCACGTTCGGGATCGGCTTGATGTCCCGGCTGGCCAGCATGACGAGGTCCGTCACGCCATCGGTCACCATGCCCATCACGCAGGTGGACAGCTTGAGGATGATCACGTCGGTCTGCGGGTCGTGCTCCGACGGCCGCGGGCCGAACGCGATGCGCATGTCGACGACCGGCATGATGATGCCGCGCGAAACGGCGACGCCGCTGATGATTTCGCCGTCGGTTGCGAAGCGTTCGAGCGCCTGCAGCGGCCGCAGTTCCTGCACGTTGGCATAATCGAGCGCATATTCCAGCCCGCCGAGACGGAACGTGAGATATTGCCGCGCCTCGGCGTCGCCCTGCGGGCCGCCGGATCCGGGTGATGCCAGCGCCTTGATCGTTGCTGGTGAGTGCTTGGTTTGCATGGTGTTCCTTTCGTCCGTCATGCGGCAAAGTTGCGCATTCTCCATGCTAAGGTTGCCCCCCGTTCCAGTGTTGAGGATGCTCAATGTTTCCTGTCGGGACTATCCTGACGGATCGGATGTGACGCAGCGGATGACCAGTCGAACGCACCGTCGGCAGCCTGCAGCACGGACGCGTGGCTCCACGAGCCGGCCCGCAGGTGCGCCTTGATGTCCTTTGTCGCCAGGCGGGTGGGCAGGCCGGTATCCGGGTGGTACAGCATGGTGCGCAGTACGGTGTCGCCATCGATGACCTTGACCGCGCAAGAGGCCGTGGCGGCGATTGCGCCGCGGCGCTGCCGTGCCTTTTCCAGCTGGCCTTGAAGATCGTTCAACTGCACCCGCGCGCCGTTGCCGGCAAGCGACACCTGGGCGATCTCGTTCAGCGCCGGCGCGAGCTGTTCCCCCATTTTCCTGAACAGCGCCTGCTGCGGGGCGGTCAGCGCGACTTCCCCGGCCCGCACGCGGGTGGCCAGCGCCAGGTAGCTGCGCACATCCTGGCGGCTGCCGATATCGTGGACCATGGCACTGTATGCCTGCACCGTGGCCCGGCAACTGGCCGCGCGGGCCGCGAGGTCGGTAATGGCTTCGTCGTCGTCGCGGGTGTCGGGGACCAGCGCGAACAGCAGCATTTCGCTGCCCTTGCGGGGGCCGGCCACGGTGATTGCCATGTTGCGGCCGGCGATCGCGCAGCCGCTGGCGATGCCGATCACCACCTCGTCGGCCACGATTTCACAGTTGGTCGCTTCGCCGATCGTCACCCGGGCGGCGCTGATTACGCAGTTCTGCGCCTCGCGGATCGTTACTTCGCCACCTGCCGCCTGCAGCACCGCGTTTGCCGCGACGCCGCCCACGCGGATCGCACCGGCGCCATTGACGACGCTGCCCCCATCAGGTTGCGCTTGAGGTGCACGGCGCCGCCGCGCGAGGCGATATGGCCGAACACGTTGCCGTGGATGGTGATGCCACTGCCTTCGACGATGACGTTTTCCTCCACGTCGCCAAATTCCTCATAGTCGCCGGCCAGTTGCAGGTTGCCGGTGGTGCGCACGCTGGCACCATCCCGGCCGACGATCTTTGGCCCGATCGACAGACGGCCGTTCCGGTCGATGTTGACGAAACCCTCGGCGGCGGAAACCAGGTAGTCGTGGCCGTCCAGGTGCTCGATCACGGTACCCGGGCCGGCAACGGCCGTGAGCTCCAGGTCCGTGCCGGCCGTCGCCTCGATCGGCTCGCCGGACAGGTCGATACCGCGCGTGCCGGCGGTGCACGGGTCCTTGCGCAACAGCCGCACCTGCGCCTTCACTTGCGGGAAGCGGTTTTCAAATGCGTGCAGGTCGAAGCGGCCATTGGCCAATGCGCGTGGCGCATTGCAGCGGCGCAGTTGCGGCGATACCTCGACGATGGTCGCATTGCGTCCATCCACGGGGTCGAGGCGGCGGGCAACCACGATGCGTGCCCTTCCTCCGGCAGCCATCACGGCCCGCACGGTCGGTACATCGATGCCGAAGCGGATGCCCTTGCACCACATGTCGGCCACGAATTCGTCGAATTCCAGCCTGGACAGTTCCGGGATGCC
The DNA here is from genome assembly GCF_004209755.1 of Pseudoduganella lutea. NCBI lineage: Bacteria > Pseudomonadati > Pseudomonadota > Betaproteobacteria > Burkholderiales > Oxalobacteraceae > Pseudoduganella > Pseudoduganella lutea. The sequence goes on along the minus strand of NZ_CP035913.1, from coordinate 5,042,299 downwards.
GACGGCATTGGCAAGCAGCACCGGCTCGAAAAAGCACGAGGCAACGCCGGACTCGATCCTGGGGGACCGGTACAGGCCACGACGGGCTGGTTCGAACGACACCATGGCATCGGCCACACGCACGAGCGGCTGGCCATGCCACGCCGCGGGCAGTGCGGGCCCGGCCCCGTACAGCATGCGCTGGAACACGGCGTAATCGAGACCGGCCAGGAAGGCACCGGCCTGGAACAGGGCGTCGACAGCCGCCGCCAGGGCCGATGGCGGCGCATCGGCGCGCAGCCAGATGCCATCGTCGCGCCCGACGATGGGTTCGGCCATTTCCTCATCCGGCATGACTGCCGTTTCGCCACCGATTTCCATTGGAATCCCCAATATTTCTCAGAATCAAGAAACGCTGTAGGAGATACTTTAAGAATTTTTCCCTATCGGCAATTTGATTGCCGCCAAGCATCTATGATGTAGTGGAAAATGTGTCGTGCTGCAGACAAGGCGCAACGCAGGAAAGTCGTCCGGCCAATGCGATCGACAGCAAAAAGGCCGGTCAGGTAGTGACCGGCCTTGAAAGGAGTGGCGGGAAGATCAGCGGCGCGGTGGGTTTGAATACACTTCGATGCGCGCATCGTTGATCTGGCGGCGCAGGTCGCGCCGCTCGTCGGGCGTCATGCGGCTCATGCGGCGGGAAATTTCCGCATTGCTGGCATTCTCCTGCATGATCCGGCGCTGCTCTTCGGCGCGCGCCTCGAAGGACCGTGCATCGGCGCCATCGCCCCACTGGCTGTCGCGACGCTGCTGTTGCTGCTGCTGGTTGTCGCGCCGTGGTGGCCCGTCATTCGGGCCTGCATGGGCGAGCGAGGGCAGCAAGCCGCATACCGCCACCAGCAGCGACGCGATCGCGGCACGCGCGCATTGCGCGTTTGCCCTGCTTCGATCGTGTGCCTGCTTGCTCATGCCATGTCCTCGTTCGTGTCTGGTAACCTGTACCCGATGGACGAAGTGTATGCCCCTTTCCCCATGGGTATAAGGGTGATTGGGTAAAGTTTGTAACACTTTGTAATGGGCCCATGCGTGCGCGCTTTTCATTGCGTTAAGACGTTACCATAGCGACATGCTTCTGACAATTCCGACAGCAATATGACTACTTCGACCGATTCCAGCAGTAATGGTTCCAATGCGGGTTCCAATGCGGGTTCCAATGCGGGCTCCACCGCGGGCTCCACCTCTTCCACCAGTGCCTCGCATGGCGGCCACCAGGCCAAGATCATGGTCGTGGACGACGACGTCCGCCTGCGCGACCTCTTGCGCCGCTACCTGACCGAACAGGGCTTCAATGTCTTCACCGCGGAAAACGCCACCGCGATGAACAAGCTGTGGCTGCGCGAACGCTACGATCTGCTGGTGCTCGACCTGATGCTGCCGGGCGAGGATGGCCTGTCGATCTGCCGCCGCCTGCGCGGCGCCGGCGACCAGACGCCGATCATCATGCTGACAGCCAAGGGCGAGGATGTGGACCGCATCGTCGGCCTTGAAATGGGGGCGGACGACTACCTGCCCAAGCCATTCAACCCGCGCGAACTGGTGGCCCGCATCGGCGCGGTGCTGCGCCGCAAGGGGCCCGATGAAATCCCCGGCGCGCCATCGGAAACGCCGCAAACCTTCGAGTTCGGCCAGTTCGTGCTGGACCTGGGCACGCGCACGCTGAAGAAGAATGGCGAAACGGTGCCGCTGACCACCGGCGAATTCTCCGTGCTGAAAGTGTTTGCCCGCCATGCACGCCAGCCGCTGTCGCGCGAAAAGCTGATGGAACTGGCGCGCGGCCGCGAGTACGAGGTGTTCGACCGCTCGCTGGACGTGCAGATCTCGCGCCTGCGCAAGCTGATCGAGCCGGATCCTTCCAGCCCGCTGTACATCCAGACCGTGTGGGGCCTGGGTTACGTGTTCATCCCGGAGGGACAGCCGCGTTGATGCGTGCCGTCCGATGAAGTTCCGTCGCATTTCGCTGGCCCGCCTGAAGAGCGGGCTGTTCTGGCGCACCTTCCTGCTGCTCGGCGTGCTCACGACGCTGTCGATGGCGTCGTGGACCGGCATGATCAGCTGGGTCCAGCGCGGCCCGCAGGCGCAGCAGCTGGCCGCGCAGGTGATCTCGGTCGTCACCATCACGCGCGCGGCGCTGACGCACTCCGCCCCGGAGCTGCGCACCGAGCTCCTGTTCGACCTGGTTTCCAACGAAGGCATCCGCGTCTTCCTCCTGGAAGAAAACGATGAAGTCGACCCGCCGCCCGACATCGCGCTGATGCCGGATATCGAGCGGCTCGTCAAGGCCAAGCTGGGCAAGAACACGCGCTTTTCCGCGCGCGTCAACGGCATGCGCGGCTTCTGGGTCAGCTTCAATATCGGCGAGGATGCCTACTGGCTGATGCTCGAGCGCGAGCGCATTCCCTGGCTGACGGGCATCCAGTGGCTCGGCTGGGCCGCCGTGGTATCGCTTGTCTCGCTGCTGGGCGCAGCCGCCATTTCCAGCCTCGTCAATGCGCCGCTGCGCCGGCTCACGGTCGCGGCCCGCGCCATCGCGCAAGGCCGCCGGCCCGAGCCGCTGCCCGAGAAGGGGCCGCAGGAGATCCGGCAGGCGAACCGCAGCTTCAACCAGATGGTGGACGACCTGCAGCAGGTCGAATCGGACCGCGCCGTGATCCTGGCCGGCATTTCGCACGACCTGCGCACACCGCTGACGCGGATGCAGCTTGAAGTGGAGATGGCGGACCTGACGCCGGACGCGCGCGACGGCATGAAATCCGACCTCGCGCAGATGGATGCGATCATCGCCCAGTTCCTCGATTACGCGAAGCCGACCGAATCGTCCACCTTCGTGCCGGTGGACGTGCCGGCCATGCTGGACGAAGTGGCCCATGAGGTTTCCCGCCTGCCGGACGTGAAAGTCACCACCGACATCGCCTGCGATGTCCAGCTGCGCGGCAACGTCACCGACCTGAAACGGGTGTTCCACAACCTGATCGAGAACGCGCGCCGCTATGGCAAGACTCCGGGCACGGACGTGGCCGAGATAGACATCCGCTGTACCGTCAAGGGCATGCACACGGCGAGGCGGGTAACCATCGAAGTGCAGGACCATGGCGTGGGCGTGCCGGAAGATCGGATGGCCGAGCTGCTGAAGCCGTTCACCCGGCTGGACGAATCGCGCAGCCAGGCCAATGGTGCCGGCCTCGGCCTGGCAATCGTCGAGCGCGTGCTGCTGCGGCATGGTGCGGAATTACAACTGAGCAATCGCGAAGGCGGCGGCCTGTCGATCCAGATCACGATGGATGCGATCTGACGCGGTGCGCAAGCTCCTGACATGAACTGTCAGCCGCCGCGTCTACGATCGGTGGCTGACGTTCCCTCCCCTCGCCGCAGCGGCGAAAAATATTTTCAGCGTTTTGTCGATCTGGCGTTTCGCCGTTCGTCGTGGGAGTATGGGAACGCAGTGCGTGTTCCCTCACAACCATGAAGGAGATAGCCATGAGCGAAGTCGAAAAAATTCCTGCGGACATGCCCACCGTGACGCCGCACCTCGTCTGCCGCAACGCCGCCGAGGCGATCGAGTTCTACAAGAAGGCGTTTGGCGCTGTCGAGCTGGTGCGCATGGCGGTGCCGGACGGTAGCGGCAAGCTGATGCACGCAATGATCCGCATCGGCGATACCAAGATCATGCTCGTCGACGAATTCCCCGAGCATGGCAGCTTCGGCCCGCAAGACTTGCCCAGTTCCCCCGTCACGCTGCACTGCTATGTCGAGGATGTCGACGCGGCTTACCAGCGCGCGGTCGATGCCGGCGCGGCGGCGCAGATGCCGCCGGCGGACATGTTCTGGGGCGACCGCTATGGCGTGCTGCGCGACCCGTTCGGGCACAGCTGGTCGCTGGCCACGCATATCCGCGACGTACCGCCCGAGGAAGCCATCGAAGCATCGAAGACGGCGATGAACTGCCCGGAACTGGTCCAGTAACTACCCCACAAGCACGCGACAGGGAGAAACCACCATGCGATTCATGATCATCGTGAAAGCCACCCCGGATTCCGAGGCGGGCAGGATGCCATCCACCGAGCTGCTCGAGGCGATGGGCAAATACAACGAGGAACTGGTCAACGCCGGCGTGATGCTGGCCGGCGAAGGCCTGCATCCCAGCTCGAAGGGGGTGCGCATCCGCTACCACGGCAAGGACCGCACCGTGATCGACGGCCCCTTTTCCGAGACCAAGGAACTCATTGCGGGGTTCTGGCTGATTCAGGTAAAGTCGCGCGAGGAAGCCATCGAGTGGCTCAAGCGCGCGCCCATGGAAGACGGCGACGAGATCGAGATCCGCCAGGTGTTCGAGGCCGAGGATTTCGGTGCCGAATTCACGCCGGAACTGCGCGAACAGGAGGACAGGCTGCGCGAGCGCATCGCGGATTCGGCCTGATTTTTTCGGACCATACCGGGAGGGACGGGGATGCATTTCATGGTGATACGGCGCGCGGACGCCGGTTCCGAAAGCGGCGCTTTTCCCGCCGCGTCGCTGGTCGACGCGGTGCCGGCCGCGCGCTGGCTGCATCCCGGCCACCAGGCCACGCGCCTGCACCGCAGCGCCGGCGCATGGTCCATCGAACACGGCCCCTTCCCGGCGAGCGAACTGGCGGCCGGCTTTGCGATCGTCGACGTGGCATCGAAGGAAGAGGCCATCGCCTGGGCCATGGCCTGGCCCACGGCCGATGCCGAAGGCGATGCCGTGCTCGAAGTGCGTGAAACGGGGTGCACGGGCGGTTGCGCGGGGATCGACGCGCCCGTGCATCGGCCAGCCCCGCATCTCGAGCCTGTCCGCCTCGAGCCCTATGCTGTCCTGATCCGCTCCAGCGATGCCCTGGAAGCCGACCTGCCGCCGCCGCCGGACGTCATCGCCCGCATGAACGCGCGCAATGCCCGGGATGCGCAGGCCGGCGTGCTGCTTGCCGGCGATGGCCTGAAAGGCACGGCCAAAGGTGCGCGCGTCAAGTTCAAGGGCGGCCGCCCATCGGTCGTCGACGGCCCGTTCACCGAGATCAAGGAACTGATCGCCGGCTTCTGGCTGATCCAGGCCGCCTCGCGCGACGAGGCGATCGCCTGGGTGAAAAGCTATCCGTTCCCCTGGCCCGACGTGACGCTGGAACTGCGGGCGCTGGCGTGCCCGTTGCCGCATTGAGCGACCGGGTCCATCGCACCGTCGAGGCGGTCTGGCGCATCGAATCGGCAAGGATCATCGGCGCGCTGGCGCGGCTGCTGCGCGACGTGGGCCTGGCCGAGGAAATGGCGCAGGAAGCGCTCGTGGCGGCCCTCGAGACGTGGCCGGTGCAATTCCCCGACAGTGGCACGCCGGACAATCCGGCCGCGTGGCTGATGGCCACGGCGAAGAACCGCGCGCTCGACCACCTGCGTCACCGCAAGCTGGTGCAGGACAAGGAACCGCAGCTCACGTATGAAATCGAAAGCCTGCTCGAAGATGCCGCCCAGAATGGCGAACAGGCGCTGGAGCGGGCGCTCGACGAGCGCATTGGCGACGACGTGCTGCGCCTCGTCTTCATCGCCTGCCACCCGGTGCTGCCGACCGAAGGCCGCGTGGCGCTCACCCTGCGCCTGCTGGGTGGCTTGACCACGGAGGAAATCGCCCGTGCCTTCCTCGTGCCCGAGCCCACGGTGGCGCAGCGCATCGTGCGCGCCAAGCGCACGCTGCTCGAAGCGCGCGTGCCGTTCGAGGTACCGGCGGAGCACGAGCTGGTCCAGCGGCTTTCCTCCGTGCTGCAAGTGATCTACCTGATCTACAACGAAGGCTACTCGGCCAGCGCCGGCGCCGACTGGATGCGCCCGGCGCTGTGCGACGAGGCGCTGCGCCTGGGGCGCATCCTGGCCGGGCTGGTGCCGCAGGAGCCCGAGGTGCATGGCCTGGTGGCGCTGATGGAAATCCAGTCGTCCCGCGCCCGGGCCCGGGTCGCGGCCGACGGCTCGCCCGTGCTGCTGCTGGACCAGGATCGCGCGCGCTGGGACCAGCTGCTGATCCGCCGGGGACTGGCCGCGCTGGACCGTGCCGGGCAGCTCGGCAAGAGCCTCGGCCCCTATGGCCTGCAGGCCGCGATCGCTGCCTGCCATGCGCGCGCACGCAAGGCGGCCGACACCGACTGGCAACGCATCGCCGCGCTGTACGATGGCCTGGCGCAGCTGGCGCCATCGCCGGTGGTGGAGCTTAACCGCGCCGTGGCGCTGGCGATGGCCTTCGGCCCGGCCGCCGGCCTGGCAGTGGCCGATACGCTGGTGGATGAACCGGCGCTGCGCAACTACCACCTGCTGCCCAGCGTGCGCGGCGATTTCCTGTTCAAATTGGGCCGGCCGGAAGAAGCGCGCGCCGAATTCATGCGCGCGGCGGACCTGACGCAGAACGCACGCGAACGCACGCTGCTGCTGTCGCGCGCGGCCGCCTGCCCGGCGCTGCCGGGCGGAGAAAGCTGAATGCGCTAGGGCACCTGGCGCGCGCCTTCGGCGCGCGTGCGCACGTAGCGCGGCAGGCTGTCGGCCAGCTGCAGCCAGCGCAGGTGGCTTTGCATGTAGATATGGTCGCCGGGGGGCACCCGTTCGGGGTCGTCCAGGCTGGCCGTGGTGACATCGAGTTCGCCCGGGCAGGCGTCATCCTCGAACGTCAACTGCGTGCCGCAGGCCGCGCAGAAGCCGCGGCGCACGCCGGGGCTGGAATGGTACCAGGCCGGGCTGCCGGAAGAAAAATGCAGGCCGGTCCGTGCCACCGTAAACCACGCCACGCAGGGCGCGCCGCTGGCGCGGCGGCACATCGTGCAATGGCACAGCGTGCTGTTGCACGTTTCGGCCGTGACCAGGTAGCGCACGGCACCGCAGAAACAGCCTCCCAGGTGCATGATTCCTCCGCCTGCTATTCCAGCAGCTTGGTCAGCAGCAGTTCGGTCGATCCATAGCCGAACAGCGAATCGCTTTCCAGGCCCGCCGTTTCATACGGCACCGACACTTCGCGCTCCGGCTTGGCCGGGTCGTCCGCGTAGGTGGCCTGCCAGGCCCGCTTCAGCGCATCGGAGCGGCGGATGAACACCGGCACCGGCCAGTCGTTGCGGTCGAAATGCTCGGCCTCGCCGAGCACCGGCCAGCGGCCGTTGGCCAGCGCCATGTCGCCGGTGCGGATGGCCTTGACGGCATCGCCCGCCTTCAGCGCCAGCACGTCGGCCAGCGTGGGCATCACGGCGCGCCTGGGCCCGAACAGGTAGGCCAGCATGATCTTCCCCTGCGGGGACATGCGGGCAACGAGCCCGGCCGCGTAACCGCCATTGATCAGGGGGACGGCAAACCAGCTTCCTTCGTGATACGGCTGCTTCATTCGATTCTCATTATGTGGACTGCCTTACATGTTCTCATCGTAACGGTATTGGGCGGCGATCGGGCCAGCCTTGAACAGCGCGTCGCGCAACTCCTTGTCAAGCTTTGGATCGCGCCGCCGCGCCCACTCAAGCAGCATCGCCACGTGCCTGCGCGTGCTGTCGCGCTGGCTTGCCAGCACCAGTTTCAACTCCGGATCGGTGCAGGCGGCGCAGCGCTGGTTATACATGTCCAGCGCGCCAAGCCGGTCGATCAGCGAGGTCAGCGCGCGGTGCATGTCGAGCACCTGGGCATCCAGGCTCTCGCGGTTTTCTATGACATGTTCCTGCGTCATGGCGGTCTCCTGTGCGTGGAACGTTGATGACGGTTCAATGCAATATTGTCGTTGGGAGTCCATGTTTCCACAAGTATAACAATAGGCCCGGACGAATGGCGCACGACATTGTATGCAACTATGATAAGCTCTCGGCTTCGCTAGGGGTCCTGGGCGGGTTGCTGAATTATTCAAAGAGTAATTCACGCTTCCTGCTCCGGGTGAGAGATACCCTTCGTACCTGATCTGGATAATGCCAGCGAAGGAAAGCGCAGTGCGGTGTTCGTCACAAGGCAGTCTTCGTCCCTTCCAACGTCCCCTGGTGTGCTTCCTCGCTGGTTCTTGAGAACTAGAAGAGAATTAGAAGAGCACATCGATGAACAAGACCACTTTTTCCGCCGCCGCGCTGGCCATCGCGCAGGCTTTTCCCGCTTTCGCCCAGCAAGCCGATGAACCCGCGATGACCGAGGTCGTCGTCACCGCCGTGCGCGGCACGGCGGAAACCGCTTCCGTCGCCGGCTTCTCGGAACGGCCGCTGCTGCTGACGCCCACGTCCGTCAGCGTGATCACGCGCGAGCAGATGCAGGCGCTGAACATCCGCTCCACCACCGATGCGGCGCGCTACGACGCGAGCATCAGCGATGCCTACAACGCCGTGGGCTATGCCGAGCAATTCTCGATCCGCGGCTTCAAGCTGGACAATGCGAACAGCTATCGCAAGGATGGCCTGGCGATTTCGGCCGACACCCAGATCCCGCTGGAAAACAAGGAAAGCATCGAAGTGCTGAAGGGCCTGGCGGGCATCACGGCCGGCGTGGCGGCGCCGGGCGGCGTGGTCAACTACGTCACCAAGCGCCCCACCAGCACGACGTTGCGCTCCGTGCTGTTCGAAGTGAGCGAGCGCGGCACCCTGCTGGGCACCGTGGACCTAGGCGGCCGCTTCGACGATCGCCGCTTCGGCTACCGCATCAACGTGGCCGGCGAACGGCTGCGCTCGTGGGTGGATGGCGCGGACGGCCGCCGCAGCTTTGTTTCCGGCGCGTTCGACTGGCAGATTTCGCCGCAGGCGCTGTTGCAGGTCGATGCCGACTACCAGAAGAAATCGCAGGTGTCGGCACCCGGCTTCCAGCTGATCAATGGCGTGTCGCTGCCGGTCGTCGATGCCGACACGCTGCTCAACGACCAGCCATGGAGCTACCCGGTGGCCACCGAAAGCATGAACTTCGGCGCCCGTTTCCTGTACCAGCTGGCGCCGGACTGGAAGTTCGAAGTGAAGGCGAACCGCCACGTATTCAAGCGTGACGACTACACGGCCTTCCCCTATGGCTGCGGGGCCGAGCTGCTGTGGCCCGGCTTCTGCGGCAATGGCGACTACGACGTGTATGACTACCGCAGCCTCGATGAACAGAAGAAGCCGCTCACCGCGCAGGCAATGCTGCAGGGCCGCTTCGCCACCGGCACCGTGACGCACGACCTGTCGACCGGTTTCGCCTTCTACGGCAACAAGGAAAGCTGGGGCGACGATGTCTATGAATGGGCCGGCACCAGCAACATCTACCGCCCCGTGGTGGTGCCGCCGCGGAGCGACCTGGAAACGGGCCCCGCATCGGTGCGCCGCAAGGACAACGAGCGCGCATTGTTCGTGCAGGACATCGTCGGCATCACGAGCGAACTGACCCTGCACGCGGGCGCGCGCTACGTGAAACTGAAGCGCGATGAACTGGGCGTGGCGCCGAGCAGCGCCAACTTCTGGCTGCCGAACGTGGCGCTGGTCTACAGCCCGCGCAGCAACGTGGCGCTGTACGCCACCTACGCGCGCGGCCTCCAGCACGGCGGCATCGCGCCGCTCGGCACCATCAACGAAGACCGTGCACTGGCACCGTCGAAGTCGAAGCAGGTGGAAATCGGCGCCAAGGCCGAGTTGAACGGCATCAGTTATACGGCCGCCCTGTTCCAGATCGAGAAGGGCCTGGAATACACCGACGCCGCCAATACCTTCGTGCGCAACGGCCAGGCCGAGCACCGCGGCTTTGAATTCTCCGCGCAGGGCAAGGCCACGCGAGAACTGACGATCGGCGCCTCGCTGGCCGCATTGAGCACGCAGCAGGGCGGCACCGGACAGAGCTTCTACGACGGCAAGCGCGTGACGAACGTGCCTGCCATCCGTTCGACGGTATTCGCCGAATATGCGCTGTCGCCGGCCTTTAAGGTGAACGGCGACTGGCAATTCGCCGGCAAGAAAGCGTTTGACGAGGAAAACACGGTATTCGTGCCGAAGTACCACTTGGTGAACTTCGGCACGTCGTACGTCACTCGCGTCAACGGCATGCCGCTGGTCGTGCGCGCGCAGGTGCGCAACGCGCTGGACAAGTTCTACTGGCGCGATGTGACGCCCGACCTGGGCGGCTACCTGATGCCTGGGCTGGGACGCACGTTCCGGGTGTCGGCGCAGCTGAACTTCTGAAGCATCCGCGGTTGAACCCGATGTCCCGTCGCCAGGCGGCGGGACCAGCGGCCCCACAACACGAGGCCGGCAACATTGCTCAGCCGCGGCCGAGCACCTCTTCCACCTGCCGCAGCCGCTCTTCGAGCGGCCCGTGGATACGCACGTGCGCGATCGCGCGCGCGGCCAGTTCCTCGGCCAGGATCGCATTCACCGGCGCACTCTGGTCTTCCGGCTCGCGGCACAGGCCATCCGGTGTCCATGGGATGTCCGGCGCGCAGGCCAGCGTGACATCGTAGCGCCGCGCCGCCACCAGCTGTTCCAGGCGCGGGTCGACGCGACCGAAGTAATGGCGGCTGTACACGGCCGTCATCAGCGGCGTGGTATCGCAGAACACGAAGCGCCCGGCGCGCGCCATGGCGAGATCTTCGCGCGCGGCCTGCGTTTCGGCGATGTGCAGCTGGTCGCCCTCCACCGGCACGCGCCGGCGCAGCTCGACGAATTCGCGCAGGTATTCCGGCACCCACACGTCGCGGTAGCGTTCGGCCAGCGCCTGGGCCAGCGTCGTCTTGCCCGAAGAAGCACTGCCGACGATCGCGATGCGCATCGTCTTCATCGCAGCACCATTGCCTTGCTGGCAGGCTCGTCACCCATCGCTTCGGCCAGCATCGACTTGCGCCATGCCAGCAGGCCGATCGTGGCCATCACCACGAACAGTCCATACAGCACGGCCGTCAGCATGAGGCCCTTGTGCACGTACAGCGCCACGTAGAGCACGTCGACGATGATCCACACATGCCAGTTCTCCAGCTTTTTCCGGGACAGCAGCAACTGCCCCACCAGGCTGCCCGCGGTGAGGAAGCCGTCCGCGAACGGCACGTCGGTATCGGTAAACGACATCAGGAACCACGCCAGCGCGATGAAGCCCATGATCCAGCCGAGCGCCGCCGCTCCGCTGCCCGCCCACGACAGCCCCGTCACCGGCAGGCGCGCATGCGTGTCGTCGCCATGCAGCCACTGGTACCAGCCCCAGAACGACACCGTGATGAACACCAGCTGCAACCCCATGTCGCCATACAGCTTCGATTGGAAGAACACCACGCCGTACAGCGCGGAAGACAGGATCGCGAACAGCCACGCCCAGTGGTTCTGGCGGATGTTCAGCCAGACGGTGGCGATCGACAGCACAAAGGACAGCAGTTCGAGCGGCGTGGTGGACAAGCCGAGCAGGTTGAGGGATTCGTTCATGAGGCAGCGTGCTGGAGGACTGCGGATTATGCCATGAGGGTGGTCGCGGAGCCACATTGCCTTGTACCGGCTGCCGAAACACAACGTGCACGGCAATTCTCTCCAATTATTGCGTATTGTTAATAATAATTACTTGGATAATAATATCCACTTATTCCAAGGCCATCCATGCACCGCTTGATCCCTCTCCTGCTCGCCCTGCCTTCCCTGCCCGCGATCGCGCAAGCACCGGCGTCCCCGATTCCCGTTCTCTCGTTTGCCAGGCAAGAACAGTTTTCCCAGCCGCGCCTGTCGCCCGACGGCAAGCACCTGGCCGTCACCGTGCGCATGCCGATCGGCAAGCGCGACGTGCCGACGATGACGTTCTACAGCCTGCCCGACTTGGCGATCGAAAGCGTCGTCCGCCTGCCGGCGTTCCAGGTGCCGCTCGATTACTACTGGGTCAGCAACACGCGGCTGGTCGTGCGCAAGGGCCACGAACAGGGCTCGCGCGAAGTACCGACCTCGTATGGCGAGGTGCTGGCCATGGATTACGACGGCAAGAAGCAGGAATACCTGTACGGCTACGACCGGTTCCTGAACTCGGGGCGCACCAGTGGCTACCAGGACGACCATGGCTTCGCCTACGTCTCGGACATCCCGGCCGAACGCGTTGGCCGCGTCTTTCTGTCCGCCTACCTGTGGGGCGCCGATGTGAGCGAACTGCTCGATGTCGACTCGCTCAAGGGCAGGCGCCGCACGGTAGCACGCGTGCCGCATCCACGCTTCAATTTCCTGGTGCAGAACGATGGCCAGCCCCGCTTCGCCACCGGCAGCGACGACAACGCGCATTTCACACTGCTGCGCCGCGAAGGCGACAGTGCCAGGTGGACCCGGGTTCCGCAGGCAAAAACCGGCACGCTGCTCCAACCCTTCGCGTTCTCGGCGGACGACCGCGAATTCATGGCGTGGCACGCCGAGCGCGGCGGTCCCCAGGTGCTGGTGCGGGAAAACCTTTCGACGGGCGCGCGGCACGTGGTGGCCTCGCATGCGGAAGGCTCTGTCGGCAGTGCCATGTTCGGCACCAGCCGTTACCTGCCGATCGCCGCTTTCACGTCCGTCGGCAAGCCGGAAGTGCGTTACCTGGAACCGGACAGCCATCCGGACGTGATCCTGCACAAGCAGCTTGCCGCGCAATTCCCGGGCGACGTCGTACGCTTCCTCGACGTTACCCGGGATGGCGACAAGCTGCTGTTCGTCGTCCGGAGCGACCGCGATCCCGGCACCTACTACCTGTTCGACCGCAAGAGCGGACGCGCCGACATGCTGTTCGCCGCCATGGAGGCGCTCGAGCCGGACCAGATGGCGGAACGCACGCCTGTCTCGTTCAAGGCGCGTGACGGCCTGCAACTGCATGGATACCTGACCATGCCGCGCAACCGGACAAGCGGCAAGGTGCCGCTGGTGCTGATTCCGCACGGCGGCCCGCACGGTCCATACGATACCTGGTACTTCGACACCGACGCTCAATTCCTGGCCAGCCGCGGCTACGCGGTGCTGCAGGTGAACTTCCGTGGCTCGGGCGGCCGCGGCGAGACGTTCCGCGAGGCCGGCTATCGCCAGTGGCATGGCAAGATCATGGACGACCTGGTGGATGGCGTACGCTGGGCAGTCGCCAATGCCGGCATCGATGGCGACCGGATGTGCGTGTTCGGCGCCAGCTTCGGTGGCTACGCGGCGCTGACGCTGGCATCGCGCGACCCTGAGCTGTTCAAGTGCGCCATCGGCTACGCCGGCGTGTATGACCTGAAGCTGTTCCTGGAGGAGGAAGAAATGAAACGGTCCAAGACCGCCAGGAGCTACAACAAGCTGTATGTGGGCGACGATGTCGCGGAACTGGACCGCATCTCCCCCGCGCTGCATGCGGGCACCATCAAGGCACCGGTCTTGCTGATTCACGGTGGCAAGGACACGATCGCACCCAAGGAGCACGCGTTCCGCATGCGCGAGGCATTGACGAAGGCCGGCCGACCACCCGAGTGGTATTACGTGGACTATGAATGGCACGGGTTCTACGACAGCGAAAACCAGGCCGAGGTGTACCGCAAGCTGGAAACCTTCCTGGCGAAACACATCGGCAAGTAGCATCAGCAAATAGCATCGGCAGGGATCGGCAGGCGGCATCGGATGGCGGCCCGTTGTAGACTGCATGCTCACTCCGGAGGACAGCATGCCATTCAATCTCGACCGCTTCATCGCCGCCCAGGACCGCATTTATGACGACGTGCTGCGCGAACTGCGCGCGGGGCGCAAGACCAGCCACTGGATGTGGTTCATCTTTCCCCAGCTGCAGGGGCTGGGCCGCTCGGAAACGGCGCAGTATTATGGTATTGCCTCGCTCGACGAGGCGCGCGCCTATCTCGCGCACCCTGTCCTTGGCGCGCGGCTGCGTGAATGCACGGCCCTCGTCAACGCGCATGGGGGCACGCGGATCGACACGATCCTGGGCCATGTGGACGCGCTGAAGTTTCGCTCGTCGATGACATTGTTTGCGGCGGCGGCCGTGGGCGATGCTCCCTTTGCCACGGCGCTGGCAACCTTCCACGATGGCGAAGCGGACCAGGCCACGGTTGAGCTGCTCGACAAGTGACTACCTGCTACGCCGCCGCGCGGCGCCGCCACGCCGCCCCCGCCACGACCGCGCAGCCCAGCAATGTCATTGCATAGGATGCCGGTTCGGGCACCATCGAGACTTCATAGGAAAACGTCGTGGCGGCGCCGTGTGCGAAGCCGAGGAACAGGTAATTATCGAGATCCTGGTAGTAGCTGTCGGCCTCGAAAGCTGCCGACGCGATCTGCGGTATCGCCAGCGAAACGGGACTGAGCAGGTCGGCAGGCGCCAGCAGCATCGGGTCGATCAGGAACGACTGCGTCAGCTGGGCGTGATTGGCGGTCTGGGGCGGCGTGAAGTAGACGCTGTAGCGCATGTCGTACAACGGTCCGCCCTGGAAGGAAGAAAAGTACTGGAGCCGGACGATCGCGTTGTCCTGCACCGTCGAATAGTGCGCTCCCCCTACCGTCAGTTCCAGTGACATGGCCACATCGAAGGCGACCACCTGGGCGATCTGCCCTCCGTGCTCGAATTCGGGAGTGCTGAATTCGGTGGTCAGGCGCCATTCATAGGGCCCGGTGGCTTCCGGCCCCGGAAGCTCGAACATCGAACCCAGGGAAAACAATCCATTGTCGCCCGCGGCGCGCGTGGTGATGCGATAGGTATCGGCAATGGCACTGCCTGAGGCGGCACACAGCAGCACGGTGGCGGCGGCAGCCCTGGCCCATCCCGGAACATCCTTGCATTGCATGGCGACTCCTGGTGTAGCAAGACGGCGCCTTGCTCACAACTAGTATAGAAAGCCATCGCCAGACTACAAGGATAATGGTCGACACGCGCAACGACCGCACCGCCTGCTCTTCCGAACGGCGGTGCGCGCCGGCGCCGGCTTACTTCTTCGGATACCTGATCGTCATTTCCTTCAGCAGGTTGTCGGCACCGTCGACTTCCTTCATCACCCACAGCATGTAGCGCACGTCGAGGTGGATCGCGCGCGTGATCGCCGTGTCGAAGTACCAGTCCTTCGTGATCGATTCATACGTCGAATCGAAGTTCAGGCCGACCAGTTCGCCGCGCTTGTTGACGATCGCGGAGCCGGAATTGCCGCCGGTGGTGTCGGCGCTGGACAGGAAGTTCACCGGCACGGTACCCAGCACCGGGTCCCGGAACTGGCCGTAGCGTTTTGCCTTCACCGCATCGAGCAAGGCCTTTGGTGCGTTGAACGGATCCTTGCCCGTGTGCTTTTCCACGATGCCTTCGACCGTCGTGAACGGCCCTTTCGTGATGCCGTCCTTCGGCGAATAGGCATCCACGGTGCCGTAGGTCACGCGCAGCGTCGAGTTGGCATCCGGGTACACCGGCTTGCCCTGCGACTTCTTCCAGGCGATCACGGCGCTCATGTATTGCGGGATCACCTTTTCCAGGTTGCCTTCCGACTCCTTCGTGCGCTCTTCCAGCGCCAGCGCGAACGCATGCATCTTCACGGCCAGTTGCATGAACGGGTCGTCGGATTTTTCCAGCGCGGCGGCATCGGCGTCGATCAGCGCCAGGCGCGTCTTCGTATCGCCCAGCGTCGACTTTTGATACAGCGCGGGCACGTCGCCCACGGCCGGCAGCAGCGCATCGAGGCCTTGCGGGTGGAATGCCGCCGGCAGCTTTGCATAGCGCTGCAGGCCAGCCGTGAAGCGGGCCTGGTCGACGCTGCCCACGTACGACTGTTCCAGGCGCGCCAGGCGGGCCTGGATCATGGCGAGGTCGCGGTCCTGGTAGCCGGATTCACGCTGCGCGTCCGGCTTCCTGCGCTCCAGCGCCAGGCGATACAGCGTGCGGGCGCCCTTGAACAGGTCGGAGTTGGTGGCCAGGTTCCATGCGAACGTCTGCTGTTCCAGCGCCATGTCGGCAGCGATCGCCGCGTCCAGCTCGGCCAGCATGGCCTGGGAAAGATTCGGCTGCAAGGTCGAACTGTACTTCTGATACCAGCCGCGGAAGTCGGCATCCTGCACGTCCTTGATGGCGGCGATGTCCTTGCGCGCGAAGCCGTCCAGCAGGCCCTGCGTCTTCTTCATCCGGTTGTTGATCGACTTCGCCACGGATGCATAGCGCACTTCGTCGTTCTTGCTGTTCTTCGTGGCCGCGGCGATCGTGTCGAGGTCGGCCTGGTATTCGGCGACCATCGCAGGGTAGCTCACGTTGCGCGCGAAACGGATCTCGGCCGGCAGCTTGTAGCGGCTCGTGCGGCCCGGGTAGCCGGCCAGCAGGATCGGATCGCCCGCCTTCAGCCCTTCGGCGGACACCACGAGGAAGTCCTTTGATTTGTAAGGCACGTTGTCCGGCGAGGGATCGGCCGGGCGGCCATCCTTGCCCACGTACGCGCGCAGGAACGAATAGTCGCCGGTGTGGCGTGGCCATTCGTAGTTGTCGATATCGCCGCCGTAGTTGCCCACCATGTCCGCCGGCGCATACACGAGGCGCACGTCGCGGATCATCATCTGGCGGATGCGGTAGTACTCCAGGCCGCGGTGGAACGCGGGCACCGAGCAGCGGTAGGATTTATCGGTTTCGCATTCGGCGATCAACGCCTTGATGCGCCCCTGGATCGCTTCGTGGCGCGCCTTGCCGCCCACGTTGTCCAGTCCTTTCAGCACGCGGTCGGACACGTTCTCGACCTTCTCGGTCACGTACACCAGCGCGTTCGGGCCGCCCGGCAATTCCTCGGCGCGCGTCTTCGCCAGGAAGCCATCGACGATGTAGTTCTTCTCGGCCGTGGCATTGCGCTGGATCGAGCCGTAGGCGCAGTGGTGGTTGGTGACCACGAGGCCGTCCGGCGACACGAACGACGCCGAGCACCCGCCCAGCGACACGATGGCGCTCATCGGATGCTTCGTCAGGTCGGCGATGCGCTCGGCGGGGATCTGGATGCCGATGCGCTTCAGTTCCGATTTCAGTTGCGGCAGCTGGTGGGGTTGCCACTGGCCTTCGTCGCCGTGTGCGGTACCGAAGGCGGCCAGCAGAGTGGCCGGCAGGACTAGTTTTTTGAACAAGATATGTTCCCCTGGGGTTGATGAAAAGCCGGGGAAGTATACGGTGAAAACCGGCAAAACTGGGGACGTACCCCTGTTTAGAGGAAAGTTTCTGCAAAACAGGGAGCGAGCCTCTTGTCACCCTGTTTCCCGGCATACTTGCCCTCTATGGAAAGGCTTCCGGAATTTCCTGGAAACAGGGGTACGTCCCCAGTTTTGTTGGACAGCAAGGCGTTGCGGGCAGGAATGGGCGCGCAGTGTCCTACTTTAGGGCTGCGAACTTTGCCAGCCGCCGCCCAATGACTGGATCAAGGCGACGGCGGTGGTCTGCCGGTCCGCCTGCACCTGGATCAGCGCGCGCCGGGCGGACAGCGCGGTGACCTGGGCGCTGACGACTTCGGTGTAGTTCACCTGGCCGGCGCGGTAGCGGTTTTCCATCTGCTGCTCAACCTGGTCGGCCGCCTCGGAGGCCTGGCGGCGCAGCTCCTGCTGCTGCGCCAGCGCGCGGGTCGCGGCAAGCTGGTCTTCCACGTCGGCGAAGGCATCGAGCACCGTCTGCCGGTAGCGGGCGATGGCGGCATCGCGCGCGGCCCTGGTCTGCTCGACGCGGGCGGCGATGGCGCCGGCGTCGAAGAGCGTTTGCGCGGCCGACAGGCCCAGCGACCACAGGCTGTTCGAGGCGCTGAACAGGCCACCGACCTGGCTGTTGCCATAGCCGTACGAGGCGGACAGGTTCAGCGACGGAAAATACGCCGCGCGGGCGATGCCGATGTTCTCGTTGGCGGCGGCCACGTCGCGTTCGGCGGCGGCGATGTCCGGCCGGCGCTGCAGCAGGGTCGACGGCACGCCGAGCGGCACCTCGGGCACCACGATGCTCCACGATGCCGGCGCCAGCGAGAATTCGGCCGGCGCCTTGCCCAGCAGGACGGCGATCGCATGCTCGTACACGGCGCGCTGCCGGATCACGGTGAGCAGGTCGGCTTCGGCATTGAACAGCTGCGTCTGCGCCTGCAGCAGGTCGGAGCGGGCCGTCACGCCCGCGTCCACGCGGTTCTGCGTGATCTGCAGCACGCGCCGGTAGCCCTGGATCGTGGTGTCGAGGATCTGCCGTTCCACGTCCGCCTGGCGCAGGCCGATGTAGTTCGCGACCAGTTCGCCCTGGGCGGACAGCCGGGCCGCCGCCAGGTCCGCCGCGCTGGCCTGGGCGCTCGCCTGCGCACCTGTCACGCCGGCGCGCAGGCTGCCCCAGGTATCCGGCTCCCAGCTGCCGCCGATATCGACGCGGTAATTGTTCGACGGCCGGGTCTCGCCCCCGCCGGACCGGTTGCCCGAGCCGTTCAGCGCCACGCTGGGAAACAGCGACGCTCGCTGCTCGGCAACGACTGCGCGCGCCTGCGCGTACTGCGCGGCGGCCAGCGCCACGTTCTGGTTGTTCACGTCGACCGACGCGGCCAGTTCGTTCAGCAGCGGATCACCGAACAGCATCCACCACGGGCCGCGCTCCATCGCATCGGCGGGTGCCGCTGGCGTCCAGCCCTCGGCTTCCTTGAACGTGGCCGGCGCCGCGGTGGTTGGCACCTCGTACTTCGGGCCGACGGCGCAGCCGCACAAGGCGGCGGCGAGGGCAATGGCGGACAGGCGATAAATCATGGTGGTCTTCATGTGGTCAGGGGCGCGTCGCCGGCGGCGCGGCTCAGCTTGCGTTCTTCGGGGTTGCGGGTGCGCAGCCTGTCGAGCAGGATGTAGACGACCGGCGTCGTCAGCAATGTCAGCAGCTGGCTGGCGATCAGGCCGCCGATGATGGCGATGCCCAGCGGCTGGCGCAGCTCGGACCCTTCGCCAAAGCCGATCGCCAGCGGCAGCGCGCCCAGCGCCGCGGCCAGCGTCGTCATCAGGATCGGGCGGAAGCGCAGCAGGCACGCCTCGCGCACCGCCTCGATGGCCGGAATGCCGCGGGCCCGCTCCGCTTCCAGCGCGAAGTCGATGATCAGGATCGCATTCTTCTTCACGATGCCAATCAGCAGGAACACGCCGATCAGCGCGATGATGGAAAACTCCATGCGGAACAGCAGCAGCGCCAGCACGGCGCCCACCCCGGCCGACGGCAGCGTGGACAATACCGTGATCGGGTGCACGAGGCTTTCGTACAGGATGCCCAGCACGATGTAGATGACGACGATCGCCGCCAGGATCAGCAAGGGCTGCTGCCGGTTCGATTCCTCGGCCTGTTTCGCCTGGCCCTCGAAGCTGCCGCGCACATTGTTCGGCATCGCGATATCGGCCTCGGCCTGCTTGACCGCCTCCTGCGCCTGGCTCAGCGTGAATCCTTCCGAAAGGTTGAACGAGATCGTCGTTGCCAGTTCGCCATCCTGGTGGTTGACGGACGTCGGCGTGGCGCTTTCCGCGAACGAGGCGATACCCGACAGCGGCACCATCGCCGAGCGTGCCGTCGACAGCGCCGAACCGGTCGACGAGTCGCGCTGGCCCTGCGCATTGTTGGCCGATGCGTTGCTGCCGCCGGATGTCGACGCGGTGTCGGTCGCGGTGTTGGCCGCGGTGTTGGCCACCACATCGGTTGTCGCGGCAGCCTTGCTCGGCACGTAGACATCGCGCAGGGCCTCGGGGCTTTGCGCATACTCCGGCGCCACTTCCATCACCACCTTGTACTGGTTCAGTTCATCGTAGATGGTCGCCACCTGGCGCTGGCCGAATGCGTTGTACAGCGAGTTGGTTACGTCGCGCACCGTCATGCCGAAGCGCGCCGTCGTTTCCTTGTCGATGGTCACGAACGTTTCCACGCCGTTGTCCTGCTGGTCGGTATCGACGTCCGTCATTTCCGGCGCGTTCTTCATCGCGTCGGCCAGCTTCATCGCCCAGTTCTTCAGGTCTTCCCGGTTATCGCTTTTCAGCGTGTACTGGTAGGTGGAGTTGCTGGAGCGCCCGCCCATGCGCAAGTCCTGCACGGGGTTCAGGAACAGCTGCACGCCCGTCACTTTCGCCAGTTGCGGGCGCAGGCGGTCGATCACGGCCTGCCCCGCCACGTCGCGCTCGTCCGCCGGCTTCAGGTTGACGAACATGAAACCGCCGCCGGCGCGCGAACCGCCCGTGAAGCCCACCACGGTGTCGACGGCCGGATCCTTGCGGATGATGTCCACCAGTTGCCGCAGCTTTTGCTGCATGGCCTGGAACGAGATGCTCTGGTCGGCGCGCAGGCCGCCATTGACCTGCCCCGTGTCCTGGCGCGGGAAGAAGCCTTTCGGCGCGGCCGCGAACAGGTACACGTTCAGCGCCACCACGAAACCCAGGATCAGCATCACCAGCCACACGCTGTGCAGCGCCCAGTCCAGCGCATGCGCATACACGCGCTGCATCCAGTCGAAGCTGGCCTCGAAAGCGCGCGAGACGCGGCCCGGCGGCTTGCGGTCCTTCTCGGACTTGAGCAGCCACGCGCACATCATGGGCGTGGTGGTCAGCGAGATCACCAGCGAGATCATCACGGCGGCCGACAGGGTCACCGCGAACTCGCGGAACAGCCGCCCGACTTGACCGCCCATGAACAGCAGCGGGATGAACACGGCCACCAGCGACAGGCTGATCGACAGCACCGTGAAGCCCACCTCCTTCGCGCCCAGCAGGGCGGCCTTGAAGCGGTCCATGCCGTTCTCGACGTGGCGCGCCGTATTTTCCAGCACGACGATCGCGTCGTCGACCACGAATCCGGTGGCCACCGTGAGCGCCATCAGCGACAGGTTGTTCAGCGAAAAGCCCAGCAGGTACATCACGCCGAACGTGCCGAGCAGCGACACGACCGTGGCGATGGCGGGGATGATGGTGGCCCGCACGCTGCGCAGGAACGCGCTGACGACGAGCACCACCAGCACCACGGACAGGATCAGCGTGAACTCGACCTCGTGCAGCGACGAGCGGATCGACGTCGTGCTGTCCGACGCGACGGACACGGTGATGTCCTGCGGCAGCTGGGCGCGCAGCTGCGGCAGCAGCGCGCGCACGCTGTCCACGGTTTCGATGATGTTGGCGCCAGGCTGGCGCGTGATCAGCACGATCACGGCCGGCTGGCCGTTGAACAGGCCGAGGGTATTCTTGTTTTCCGGGCCATCCTCGACGGTGGCCACGTCGCGCAGGCGGATGGCCGCGTTGTTGCGCCAGGCGACGACGAGGTCGCGGTAGTCGGCCGCGGTGCGCCCGCCGGTCGCCGTGCCGGGCGCCGAATAGATCTGCAGCCGGCGGCCTTCGCTCTCGATGGCGCCGCGCGGCCGGTTGGCATTGGTGGCCTGGATCGCGGCGCGCACGTCTTCCGTGGAAACGCCGTACTGGTTCAGCGCGAACGGCAGCAGTTCGATGCGCACGGCGGGCAGCGAACCGCCGCCGATTTCCACGTCGCCCACGCCCTTCACCTGCGCCAGCTTCTGCTGCACGATGTTCGACACGGCTTCGTAGATCTGGCCCGGCCGCCGCGTTGGCGACGTCAGCGCCAGGATGATCACCGGCGAATCCGACGGATTCATCTTGCGGTAGGTCGGGTTGCTCTTCAGCGTGGCCGGCAGGTCGGCGCGCGAGGCATTGATCGCCGCCTGTACTTCGCGGGCGGCCGCGTCGATCTTGCGGTTCAGGTCGAACTGCAGGTTGATGCGCGTGGAGCCGGACGAGGAGTTCGACGTCATCTCGTTGACGCCCGCGATCACGCCCAGCCTGCGCTCCAGCGGCGTGGCCACGCTGCTGGCCATCGTGTCCGGGCTGGCGCCGGGCAGGTTGGCCGACACGGAAATGGCCGGGAAATCGACCTGCGGCAGCGGCGACACGGGCAGCACGAAGAACGCGGCAATGCCGGCCAGCGCCAGGCCGATCGTCAGCAGGACAGTGGCGATCGGGCGCCGGACGAACGGTTCGGACAGATTCACGATGCCGCTCCGTCGGGATTGCGTGCCCCCGCCGACAGGTCCGGTTTGCGGCCAAACCGTTGGCCGAGGCGGTCGAACGCGAGATAGATCACCGGCGTCGTGTACAGCGTCAGCAACTGGCTCAGCAGCAGGCCGCCGAAGATGGCCAGGCCCAGTGGCCGGCGCAGCTCGGCGCCCTCGCCCCAGCCGAACATCAGCGGCACGGCGGCGAACAGCGCGGCCAGTGTCGTCATGAGGATCGGCCGGAAACGCAGCAGCGCCGCCTGGTGGATCGCTTCCCGAGGCTTCATTCCGTCATCGCGCTCGGCCTCGATGGCGAAGTCGATCATCATGATCGCGTTCTTCTTCACGATGCCGATCAGCAGGATGATGCCGATGATGCCGATCACGCCAAGGTCCTGGCCGGACACCATCAGCGCCAGCAGCGCGCCCACGCCGGCCGACGGCAAGGTCGACAGGATCGTCAGCGGATGGATATAGCTTTCATACAGCACGCCCAGCACGATGTACACGCACACCACGGCGGCCAGGATCAGCCACAGCTGGTTCGTCAGCGACGCCTGGTAGGCGCCGGCGGCGCCCAGGAAGGTCATCGTCACGGAACCGGGCAGCCCGATCTCGGTGGCGCTTTCCCTGATCGCATCCACGGCGCGGCCCAGCGATACGCCATCGGCCGTGTCGAAGCCCAGCGTGGTGGCCGGGTATTGCGCCACGTGCGTGATCTGCAGCGGCGCCGGCTGCTCGGTGATCGTCGCCACCGCCGACAGCGGCGTCGGCTTGCCGCCGCCGGTGCGGATCTGCAGGTCGCCCAGCGATTGCGGCGTCGACAGCATGCCCGGTGCCGCTTCCAGGATCACGCGGTACTGGTTCGTCTCCGTGAAGATGGTCGACACGATGCGCTGGCCGAACGCGCTGTACAGCGCATCGTCGATCGCCGACGCGGTGATCGACAGCCGCGAAGCGGTATCGCGGTCGATGTTGATGTAGGCTGCCGCGCCGGTGGCGCCGGCGTCGGACACCACGTTGCGCAACTGCTCCTTGCGGGCCATCTGTACCGCCAGCTTGTTGGCCCACTCGTTGACGCTGGCCGTGTCGGCGCCTTCGAGCGACACGCGGAACTGCGTGGGGCCGCTTTCGGCATCGATCGTCAGGTCCTGTGTCGGCTGCAGGTAGATGCGCACGCCGGCCACTTCGGACACGCGCTGGCGCAGCCGGTTCATCAGCGCCTGCTGGTCGCCGCGGTCCGCCTTCAGGTTGATCAGCATGCGGCCCGTGTGCAGCATCGTGTTGTTGGCGGCGTCGACGCCGACGATGGAACTGAGCGACTGCACTTCCGGATCCTCCAGGATCGCCCTGGCGGCCTGCTGCTGCAGCTCGGCCATGCGGGCATACGAGACCGCCTGCGCCGTTTCGATGCGCGCCTGCAGCTGGCCCGTGTCCTGCGTGGGGAACAGCCCTTTGGGAATCAGCATGTACAGCACGACCGTCAGGACCAGCGTGCCGAGCGCCACAAGCAGCGTCAGACCCTGGCGCAGCAGCACCCATTGCAGCGAGCGGTCGTAGTGATGGATCACCCGGTCGAAGAAGCGCTGCACGCGGGCGCCGAAGCTCTTCGGGTCGTCATCCTGGTGCGACGTGAGCCAGCGGGCCGACATCATCGGCACCAGCGTCAGCGACACCACGGCCGAGATCAGGATCGTGATCGACAGCGTGACGGCGAACTCGCGGAACAGCCGGCCAACGACATCGCCCATGAACAGCAGCGGGATCAGCACGGCGATCAGCGACACCGTCAGCGAGATGATGGTGAAGCCGATCTGCTTGGCGCCCTTCAGCGCGGCGGCCATCGGCGTTTCGCCCTCCTCGATGTAGCGGGCGATGTTCTCGATCATGACGATCGCATCGTCGACGACAAACCCGGTGGCGATCGTCAGCGCCATCAGCGACAGGTTGTTCAGGCTGTAGCCCATCAGGTACATCACGCCGCACGTGCCGATCAGCGAGATCGGCACCGCCAGGCTGGCGATCACGGTGGCGCGTACGCTGTGCAGAAACAGGAAGATCACGAGCACTACCAGGATGACGGCCAGCAGCAGCTCGAGCTGCACGTGGTGCACGGAACCGCGGATGCCGGTGGTGCGGTCCGACAGCACGTCCACGCGCAGCGCGCTCGGCAGGCCCTGCTGCAGCTCGGGCAGGCGTTCCTTGATTGCATCGACGGTGGCGATCACGTTGGCGCCGGGCTGCCGCTGCACGTTCAGGATGATCGCCGGCTTCGTGTTGGCCCAGGCGCCCAGCTTGATGTTCTCGGCGGAGTCGACGACCCGTGCCACGTCGGTCAGCCGCACCGGCGCGCCGTTCCTGTACGCGACGATGAGACTCTTGTAGTCGCTGGCGGTCAGCAACTGGTCGTTGGCATTGATCGTGAACGCGCGCGTGGGGCCGTCGAACGATCCCTTGGCGCTGTTCGAATTGGCATTGCCGATCGCGGTGCGCAGCGTGTCGAGGCCGAGGCCATAGCTGGCCAGCGCCAGTGTATCGGCCTGGATGCGCACGGCCGGACGCTGCCCGCCGGACAGGCTGACGAGCCCCACGCCCGATACCTGGCTGATCTTCAGGGCCAGGCGGGTATTGACGATGTTCTGCACCTCGGTCAGCGGCATCGTGTCCGACGTGATGGCCAGGGTCAGCACCGGCGCGTCGGCCGGATTGACCTTCGCGTAGACGGGCGGCGCCGGCAGGTCGGTCGGCAGCAGCGAGCTGCCCGCGTTGATGGCCGCCTGCACTTCCTGCTCGGCCACGTCGAGCGTCTGGCCCAGGCCGAACTGCAGGGTGATGATCGACACGCCGGCGGCGCTGCTGGAACTCATGCGCTGCAGGCCGGACATCTGGCCGAACTGGCGTTCCAGCGGCGCCGTCACGGTCTGCGCCATCACTTCCGGGCTCGCCCCCGGATACAGCGTCTGCACCTGGATGGTCGGGAAATCGACTTGCGGCAGCGCGGACAGGGGCAGGAACTTAAAGCCCACCAGGCCCGCCAGCATGATCGCCAGCATCAGCAGCGACGTGGCAACCGGCCGCCGGATGAATGGTGCCGATGGACTCATCTTGCGGCCGCCGGCTGTTCGCGGCGCTCATTGCCGCGCTGGGGTCCTGCGCCGGGCGCGGTATTGCTGCCATCCGCGGCGCTCGGCGCGCTGCGGCCGCCCTCTTCCGGCATCGAGCGCTGCGGCGCTTCACCCTGCGTGGCCCGGCGGTCCTGCATCTTCGCCGCATCGCTGCCGACGGCGCCGGGCGCCACATCGGGCGCACCGGCCGGGCGGGTGTCGGCCTGTCCCGCCGGCCGTGCGCCGGGCTGCCCGCCCTGGCGCTGGCGGCCCTGCCCCGGCTTGTCTCCCGGCAGCATGACCTGCGCGCCTTCCTTCAGGCGGTCGGCGCCTTCCGTGATCACCTTCTCGCCCACCTGCAGGCCGGTAACGACCTGCACCTTGTCCACCGTGGCCTGGCCGCGCTTGACGGGCCGCATCGTCACCGTGCGATCGTTCTTCAGCACCCACACGTAGTCGCCATCGGTGCCGTGGCGCAGCGCTGTTACGGGTACCAGCACGGCATTGGCGATGGTGCGCATTTCCAGCCGCACGTTGACGAACTGGCTGGGGAACAGCGTCATCCTGTCGTTGTCGAAGCGCGCCTTGGCCATCACCGTACCGGTCGAAGTGTCGACCTGGTTGTCCAGCGCGGCAAAGCGGCCGCTGGCCAGCACTTCGGTGCGGGTGCGGTCATACGCCTGCGCCACCAGCGTGGCGCCGGTCGAGGCGCGGCTCATGATGTCCGGTACGCGGTCCTGCGGCACGGCGAACTCCACGTCGATCGGCGATTGCTGGGTGATCACGGCAATGCCGTTCGTATCGCTGCCCGACACGAGGTTGCCCACGTCGACGACGCGCAGTCCCACGCGGCCGGTGATCGGTGCCACCACCTTCGTATAGCCGAGATTGAGCCGCGCCGTGCCTTCGGCGGCGCGGTCCGTCATCACGGTGCCTTCGAGCTGCTTGACCAGCGCCGCCTGAGTGTCGACATCCTGCCGGGCAATCGAATCCTGCGACAGCAGCGTGCGGTAGCGTTCCAGCGTGAGCCGCGCATTTTCCAGCTGCGCCTCGTCGCGCTGGCGCTGGCCGGTGGCCTGCAGCAGCGCCATCTCGAACTGGCGCGGGTCGATCTGCGCGAGCACCTGGCCCGCCTTGACCAGCTGGCCTTCCTTGAACAGGACTTTCTGCAGGATGCCGGAGACCTGCGGCCGCACCGTGGTGGTGGCCGCCGCGGTGACGGTCCCCAGCGCATCGAGCGTGACCGGCAGGTTGGCCTGCTCGGCCGTGGCAACGCCGACCGTTGTCGCCATGCCGCCGCGGCGGCCACCGGGGCCGCCGGGACCACCTGGACCACCGGGGCCGCCCATGCCCGGGCCGCCCGGACCACCGGGACCTTCGGCGGGCCGGTGCGTCAGATACCACGCAAGCCAGCCCATGGCGGCGATGGCAAGGATGGCGATGATGGTTCCGAGGATGCGGGTACGGCGGCGGGGTTTGTTCGAGGGGGTCGTGAGCGCTGCTGGCGAGGTCATCGCTGATCCTTGTGGCTGTTCAGTAGAGTAACTATGCTTATCAAATCGACTCTATCACAGCGGATTCTGCGGCTTGTTTCGCTTTGCTTACATTTACACCCCGAAACCATGGGAAACGGTGCGATGCGCGAGATTCGCGCCGGCATGCGGCGGGCGTAAAGGCTGAACTGGCGGGGCTGGCGCGGCGGCGGCCGCGCCCGGAGGCGATGGTGCGGCAGTTACAAACTGGCTACAAATCTCCGCGAGCGGTCACGCCGGCAGGAACAGCTTGCCGAAGTTTTGCGGCGCGGCGCCGGTCATGACGGACTTCGTGAATGCCGAGCCCATCGATGCCATCGCCTGCTGGTGGGCACTGACGATGTCGGCGAAGGAGCGCTGGCCGATGTCGGCAGCGTTCTTCGCCAGCGCGGCCATGCAATCCTGCGAGGCATTGGCGAGCGCGCGCGCCGTGTGTTCCTGGACGATGCGCATGGAACTCATCCATATTTCCTGTGTGCTCGACTGGAGCGAGTGCGTGTAGGTATTGCCGAGTTGCGCAAAGATGTTCAGCAAATCCGCGCCCGGGGCAGCGGGAGGGAAGGCAGGATACGTTGTCATCACAGTTCCTATCGATAGAATGGCGCAGACGTAATGGCGCGGATGAATAATGCGGGCCGGATGGCGGCTTGTGCGGCGCACCAAGGATAGGCCCGCGCTTGGCCGATGGTCAAGCGAATTCACCGCCGAAGCATGGCCTGTGCACTTGCAGCAAAAAAGTCGCGGCGCGGACCGGGGACCGGGCCGCGCCGCGCTGCACCGCATGCCTTACACGAGGTCGAACGTGCTCGACATGGTCCCCACCAGCGCCACCTTTTCCGCCGAGTCGGCGAAGGCGAGCAGCACGTCGCCGCGGTCGGCGTGGCCTTCGCCCAGCAGTCCGGTCCAGTACTGCACTTCCTCCGCGCCAGGCTCGCGATGCATGCCCGCGTGATACAGCGCCGTCACGAAGTCGGCATCGCCAAGCCCGCCGTACTGGCTGCGGCCCTCCACATCGGCCACGAACGCATCGGCGATCGATGCCATCGCCAGGCCGCTTTCATGCGCGGCGATCCAGAAGTTCAGCCCTCCCTCGTCCGGCGCGCGGTCGTAGAGCGTGCTGTACAACCGCACCAGCGTGCCCACGTCGGTATCGCCGAAATGCACGTCGGTCGGCATCGCCAGCTTTTCGGCGGAATCGGCGATCAGCAGCGCCACGTCGGCCCGGGCCGCGCCGCCTGCCAGCTGCCCGGGCCAGTAGGCGTCCCCCACGCTGTCGACCTCCCGGCCGAACACGTTGCGGTACAGCAGGCCGACAAAGGCCGTGTCGTCCAGCGCGTCGGGGCCGGCCTGCCCGTACAGTATGTGCGCGATATGCGACAGGCCCGCGCCCTGCCCGGCCATGACCACCAATGCATCCACGGTGGCCACGCTGGCGGGGTCGCCGGTCAGTGCCTCGACGAGGCGGCCCACCGTGCCGGCCGTGGACGTGTCGGCCCGCAGGAAGCGCAGTGTCTCCACGTTGCTGACGACGTCCGTGCCATCGATACCGCCGTCACGGTGCGCCATGACGAGGTTGCCGTCCACCACGCGCAGGCTGTAGTCGGACCGGCCGGCGCCGGCCAGTTGCACGATATCGTTGCCACTGCCGCCATCGACCATGTCGTCATGCTCGCCGCCGAAGACGATGTCGTCGCCTTCGTCGCCGAATACGCGATCGTTGCCGGCGGCGCTGCCAACGATATCGTTGCCGGCGCCGCCGTGCAGCACGTCGTCGCCCTCGCCCAGCATGATTTCCTGGGCAGCGCCGTCACCGAAGACGATCTGCGCCCCGGCACCGTTGACGATCCGCACGGCGCCCACCACCGCCGCGAACTCCACGTCGTTCAGCTCGATGCTCGTACCGGGCGGCAATCCACGGGCGTCGATTACCAGTGCCGTCGGCACGTGGCCGGCGGCGGCCGGTGCGCCGGTGATGATGAGCCGGCCGGGCACGGCATCCCCGGCGGCGATGGGCACGATGGTCTGCACCAGCAGTGCGCCCCCGTCGTCCAGCGTGCCGATGAAGCTGGTGCCGGCGCCGGTCAGCTGTGCCTGGTCGGCGGAACCATTGGCGGTATGCGCGCGGATCTCGCGAATCAGGTCGGTCGACGATGCGTCGACCGTCGTCGGCTGCGTCGCGCCACTGGCCTGCAGGCCATAGCCGATCGGCAGCTGCGCGGTCAGCAGGCTCGTGCCCGCCGCATTCGTCACGAGCGGGATGTCGGCCATGTCCACCGCTCCCACCTGCTCGACACGGCTCGCCGTCACGACCGGAATCGTCATGACCTGCGTTACCGAGCCATCGGCCTGGGTCTCGGTGACGGTCCGCACCACGAGGCCATCGATGGTGGCGTCGCCGAAAGGCGGCGGATCGACGGGTGGCGGGTCGACCGGCGGTGGATCGACCGGCGGCGGTGTCAGGATCGGCGGGGTGGTGTTCATGACCGGTGTCGCCGCCAGCGGCGCGGCATCATTGCCGGCCACATCCTGGATCGCAGCGGCATCGTTGCCCGCGGTCGGGTCGGCATACGCCACCGTCACCGGCTGGTCATGGCGCACCGCCGTGGCAAGCGTCAACGTGACCGTGCGGGCGTCGGCGTCGACAGCGACGACCGATACGGCCCTGGCCACGCCGGCCACCATGACCGTGAACGCACCGGCGGCCGGGCCATGCACCGCGTCGAGCAGGCCGGCCTCGTCGTACGACAGCACCAGCGTGCGGCCATTGACGCTGGCGTTGATGAATACCGGGGCGGTGGTATCGGGCAAGCTTCCCTGGACCAGCACCCCGTCCAGTGGCGGTACCTGGCCGGCCAGGGCCAGTGTCGCATCGTTGCCGGCGGCATCCGTGACCGTTCCACCGTCGAGGGTGATGCCGACGACGCTGATCCCGTCGGCATCGGCATCGCCCGGCTGCACCGTGTAACGGTAGGTGATCGTGTTGCCGGTGCTGGACAGGAATTGCGCATTGTGCACGGCGCCGCCGATGGCGAGGCCCAGCGTGCTCCCCGCACCGGCGACATCTACGACCTCGCTGAAGGTGACGGTAAAGTCGAGGTGCATGCCGGTGCTGTACACGCCATTGCCCGGCACCGCCACGCCGGTCACCACGGGCGCCTGCGTATCGACCAGGATTGCGCCGGTCGGCGGCAGGTGCCCGGCCAGCGACAGGGCCGCATCGTTGCCGGCCGCGTCACGGATCGTGCTCGTGCCCAGCGCCAGCGCGCCGATCGTGATGCCATCGGCATCGTTGTCGCCGGCCTGCACCGTGTAGCGGTACGTCACCGCGTTGGCACTGCTGGACAGGAAGGTGGCGCTGCGCGCGGCGCCGCCTATCGTCAGGCCCAGTGCGCTGTCGGCGCCGGTGACGATCACGCTTTCATTGAAGATCACCGTGAACTCCAGCTGCTCGCCCGCCGCGTAGGTGCCATCGGCGGACGTGCCCACGTGCGTCACCGATGGCGCCTGCGTATCGATCGGCCCCGGCACGGTTGTATCGACCCGCACGCCGCCCAGCGACGGCACATGGCCGGCCAGGACCAGCACCGCATCGTTGCCGGCGGCATCCGTGATGGTACTGCCGTTGAGGGAGATGCCGAAGACGCTGATGCCGTCCGCATCGGCATCGCCCGACTGCACGGTGTAGCGGTAAGTGATGACATTGCTGCCGCTGGACAGGAACGTCGCGGTGCGCAGCGTACCACCGACAACGAGATAGAGCGTGCCGTCGGTGCTGCTGATGGTCACGGCCTCGCTGAAGGCGACGGTAAAGTCGAGGTGCATGCCGGTGCCGTAAACGCCATTGCCCGGCACCGCGACGCCCGTCACCACGGGCGCCTGCGTATCGACCAGGATTGCGCCGGTCGGCGGCAGGCGGCCCGCCAGCGACAGGGCCGCATCGTTGCCGGCCGCGTCATGGATCGTGCTCGTGCCGAGCGACAGCGCGCCGATCGCGATGCCATCCCCATCGTTTTCCCCTGCCTGCACGGTATAGGTATAGGTCACCGAATTCCCGTTGCTCGACGCAAAGGCCGCTGCCCGGTTCACGCCGCCAACGTTCACGGTCAGCGTGCTGTCCGTGCCGGTGACCGCCACGTTGTCATCGAAGGTAATGGTAAAGGCCAGCGTGTCGCCCGCGGCATATGTGCCGGCCGCGGGAGCGGCGACACCGGTGACCGACGGCGCCTGCGCATCGACCAGCACCGCACCCAGCGGCGGCACGTGGCCGCCCAGGGCCAGCGCCGCATCGTTGCCGGCCGCATCCCTGATCGTGCTGCCGTTCAGTGCGATGCCGCCGACGGCAATGCCGTCCGCGTCGATGTCCCCCGGCAGCACCGTGTAGGCATACGTCAGCACCGGGCCCGCACTGGACACGAGCACGGCTTCGCGCGCTGCGCCACCGATCACCAGGCCAAGCACGCTGATGCCGCCTTGCACGGTGACGCTCGAATCGAACGTCACCGAAAATACCAGCGTGTCGCCGGCCGCATAGGTGCCGGGTGCGGGCACGCCGATGAAGCCGGCCACGGCGGGCGCATCGGCGTCGATCCGGATACCGCCCGTGCCGGGCAGGTGGCCCGCCAGCAGCAGCGATGCATCGTTGCCGGCCGCATCCCTGATCGTGCTCGTGCCCAGTGCCAGCGCACCGACGGTGATGCCATCGGCATCATTGTCACCCGCCTGCACCGTATAGCGGTAGGTGACCGTGCTGCCGGTGCTGGACAGGAACGTGGCGCTGCGCCCGATGCCGCCGATCGTCAGCGCCAGCGTGCCGTCAGTGCCGGTAACGGTCACCGCCTCGTCGAAGCTCACCGTGAAATCGAGGTGGTCCCCTGCCCCATGGACGCCGCTCAGCGGTACCGATACATCGGTCACGGCCGGCGGCTGCGTGTCCACCCTGATGCCGCCGGTCAGCGGCACGCGCCCGGCCAGCGACAGCGCGGCATCGTTGCCGGCCGCGTCGCGGATCGTGCCGGCACCCAGGCCGATGGCGCCGACCGCGATGCCGTCCGCATCGTTGTCGCCGGCCTGCACCGTGTAGCGATAAGTGATCGCGTTGCCACTGGCGGAAACGAACGCCGCGCTGCGCCCGATGCCGCCGATCGTCAGCGCCAGCGTGCCATCCGTGCCGGTAACGGTCACCGCCTCGTCGAAGGCGACCGTGAAATCGAGCACGGTGCCGGCCTTGTGCGTGCCATCCGGGGGTACCATCACGCCGGCCACGGCCGGCGCCCGCGTGTCCACTGTGATGCCGGCGGTCGGCGGCACGAGCCCGGCCAGCGACAGCACGGCATCGTTGCCGGCCGCGTCGCGAATTGCGCCGGCACCCAGGCTGATCGCCCCGATCGCGATGCCGTCGGCATCGTTGTCGCCTGCCTGCACGGTATAGCGATACGTCACCGTATTGCCGGTGCTGGACAGGAAAGCCGCACTGCGCCCGATGCCACCGATCGTCAGCGCCAGTGAGCCTTCTGTACCGGTGACGGTCACCGCGTCATCGAAGGTCACCGTGAAATCGAGCTGCGTGCCGGCGTCATGGACGCCATCCTGCGGCACGGCCACGCCGGTCACGGCCGGCGCCTGCGCATCCACCACGATGCCGCCGGTCGGCGGCACGTGCCCGGCCAGCGACAGCGCCGCATCGTTGCCGGCCGCGTCGCGGATCGTGCCGGCGCCCAGGCTGATGGCACCGATCGCGATACCGTCGGCATCGCTGTCGCCAGCCTGCACCGTGTAGCGATACGTCACCGTGTTGCCGGTGCTGGACAGGAATGCCGCACTGCGTGCGGTGCCGCCGACCGTCAGGGCCAGCGTGCCATCGGTACCGGTAACGGTGACAGCTTCGTCGAAGGCAACCGTGAAGTCGAGTGCGGTGCCGGCGCCGTGGGAACCCCCCGGCGGTACTGTCATGCCGGCCACCGCCGGCGCCCGCGTATCGACCACGATGCCACCGGTCGGCGGCACGTTTCCAGCCAGCGACAGCGCCGCATCATTGCCGGCCGCGTCGCGGATCGTGCCGGTGCCAGGATCGATTGCACCGATCGCGATGCCGTCCGCATCGTTGTCGCCTGCCTGAACGGTGTAGCGATACGTCACCGTGTTGCCGGTACTGGACAGGAAAGTCGCACTGCGTGCGGTGCCGCCGATCGCCAGGGCGAGCGTGCCGTCGGTGCCGGTAACGGTCACCGCTTCATCGAAGGCCACCGTGAAATCGAGCACGGTGCCGGCCTTGTGCGTGCCATCGGGCGGTACCGTCACGCCGGCCACGGCCGGCGCGCGCGTATCCACGGTGATGCCGGCGGTCGACGGCACGTGCCCGGCCAGCGACAGCGCCGCATCGTTGCCGGCCGCGTCGCGAATTGCGCCGGCACCCAGGCTGATCGCCCCGATCGCGATGCCGTCGGCATCGTTGTCGCCTGCCTGCACGGTATAGCGATACGTCACCGTATTGCCCGTGCTGGACAGGAATGCCGCACTGCGCCCAATGCCGCCGATCGTCAGGGCCAGCGAACCATCGGTGCCGGTGACGGTGACCGCTTCATCGAACGCAACGGTGAAATCAAGCACCGCACCGGCAGCACTCGCGCCGTCCGCCGGTACCGTGATGCCGGTCACTTCCGGTGCGCGCGCATCCACCACGATGCCGCCGGTCGGCGGCACGTGCCCGGCCAGCGACAGCGCCGCGTCGTTGCCGGCCGCGTCGCGGATCGCGCCGGTGCCGACGTCGATCGCACCGATCGCAATGCCATCCGCATCGCTGTCACCAGCCTGCACGGCATAGCGATAGGTTACGATGTTGCCGGTGCTGGACAGGAAAGTCGCCTCCCGTGCGGTGCCGCCGATCGTCAGGGCCAGCGCGCCATCCGTGCCGGTAACGAGCACGGCTTCGTCGAAGGCCACCGTGAAATCCAGTACCGCGCCAGCGCTGAGGGTGCCATTTTGAGGTACCGTCATGCCGGCCACCGCCGGTGCCTGCGTGTCCACCACGATGCCGGCGGTCGATGGCACGAGCCCGGTCAGCGACAGCGCCGCATCGTTGCCGGCCGCGTCCTTGATCGTGCCCGTGCCCAGTGCCAGCGCACCGATGGTGATGCCATCGGCATCGTTGTCGCCGGCCTGCACCGTGTAGCGGTACGTGACCGTGTTGCCGGTGCTGGACAGGAACGCGGCGTTGCGCCCGATGCCGCCGATCGCCAGGGCCAATGTGCCATCGGTACCGGAAATAGTGACCGCCTCATCGAACGTCACCGAAAAATCGAGCACGGTGCCGGCCTTGTGCGTGCCATCCGGCGGTACGGTCACGCTGGTGACCACGGGCGCCTGCGTATCGACCACGATGCCGGCGGTCGGCGGCACGTGCCCGGCCAGCGACAGCGCGGCATCGTTGCCGGCCGCATCGCGGATCGTGCCGGTGCCAGGATCGATCGCACCGACCGCGATGCCGTCCGCATCGTTGTCGCCCGCCTGCACGGTATAGCGATAGGTGATCGTGTTGCCGGTGCTGGACAGGAACGCTGCGCTACGCCCGATGCCGCCGATCGTCAGGGCCAGGGAGCCATCCGTTCCGGTGACGGTGACCGCCTCGTCGAACGCCACCGTGAAATCGAGCACCGCACCGGCGGCACGTACGCCGTCCGCCGGTATCGTCATGCCGGCCACCGCCGGCGCCTGCGCATCCACCACGATGCCACCGGTCGGCGGTACGTGCCCGGCCAGCGACAACGCCGCGTCATTGCCGGCCGCGTCGCGGATCGTGCCGGCGCCAGGATCGATCGCACCGATCGCGATGCCGTCCACATCGTTATCGCCTGCCTGCACGGTGTAGCGATACGTCACCGTATTGCCGGTGCTGGACAGGAACGTCGCACTGCGTGCGGTACCGCCGATCGTCAACGCCAGCGTGCCGTCGGTGCCGGTAACGGTAACCGCCTCGTCGAAGGCCACCGTGAAATCGAGAACCGCACCGGCGGCACGCAGGCCGTCCGCCGGTATCGTCATGCCGGCCACCGCCGGCGCCTGCGTATCCACGGAGATGCCTGCGGTCGACGGCACGTGCCCGGCCAGCGACAGCGCGGCATCGTTGCCGGCCGCGTCGCGGATCGTGCTCGTACCCAGTGCCAGCGCACCGACCGTGATGCCATCGGCATCGTTGTCGCCGGCCTGCACGGTGTAGCGATACGTCACCGTGTTGCCGGTGCTTGACAGGAACGTCGCACTGCGGCCCATGCCGCCGATCGTCAACGCCAGCGTGCCGTCAGTGCCGGTGACGGTCACCGCTTCATCGAACGCAACGGTGAAATCGAGAACCGCACCCGCGGCATGCGCACCGTCCGCCGGTACCGTCATGCCCGTCACCTCTGGTGCGCGCGCATCCAACACGATGCCGCTTGTCGGCGGCACGTGCCCGGCCAGCGACAGGGCGGCATCGTTGCCGGCTGCGTCGCGGATCGCGCCGGCACCCAGGCCGATCGCGCCAACCGTGATGCCGTCGGCATCGCTGTCGCCAGCCTGGACGGTGTAGCGATACGTCACCGTGTCGCCGGTGCTGGACAGGAACGTGGCGTTGCGTGCGCTGCCGCCGATCGTCAGGGACAGCGTGCCATCCGTGCCGGTAACGACCACCGCTTCGTCGAAAGCGACCGTGAAGTCGAGTTGCGTGCCAACGCCATGGATGCCGCCCAGCGGCACCGTCATGCCGGCCACCGCCGGCGCCTGCGTGTCCACCACGATGCCATCGGTCGGCGGCACCTGCCCGGCCAGGGACAGTGCCGCATCATTGCCGGCCGCATCGCGGATCGTGCTCGTGCCCAGTGCCAGCGCACCGACCGTGATGCCATCGGCATCGTTGTCGCCGGCCTGCACCGTGTAGCGGTAAGTCACCGTGTTGCCGGAGGCCGACAGGAACGTTGCATTACGTGCGGCGCCACCGATCGCCAGGGCCAGCGTGCCATCCATGCCGTTTACCGTCACCGCTTCGTCGAAGGTCACCGTGAAATCGAGCTGCGCGCCGGCGCCGTGGGAGCCACCCTGCGGTACCGATACGCCGGTTACCGCCGGCGCGCGCGCGTCCACCACGACGCCGGTTGTCGGTGGCACCTGCCCGGCCAGCGACAGCGCGGCATCGTTGCCGGCCGCGTCGCGGATCGCGCCGCTACCGGTGTTGATCGCGCCGACCGTGATGCCATCGGCATCGTTGTCGCCGGCCTGCACGGTGTAGCGATACGTGATCGTGGTGCCGGTGCTGGACAGGAAAGTCGCCTCCCGTACGGTGCCGCCGACCGTCAGCGCCAGGGTGCCATCGGTACCGGTAACGGTAACCGCCTCGTCGAAGGCAACTGTGAAGTCGAGTGCCGCGCCGGCGGTGTGCGTGCCATCCTGCGGTACGGTCACGCTGGCCACGGCCGGCGCCCGCGTATCCACCATGATGCCGGCGGTCGACGGCACGTACCCGGCCAGCGACAGCGCCGCATTGGTACCGGCCGCGTCGCGGATGGTCCCGGTGCCCAGGCCGATGGCGCCGACCGTGATGCCGTCGCCATCGTTGTCGCCGGCCTGCACGGTGTAGCGATAGGTAATCGTGTTGCCACTGCTCGACAGGAACGTGGCGTTGCGCCCGATGCCACCGATCGTCAGGGCCAGCGTGCCATCGGTACCGGTAACGATGATCGCCTCGTCGAAGGTCACCGAGAAGTCGAGCACCGTGCCGGCCTTGTGCGTGCCATCCGGCGGTACTGTCACGCTGGTGACCGAGGGCGCCTGCGTGTCCACCATGATGCCGGCGGTCGGCGGCACGCGCCCGGCCAGCGACAGCGCGGCATTGTTGCCGGCCGCATCGCGGATCGCGCCGGCACCCAGGTTGATGGCACCGACCGCGATGCCATCGGCATCGTTGTCGCCAGCCTGCACGGTATAGCGGTAGGTCACCGTTCTCGCGCCGCTGGACAGGAACGTCGCAGTACGTGCGGTGGCGCCGATCGTCAGCGCCAGCGTGCCGTCGGTGCCGGTGACGGTCACGTTTTCATCGAAAGTGACCGTGAAATCGAGCACCGTGCCGGCAGCGTGGGCGCCGTTCGGCGGTACCGCCACGGCGGTCACCGCCGGTGCCCGCGTGTCGACCAGGATGTTGGTTGTTGACGGCACATGCCTGAACAGCGTCAGCGAAGCGTCATTGCCGACCGCGTCGCGGATCGTGCTGGTGCCGGCATTCAGCGAGGTGACCGCAATGCCGTTCGTATCGTTGTCGCCCGCCTGCACCGTGTAGGTGTACGTGATCGAATTCTGCGTCTTCGAAGCGAAGGTGGCAAAGCGCCCCGTGCTGCCGATCGTCAGCCCCAGCGTGCTGTCGGTGCCCGTGATGATCACGTTATCATCGAAGACCACGTTGAAGGTCAGCGTTTCGCCGGCACGGTACGAGCCCGCTGCGGGGACGCCGATGTTGCCGAAGATGGAAGGCGGGGCACTGTCGACCAGCACGCCCGCGGTGCTGGCCACTCCTTGCAGCGCCAGCGCGGCGTTATTGCCGGTGGCATCCTTCAGGGTGGCGCCATTGGCCTGCAGCGAGCCGATCGTGATGCCGTCGGTATCGGACCTGTTGGTTGCCAGCGTGTGCTGGAAGACCAGCGCCGTGGTGCCGCTGCCGCTCACGTAGTTCGCGTAGAGAACCTGGCCGCCGACGTCCAGCGCGATGCGCGGGGTGCCGCCGCCGGTGCCGACGGTGACGGCGTCGTCGAACGTGACCGTGAATTGCAGCTGCCCGCCCATCGCATAGGTGCCCGCTGCCGGTACCGCGACTGCGACGACGGCGGGTGCGAGACTGTCGAC
The DNA here is from genome assembly GCF_004209755.1 of Pseudoduganella lutea. Taxonomy (NCBI): domain Bacteria; kingdom Pseudomonadati; phylum Pseudomonadota; class Betaproteobacteria; order Burkholderiales; family Oxalobacteraceae; genus Pseudoduganella; species Pseudoduganella lutea. Next base: position 5,004,872 of record NZ_CP035913.1, on the reverse strand, counting down.
CAGCACGCCCGCGGTGCTGGCCACACCATGCAGCGCGAGCGCGGCATCGTTGCCTGCGGCATCCCTCAGCGTGCCGCCATTGGCCGACAATGCGCCGATCGTGACGCCATCGTTATCGGTCATGCCGCCTGCCAGCGTGTGCTGGAAGACCAGCGACGTGGTGCCGCTGCCGCTCACGTAATGCGCGTGGACGGTCTGGCCGCCGATATTGAGCGCAATACGCGGGGTGCCGCCACTGGTGTCGACGATGACGGCTTCGTCGAGCGTGACCCTGAAATTGAGCTGGCCGCCCTGCCCGTACGTGCCCGCCGCCGGTACCGCGACCGCGACAATGGCCGGCGCGGCACTGCCGACCAGCACGCCGCTGGTGTCGCCCACGTCCTGCAGCGTGATGTCCGCCTCGTTGTACCCAAGGTCGTGAATGAAGGAGCCGTGCAGCATCAACCCCGTGACGGCGATACCGTCGGTGTCTTCCTGGCCTGGGAGCAGCGTGTAGCGGAACGTCAGCGTGTCGGTACCGGCGCCGCTCGCGTAGGCGGCCTGCACGGTCTGGCCGCCGATGGCGATGCCCAGCGTCGGCCAGCCGGCGCTCGTTTCAAGCAGCACCGTTTCATTGAACGTGACCGTGAAATCGAGATGCTCGCCGGCGCCATACGTGCCCACCGGCGGCACGCCGACCGATTCCATCACCGGTGGCGTTGTGTCCGACGGAAGGTCGCCCAGCATCAGGTCGCCGGGCCCCGTGGCGCTGAAGTTGGCAAAGCCGGTGGCGTCGGGGGAATACGTGGTCACCACCAGCACGTACGTATGTCCGGCAACCAGGGCCATGTTCGGCAGGTGGGACAGCCAGATGGCCGGCTCGCCATCTTCGTCCTCGAAATCGATGTCCTCGTTCGCGGCGATGACATTGACGAGCGGATCCTCCGGATCGAAGGTCGTGTCATACAGCCAGATCTGGGTATCGGACCTGCCGCCCGGGGCCAGCAGGCCCTGCGCGGCGTCCACCGTGATCGTGTAGTTGCCGCTGACGGTAGGCGTGAGTACCTGCGTGGCGTAGTTGTAGAGCCCGTTCTGCTCCGCCTGGTCGGTCGCAAGAATGTCTGTTGCGTACCAGATCGTGGAGAAGCCGGCGTCGTTGTCCAGGCCAGGGATGCTGCACGGCAGCAGCGGCCGGTAATATTGCTGCGTGCCGTCCAGAACAGCATCGAATTGCGTCGTTACGGTACTCATTGCGATTTCCCGGTTGTAATTTTCGGAACTGAAATCATGCCGCCGGGATATATCGTGGGATTGCCCTGGATCAAACTGTGCCGCGAAACGTCCGGGACAGTCGCGCCTTGACGACAGGAACGGTGCCATTCCTGTCCTTACCGCAAGACACATTACCAACACTTGCCTTTCGAGCATTGGCAAGGATGTATCTCTCCTGTTCACACAGGGACTGCATAGCCCATGCTGTCAGGTCGACCTTCTTTCACATCACACCAGGCGTGACTGATCCGTCCGGCCATGCGCAGGAAACCTGGGTATCGTTCATGAAGAGCCCTGCGGGATGCCGGGCGTTGGCAGGTGGGCCGAAACCGGCCGGGGTCGACATCGCGATGGTTTTGCGTAGTCGATGTCGCGGCGGGCGCTGGAAGAATTCCTGGCCGGAGAAGGAAGAAAAATCGAAGGCTGGCCGGCTGCACGCCGGCCAGATGGGGTCAACTCACGTTTCCCCAGCCAGCCGCCCGTTATCGAGCCACTGCGCCAGGCGCGGCTGCGCACCGGCCGAACCGATGAAAGACCGCACGTCGCGAGTCGATCGCCGGCGGCCGCGCCACCACATTACCGCGTCACTCCGGCACCCCGCACATGCAGTGCGTCAGCGCCATGAATGGCTTTTTCTTCGCCGTCATGTCGTTCAGCCAGTTCAGCTCCCTGGCGACATGGCCGGCCACGCCGGCGGGGATGCCGGCTGGCGCCAGCACCGAGCCGACTTGCCGTGCGACGGCGGCGTCGATCACGTCGCCGATGGCCTGCGGGGCGCCGAAGAAGTCGAGCAGCTTGTCGAAGCGCGTGGTTTCGCGCTCGATGTACACGATGCGTGGGTCAGCACCCAGCTTGGCGCGGCGCGCGGCGGAGCGTACCGCGTCGTTGAAGCTGCCCAGCGTGTCGACCAGGCCGCGCTCCTGCGCCTGGGCCCCCGTCCACACCCTGCCCTGCGCCACGGCGTCGATCTTTTCCGGTGTGCTCTTGCGGGCTTGCGCGGCCTTCGTCGTGAATTCCGCATACACGTTGTTGATCGATGATTGCAGCAGCTGGCCGAAGCGCGGGTCCATCGGGCGCGTGGGGTTGCCGGCGTCGCCCAGCCACGTGGTGGGCTGGCCCGCGGTGTGGATGCCCAGCTTGTCCATCACCTTGTCCACGGTGGGGAACAGCGCGAACACGCCGATCGAGCCCGTGATCGTCGATGCGTCGGCGATCACCTCGTCGGACGACATCGAGATCCAGTAGCCGCCCGATGCGGCCAGGTTGCCCATCGAGACGACCACCGGCTTGCCGGCCGCGCGCGTCAGTTCCAGTTCGCGGCGGATCAGTTCCGAACCGAACGCGCTGCCGCCCGGCGAATCGACGCGCAGCACGATGGCCTTGATGTTCTCGTCCTCGCGCGCCATGCGGATCAGGTTCGACGTGGACAGGCCGCCGATCGCGCCCGGCGCGGCGATGCCGTCACCGATTTCGCCGACCGCCATCACCACGCCGACGGCGTCGCCGGCGATGTGCTGCGGCAGGCGCGCCAGGTAGTCATCGAAGGCGACCTGGCGGAACGACTTGTTCTGCGCATCGGGCACGCCGCGCTCCAGCACCAGCTTGCGGATCTCGTCGCGCGTCTTCAGGCCATCCACCAGTTTCACGCCGAGCGCCATCTTCGCCAGGTTGCCGTCGTGCCGTTCCAGCAGGGCCGGCAGGTTCTCGATGCCTTGCGCGATCGTGCCGGCTTGCAGCTTGCGGGCCTTTTCCACGTCCTGCAGGTAGCGGTTCCACAGGTCGTTGTTCAGGTAGGCTTCCGCTTCGGCGGCGGCCGGCGACGGACCGTTGGCCACCAGCGGCTCGGCCGCGCTCTTGAAATTGCCGACCTTCAGCAGGTTGACCGTCACGCCCAGCTTGTCCAGCGCATCGCGGTAGTAGGTGCGGTACTTGCCGTAGCCATCGAGGATCACGGTGCCCATCGGGTGCAGGTAGACTTCGCTGGCATGGGCCGCGATCTGGTACTGGCTCTGGTTGTAGTTCGACCCCCAGGCCACGACCTTCTTGCCGGTGGCGCGGAAGCGGTCGATGGCGGCCGCGATCTCGCGCTGCATCGCCGGGCCGCCGCCTTCCATCTCGTCCACCAGCAGCACGGCGCCGCCGATGTCCGGGTCGCGCCCCGCGTTGTCCAGCACCCGCAGCACGTCGCGCAGCTGGATATAGCGGCGCACGTTCTCGTCGCCGAGATTGGCCAGCGCGGCCAGTTTGGCGCCACCGGGCGCCTGCTCGACCAGCTGGCCGTTCAGGTTCAGCACCAGCATCGTCTTCTCACCCAGCGGCTTGACGCCGCCGCCGAAGATTGCATACAGCAAGGCGATGACGATCACGAGGAAAATCAGGTTCATCACGGCACGGCGGCTGGCATCGATGAAGCGCCACACGCGGCCAATACCACCACGGACGTAGGAAAACACGGATCGGGACACGGGCAACTCCGGGGATTAAAGTTGATAATTTGGTTTAGTACTGTATTACGTGACTGTATCAGTTTGCGGCGCCCGGCGCGCCACGTCTTCCGGGTGAGGAAACCAGCCACAGCCCCGCGAACACAAACAGGCCGTTGACGAGCAGCAGCTCCAGCCCCAGCCTGTAAGTGCCAAGGAACAGGTGCTGCCAGTGTTCCAGCAGCGCGCACAGCACCGGCCCGGCGATGACGACGGCCGGCACCAGGCGGTCGCGCACGTCGCGCCGGGTCAGCAAGCCGAAGCCGAACAGGCCCAGCAGCGGGCCATACGTGTAGCCGGCCAGCTTCAGGATCACGCCGATCATGCTGGCGCTGTCGATCCACTTGAACACCATCACGAGCAGCAGGAACAGGGCACAGAAGCCCAGGTGCACCTGGTGGCGCCGGCGCACCTGCGCGCGCTCGGACAGGCCGCGCCGCTGCAGGCCGAGCAGGTCGATGCAGAACGACGACGTGAGCGCCGTGATGGCGCCATCGGCGCTGGGAAACAGGGCCGACACGAGTGCCACGAAAAAGATCAGCTGCATCGCCGCCGGCAGGTGGTCCATCACGATCGTGGGGAACAGCCTGTCGCCGGTGGCCGTCACGCCCGCCTGCGGCGCATACAGGTGCAGCAGGCCGCCAAGGAACAGGAACAGGCCCAGCACGATGACGAGGATGAACGTGAGCAGCAGCATGTTCTTTTGCGCGCCTTGCAAGGTGCGTACGGAGATGTTCTTCTGCATCATCTCCTGGTCCATGCCCGTCATCGCGATCGTGATGAACGCGCCGGCCACGACCTGCTTCCACAGGAAGCCGGGGCTGTCGACATCGAAGTCGAACACGCGCGCCAGGCCTGCCGACTGCATTTGCGAAAGGCTGTCCATGACCGACAGGTCCAGCGTGTGCAGCAGGAACCACACGCACGTGACGAGGCCGGCCAGCATGCCGGTCGTCTGCAGCGTATCGGTCCAGACGATCGTCTTCACGCCGCCTTCATAGGTGTACAGCAGGATCAGCAGCAGGATCACGAGGTTCGTGGCCCAGAACGGCACGCCGAGGCGGTCCAGGATCGTGGCTTGCAGGATGTTGACGACCAGGTAAAGCCGCGCGGTGGCGCCCAGCGTGCGCGACACGATGAAGAACGCGGCGCCGCTCTGGTACGAGCGCCGGCCCAGCCGCACGTCGAGGTAGTGGTAGATCGACGTCAGCCTGAGCCGGTAGTACAACGGCAGCAGCACGAATGCCACGACCAGGTAGCCGATCACGTAGCCGAGCGTGATCTGCAGGTAGCCGAAGCCGTCGCGCCCGACTGCGCCGGGCACGCTAATGAAGGTGACGCCGGACAGCGTGGTGCCGACCATGCCGAAGGCGACGAGCGCCCAGTTGGAGCTCTTGTTACCGATGAAGAAACTGGCATTGTCGGCGTTGCGGGACGTGGCCCAGGCCACCGCCAGCAACAGGCCGAAATACGCGAAGATGACGAAAAACAGGATAGCCGGGGACATGCTCGGTGGTGTCAGATGTGGGTCGAAAATGTAAAGCGAAATGTGAAGCGAAAGATGAATCGGCAGCAATATACACCCGTCGGCGGGCTACAATCGGCGGTCATCACGAGGATTCGATATGTACAGTACCGCAACCAGGGAATTCGCCCGCGAGCAGGAAGCGCTGATCCTGCCGCTCGAAGTACGTGTCCATGCGCAGGCCGACGGCCGCGCCGAGGGCCGCGAGGAATGCATGCGCGACTATGCGCGCGTGCTGTATTCGGCGTCGTTTCGCCGGCTGCAGGGCAAGATGCAGCTGCTCGGCGTGGATGCCGCCAACTTCAACCGCAACCGGCTGACGCACAGCCTGGAAGTGGCGCAGATCGCCCGCTCGATCGCCGCCGACCTGGGGCTCGAACGCAGCGTTGTCGCGGAAACATGCGCACTGGCGCACGACCTGGGCAACCCGCCATTCGGGCATTACGGCGAGCGCATCCTCGATGAACTGGGCTGCGCGCATGGCGGCTTCGAAGGCAATGCCCAGGCATTCCGCATCCTGCGCACCCTCGAGAAAAAACACCATGCCTATGCCGGCCTGAATCTCACCGTGCGCACGCTGGCCGGCATCACCAAGTACTTCTACCGCCGTGCCGACAATCCCAGGAAATTCCTGTACGACGAGGATTTCCATTTCCTGTCCGGTGAACTGGCCCGGCATGGGCTGTCGCTGCGCAAGACCATCGATGCGCAGATCATGGATTTGTCCGACGAGATCGCGTATGCCGCGCACGACCTGGAAGATGCGATGAGCTTCGGCATCATCACGTGGGGCGAGATCCTGCATGAATTCCGCATCAGCCGCGATTTCGCCGACGCATTCGAACCGTTCTCGCGCATCGCCCATGGCGCCCACGAGGAAGCGCTGAAAAGCGAGGCGCAGGCCAGCTCCGAGGAATATTCGATCGTGCTGCGCAAGGAAATGACGTCGCAGATCGTGCACGAGCTGTGCCGCGACATCGCCGTGGTCGACGGTCCGCACGGCCCCGAGCTGGGCTACCGCGCGATGGGCCCGCTGGCGCGCGGGTTGAAAACCCTGCTGTGGAAGGCGATCCTGCGCAAGAAGGATGTGCAGCTGTATGAAAAACGCGGCGAGAAAATCCTCCGCGGCCTGTTCGAGGTGCTGACCGACCGCAACTACAACCGCGACAACGTACTGCTGCCGCCGGAACTGCGCTGCCTGAAGGACACGCGCGAGCGGCTGGTGCTCGACTACCTCGCCGGCATGATGGACGTGAACGCGGCCGCCGAATATGAAAAATACTTCGGCAAGGGCAGCTTGGAGCGCATCTATGGCGGGTGATGGAACAGTTTCAGCGGATCCGTGGCGCGAGGCCGAGCTGGCAGGCTTCCTGCTGCCGGATCAGCAGGCGCACATCCATGAGCGGGGCTGGCTGAAGATGCTGGCGCCGCGCGCCGCGGGCGGTGCCGAGTTGCCGCTGCCGGAGGTGGTGCGGCTGGAAGAGGCCATCGCGGCCACCGATGGCAGCCTGGGCTGGGTCGTCACGCTGTGCGCGGGTGCCGGCTGGTTTGCCGGCTTCCTGCCCCCTGCCCTGGCGCGCGACATCATGGCGATGCCGGGCGCCTGCCTGGCCGGCAGCGGGGCCCCGACCGGCTTTGCCGATATCGACGGCGACGATTTCCTCATCACCGGCCGCTGGGATTACGCCAGCGGCGCACCAATGGCCAGCCATTTCACGTTGAACGCCGTGCTGCGCGAGCGTGGCGAAGTGCTGCGCGACGGGCATGGCAAGCCACGCATCCGCGCCTTCGTCGTGCCGGCCCGGCAGGTGGCGCGGGAGGCTTCGTGGCAGGCGATCGGCATGCGTGCGTCGGCGTCGCATGCGTACCGGATCGACGGCGCCCGCGTGCCGGCCAGCCATGGCTTCACCATCGATGCCGCCCACGCCACGGCCGATGGCCCGCTTTATCGCTTCCCGTTCATGGCGCTTGCCTATGTAACCCTGGCGGCCAACCTGCTCGGCATGGCCGGCCATTTCGTGGCGCTGGCCGGGGACCTCGTCGCGGCGCGGCGCCAGCACGGCACCGGCGTGCCGCTGATCGAGGTGCCGACGGTGGCGGCGCGGCTGGCGCGAACACGCGAAGAACTGGCGGCCGATCGGGCGGCGCTGTATGCCGCGCTCGACAGCGCCTGGGCCGCGGTGGTCCGGCACACGGTACCGGACGAAGTCCTGCTGCAGCGGGTATCCTTGCAACTGGTGGACACCTGCCGCCGGGCCGTCGATGGCCTGTATCCGTACTGCGGCCTGCAGGCGGCGCGGGAAGATGCCGCCATCAACCGTGTCTGGCGCGATTTCCATACCGCCACGCAGCATGCGCTGCTGCTGCCGGACTGAACTCAATCGGGGAGAAAGCATGAAGCAGCACCGCTACCGCATCACCGTCGAACATGTGCAGGACCCGGGTGGCAATCCCGTCACGCGCGCCCCACTGGTATTCGACACGGGCAACCATGACGACATCTTTGCCATCGTCGAGCGCATGCGCGGCCGCGGCGATTTCGATCCGGACACCGCCACGTCGTTTGCCGTGGGCCTGAAGCTGTTCTCCGAAGTGCTGCTGGAAAACCGCGATCATCCGCTGTTCGCCGAGTTCCAGCCGCACTTCAAGCAATTCATGAAGCAGCTGAAGAAAGGGCCTGCCCAGCTGGGCGATCCCGCTGCCGACCCGGAAACGCCCTGATCAAGGCGCAGCTTCGGCTTTCCGGCGATGAGCTCGCCCTTTTGCAAGCCTTTCTTGCAAATGTCGTGCAACCCGGCCAGTGCCTGCTGATGCCAATGCAACAATACCCCGACCATGAATAGCGAAGCCCTTACCCTGCTCCTCGTTCGCGAGATGCCCTATGGAAAATACAAAGGCCGCAAGCTTGCCGACCTGCCCGGCCATTATCTGGGCTGGCTTGCCGGCGCCGGGTTTCCAAAGGGCGAGCTGGGCGCGCTGCTGGCGCTGATGTACGAGCTCGACCATAACGACTTGCGCAGCCTGCTCGATCCGCTGCGGAGCGCCAAACCGACCACCCGCTGACAGGCGCCGCAGGCAATACGGCATCCGGTCCGGGCCCCACCTCCGACGCAACTGACGAGGCCGTGTCCACCATGGGGTCAACCCCGTTTTCGGACACGGCCTCGGCGCTAGAATGCTTCTGCTGACCGTATCAGTGCCGCGTTCGTGTCCGGTTTCGAGCCTGGCCCCATGGTGGACACGTGCTCGGCCGTCGTGGCGACTGCGAGGGCGGGACGCGGTATCCGGCTACGGAGCGCAGCGCGCACCCGCGATGACCAGTTCCGGATACCCCGTCGCCGGATCCATTTCACGGGAAAAGACGTGGCCAGGCAGCACCGCCGCCAGCAGCTCCACCGTCGTGCGCACGATACAGCCTGGCGCGACATGGCCGCCAACTACGCGGCCTTCGGCGTCGGCGATTGTCATGTGCAGGTGGGCGCCGGCCGGTGACACGGAACCGGCCAGCGTGAGGATCTCGATGTCGCCCGTCATCTCATCGGCTTGCGGGCGGCCGGCGAAGCGCAGGCGCGCGACCGATAGCGAGCCGATCGCCTGCAATACAAACGCGGCGCCCTGCCCCTGGAAGGCCTGTTCGATGGCGCTGCGCAAATCGTCGCCGGGACACAGCCGTAATGGTTGCGCCCGCATTGCAAGGCTTGCCGGCCCGGCGGGCGGCAAGGTGGAAAACGCCAGTGTTGCGGTGATGGTCATAGGATTCCGCCAAGGCTATGAATGTTACATTTTCAAATTGCTGTGTTACTTTTATATGGGGCTTTGTCCTACAAGGCACAGTCGTGACCTCTTATAAAAACGTCCATCCGATGCGCCTAAGATGAGCGCTCCTTTACACGACTTGCACGCGATTTTGGGCGTGAACACAGGTTTCGTAAAGGATGTGCAATGTTCATCACGATCAAGGAGAGAACCATGGCATCATCGAACCAAGGCAACAACCAGGGCGGCAACAAAGGCAGCAAGCAAAGCGGCGATACCAGCAACCGCGGCTTCGCCTCCATGGATCCGCAGCGCCAGCGCGAAATCGCCTCGGAAGGTGGCCGCGCAGCGCATGCTTCCGGCAATGCGCATGAGTTCACCTCGGAAGAGGCACGCAAGGCCGGCAGCATGAGCCACAAGAACGATGGCAACCGCCAGAGCGGCAGCCAGGGCTCCAGCGGTGGTGGCAATCAGGGCAATCAGGGCTCGAGCGGCGGCGGTACCCGCGGCGGCACGCCCGAGCAGCACGCCCAGGCCGGCCGGCAGAGCCACAAGAACGACAAGGGCTGATTGCGCCCTGTCCCCCGCGCCCAGGCGCACTTTCCGGCCATTCGGAAACAACGAAAGCCGCCCTTCCGGGCGGCTTTCCCCGTTGGCGCCATGAGGTTGGCGCCATGAGGTTGGCGCCATGAGGTTGGCGCCATGAGGTTGGCGCCATGAGGTTGGTGCTAGCCGCCGAGCCTGCGGGGTGAATCGCACCATCCCGGCAGTTTGAGCAGGCCCATCGTGAGCGCGCAGCCGGCCAGGATCACGCCACAGCACAGGGCCATCCGCAACGTGAACGGCTCGCCCAGGAACAGGCCGCCCCACAGCACGCCGAATGCCGGGATCAGGAACAGCGCGCTCATCGCCCGGCTGGCGCCGAGGCGCGCGATCAACCCATAGAACAGCACGTACGCGAACGTGGTGCACAGCGCGCACAGCGCCAGCAATGCGGACCAGGCATGCGCGGACGGCATTGCCCGCGGCCAGCTCACCATCATCGGCAACGCCAGCAGCACGGCGGCGGCAACCTGGCTGCCGCCGGCCACGGCCAGCGGTGCCACATGGGCCAGGTAACGCCTGGTGAAATTGCCGGTGAACCCGTACAGCATCGTCGCCGCCAGGCAGGCCAGCGTTGCCGCAAGCGTCTGCCAAAGCTCGCCATCACCAAGGTGCACCTTGTCGGCCACCAGCAGTACGACGCCGCCGAAGCCGGTCGCCAGCCCGACCATGCGCTGCACGGTCAATGCTTCGCCGAGCCAGATGGCGCCGACCAGCGCGGCGAACAGCGGCGTGGTCGACGACAGGATCGACGACAGCCCGGCCGGGATCGCCAGCGCGGCGAAATTAAACAGGAGAAAAGGCAGCGCGACGTTGGTCACGCCTACCAGCAGGATGCCCTTCCAGTGACGCAGCGTTTCGCCGCCGAGGCCGCGCCATAGCAGCAGCGGCAGCATCATCAGCGAGGCCAGGGTCGCCCGCGCGCCCGCCATCGCCACGGGGCCGAACGCTGGCGCGGCAATCCGTATGAAAAGATAGGAAGCGCCCCAGATCGCCGCCACCAGCACCAGCTGGCCCAGGTCGGCGCGCTTCATGGCCGTGCTCCCCGGCGTCTGCGGCGGAACATGGCGGGATGGACAATGGTGGCAGCAGGCATGGTTCCCTCGTTTTTGTCGAGGGACCATTGTCGCCGTGCCACTGGCTCCGTCCAAGAGCCAGTCTTCAGCAATCCGGTGGAGCCAGCGCGAGGCACTGTCCCCCGCGCAGCATACGCTCGAAATCGGCGGCGGGCACGGGCTGGCTGAACAGGTAGCCCTGCAACTGGTCGCAGCCCAGCTCGCGCAGGAAGGTCATCTGCTCCATCGTTTCAACGCCTTCGGCCACGATTTCCTGGCGCAGCTGCTGCGCCATCGTGACGATCGCGCGCGCGATGGCGCAGTCGTTTTCCTCGTGCGGCAGGCCGACGACGAAGGCCCGGTCGATCTTGAGCGTGCTGATCGGGAATTTCTTCAGGTAGGCCAGGCTCGAGTAACCGGTACCGAAGTCGTCCAGCGCCAGTGCCAGCCCCATCGCCACCAGCTCGTTCATGATCGCGATGACGGTGTCGGCGCCCCGCACCAGGAGGCTCTCCGTAATCTCCAGCATGATCTGGCCGGGATGCACCTGGTGGCGTTCCAGTACCGCGGCCATGCGCTGCGGCAGGCCGCGGTCGAACTGCCGTGCCGACAGGTTGACGGCAACGGGCGGCATGGCCACGCCCGCATCGCGCCACCGGGCGATCTGCCGGCAGGCTTCCTCGATCACCCAGTTGCCGAGCGCCATGATGGACCCGGTCTCCTCGGCCACGGGAATGAACACGCCGGGCGACACCAGGCCGCGCACCGGATGCCGCCAGCGCAGCAGCGCCTCGGCGCCGACGATGCGGCCGCTGCGCAGGCTCACCTTCGGCTGGTAGTACAGCAGTAGTTCGCCGTTGCCCGGCGCGTCGCGCAGTTCGCTTTCGATGCGCAGGTGTTCCCTGACACGCTGGTTCATCTCTTCGGAAAAGAACAGCAGCGCCGGTTCCGTGCTGGTGCCGGCGCGCGTGGCGGCCACGTCTGCGCCGCGCAGCAGCGCACCCGGTTCGTGCGCATCCTCGGGCCAGACGGCGATGCCGACGTGGGTGCCGACCTGCAGCAAATGCTGGCCGACCGCGATCGGTGCGGCCAGCACCTCGGTGACCTTGTGCGCCACCAGCGCGGCATGCTCGCGCCGTTCGATGCGCGGCAGGCCGATGGCGAACTTGCCGCCACCCAGCCGCGCCAGGATGTCGCCCTCGCGCAGCCGCGAGCGCAGCAGCTTGCCCGCCTCGACCAGCAGCGCGTTACTGATCTCGTGGCCCAGCGTGTCGGTGATGGCACCCAGTCGCGTGATCTCGACGACCAGCAGTGCGCCGCTGTCGCGGTTGCGCCGCGCCGCGGCCATCGCCTGTCCCAGCAACTGCATCAGCAGGGCCTGGTTTGGCAGTCCGGTCAGCGCGTCGTAGCTGGTCAGGCGCTGCATGCGCGCCTCCGCATCCTTGTGCACGCTGATGTCGGTCAGTAGCGCGAACACATGGCTGATGCGGCCGGTCCCGTCGCGCACGGCGCTGACGACCGCTGTCTGCGGAAACGGCTCGCCGTTCTTGCGGTGCCCCGTGAGCTCGCCGCGCCACGGCGCGGCGCCGGCCTGCGCGGCCTGCACGAGCGACCGGAAACGCCAATCGTTGGTACCGCAGCGCAGCAGGTCCGGCGTCTGGCCGATCGCATCGGCCCGCGTATAGCCGGTGATGCGCGTGAACGCGCCATTGACCGACACGATCCGCTCGTTCGCATCGATGACCACCACGCCCTGGTCAGTCTCGTCGATGATGCGGGCATGCAGGCTGGCTTTCCCGGCCACCGACATGCCCTCCTCGACCGGGGCCAGTCGCACGTGCATGCCGGCTGCGTCGCCGGCCGCATCCTTGACCGGCGTGATCGACAGCCGCACCCGAAGCGTGTCGCCGGATCTGCGGCGGCGGCGTACTTCGGTGCTTGCCCGGTCGTGCTCCACGACGAGCTCGGCGATGCCCCCCTGATCGTCGTCCGGGTACAGGAACAGCACGTGCTGCCCGATCGCTTCAGCGGCCGTGTAGCCGAACAGCTCTCCGGCACCGGCGTTCCAGCCGGTGACATACCCGGCAAGGTCGAGTTCCATTGCCGCGTCGGCCACTCCGGCCACTTCGGCCGCTTCGGCTGCTTCGGCCAATTGTGCCGGGCCGCGCCGCGCAGACAGCCCGCCCAGTTCTTCTTCCAGCCGGTCGAGCGTTGCCGCCAGCGCCGGCCCCCGCTGTGAACGGGCCACGCGGCATAGGGCCAGGCAACGGGCGATCGCCATGTCAGCCATGGCAATGGCCCGCCACATCGCCGGTGACGGCCGACAGCGCGGCGGCGCCGGCGCACCGGCCGCCGCGCGTGGACAGCAGGCCGGTCGATACGCCATCGCGGTCGGCAAGCAGGTGCAGGAATGTCGTGGCCATGTTGGATCTCCGGGATGGAGATCCGGATGGTAGCCCGAATTTATTGGCCAGAGTCAATAGTTACCACGGGCCACCTTACTCCGACTGAATTCTTGACGCAGCGCAAAGAAGCGCCATCAGGTCGTGGGCAAGTGACGACACATGCGGTCGAACAGTGTGCCAGCGCGCAGCCGCGCCAGCCACCACTGCAGCGCGGCGCCCGTTTCCCCGGTACGCCAGGCCAGGTAGAACGTTTCATCCGGCTTTGGTTCTTCCACCTGCTTTTCCACCAGCAGCCCGGCGGCGATCGCGGCACGGGCGCATGGCTCGGGGAGGAAGCCGAAGCCCAGGCCGGCAACCTGGTATTGCACCTTGGATGCCATGTCCGGCACCGTCAGCGTATCCTGCCCCAGCAACAGGCCGACCGTGCGGGGTGCCATCTGCCGCGCCGAATCGGCCATCGCCACGGCACGGTGCTGCTGCAGGTGCGTGCGGCCCAGCGGGCCTTCGACGGCTGCCAGCGGATGGGAAGGCGCCACCGCGAATACCCATCCCAGCGTGCCAATCGGCTCGGACACATAACCGCCACCTGCCGGGCCGTCGCCGGGCGCGCCGATGACCAGGTCGACGCGCCGGTCGAGCAGCGCTTCCCAGGTGCCCGACAGCGCCTCGCGCACGATGCGCAGGCGGGTCTGCTGCGCGACGTCATAGAAGGCACGGATATCGTCGCCGAAGGCGAGGCTGGAAAACATGGAATCGTGGCCGATCGCCAGCTCGGTCTCCCAGCCGGATGCCACGCGGCGCACGCGGTGCTCGAGGTCCTGCGCGGCACGCAGCAGGTAGCGACCTTCCTTCAGCAGTTCGCGGCCCGCTTTCGTCAACTCCACTTTTGGGCCGTTGCGCTCGAACACCTGCACCCCGAGATCATCCTCGAGCTTGCTCACCGTGTACGAAATGGTCGAAGGCACGCGGTGCAATTCCTTGCCGGCGGCTGAAAACGAGCCCCGGCGGTCGATCGCATCGACGATTTGAAGGGCTTCCAGGCTGAGTCTGAGCATGTTCGAATTTTTCGATAATAGAGCAGTAAATTTTCCGTTTTTTTAATCGTTTGGAGAAGCCTATACTCATTTCATCCGAGCTGAGAACACAAGAAAAACGGTGTTCGAAACGATCGCAAACAACATTCAAGGAGCATATCATGCAAGAAGTCCGTCGCAGCGAAGAACGCGGTGCCGCCAACCACGGCTGGCTCGATTCCCGTCACACCTTCTCGTTCGGCCATTACCACGATCCGCGCCACATGGGCTTTGGCCCGCTGCTGGTGATCAACGAGGACAAGGTAATGCCGGGCCAGGGCTTCGGCACCCACGGCCACCGCGACATGGAGATCATCTCCTACGTGCTGGAAGGCGCGCTGGAACACAAGGACAGCATGGGCAACGGCAGCGTGCTGCGCTATGGCGACGTGCAGCGCATGACGGCCGGCACCGGTGTGCGGCACAGCGAGTTCAACCACTCGGACACCGAACGCGTGCACTTCCTGCAGATCTGGGTCCAGCCGTCGGCAACCGGTATCGCCCCGGGCTACGAGGAAAAGCACTTCTCGCCGGAGAGCAAGCAGGGCAAGCTGCGCCTGATCGCCTCCCCCGACGGCCGGGATGGCTCGGTGACGATCCACCAGGATGCGCGGATCTACGCGACGATCCTGAACGAGGCCGACAGCGTGACCCATGCGCTGGATGACGAGCGCGCCAGCTACGTGCACGTCATCCGCGGCACGGTGAGCGTCAACGGCACCGCGCTCAAGGGCGGCGACGCGCTGAAGCTCACCCGCGAAACGCAGGTGACGCTGGACAAGGCCGAAGCGGCCGAGGTGCTGGTGTTCGACCTGCCGGCCTGATAACGGCCCAGTCCGTGTCCACCTTGGGGTCAACCCTTTTTTCGGACACGAGCTCGGCCGTGGCATATCGGCAATGGCCGAGCCCGTGTCCACTTTTGGGCCTGACCCCATGGTGGACACGGGCTCGGCCATAGGGTGCCTCTGCCGAAACCACAATTTTTGTTATGATGAAGGGCTTATACGTACCCGAATGAAAAGAGCATAGCCATGCAGCCCGTTGCTGAACTCCCTGTCGATCCCGCCGATCTCGAATACGTCACCTCGTGCGCCCTGCCCACGCCGTGGGCGGAATTCACGCTGCACGCGTTCATCGAGCATTCGACCGGCAAGGAGCACCTGGCGATGGTGCTGGGCGATATCGGTAACGGCGCGCCCGTGCTGGCGCGCGTGCACAGCGAGTGCCTGACCGGCGACGTGCTGTTCTCCCAGCGCTGCGATTGCGGTGCCCAGCTCGAGGGCGCGCTGCAGCGCATCGCGGCCGAGGGCCGCGGCGTGCTGCTTTACCTGCGCCAGGAGGGCCGCGGCATCGGTCTGCTGAACAAGATGCGTGCCTACCGGCTGCAGGAAGCGGGCGCCGATACGGTGCAGGCCAACGAGCAGCTGGGCTTCAAGCCGGACCAGCGCAGCTATGGCCTGGTGGCGCCGATGCTGCACCAGTTCGGCGTGCAGAGCCTGCGCCTCATGACGAACAACCCGCGCAAGATCGCGGCCATGGAAAAGATGGGCGTGCCCGTCGCGGAACGCGTGCCGCTGCTGGTCAATCGCAACGTCTTCAACCAGCATTACCTGAACACGAAGGCGCTGAAGCTGGGGCACATGATGTCGCCCGTCGTCGCCACCGCCACCAGCGACGGCGAACAGTAGATACGCCACGTATTTTCAGAAGTAAGCAAACGTAACGGCGGCCTCGCTGCCGCTCCCCGGCCGGGGTTCCTGAGGTACACTCTTCGTTGTCGAAAAGTAGTTCAGGAACTGCATGAAACCTACCCGGCTTGCCGCAAGCGTTCAACTCGCGATCACCGTGACCTGGGGTGCCGCCGCGCTGGCCGCGCCTGTTCCCCCATCCTCGCCGTCGAATCAGCAAGGCATGCCGGCGCCGCCCACCGCGCCGGCACCCCGGCGCGTTCCCGAGCAGGATGCCCAGGGCGAGCCGGCGCCGCTGCCCACGCCCTCCTCCGCCGCCCAGAAACTGTATGCCGCCGCCAAGGCCGACCTGCTGCAGGTGCGTTCGCTGCTGAAAAGCGGCCGCACGCAATCCTCGGTCGGCTCCGGCTTTTTGGTCGGCACGTCGAACCTGGTGCTGACGAATTACCACGTGGTGTCGCAGTTTGCCCTCGATCCGGAAACGTACACGGGCGAATGGGTCGACACGGCGGGACAGCGCGGCAACATCGAACTGCTGGCGGTCGACGTGCTGCACGACCTGGCGGTGGTGCGCGTGAACCGCTACGGCACCGGCTTCTTCAAGGTGCCCGAGGAACCGGTGCGCCTCACGCAGGGGCAGTACCTGTACTCGCTCGGCAACCCGCTCGACCTGGGCTTTGCCATTTCGGAAGGCGCGTTCAACGGCGTCATTTCACGCAGCTTCTATGACCAGCTGATGTTCACCGGCCCGATCAACTCGGGCATGAGCGGCGGTCCCAGCGTGACGGCGGCCGGCGAAGTGGCGGGGGTCAATGTGGCCAAGCGCCTCGATGGCGAACTGGTCAGCTTTCTCGTGCCGATCCGCTACGCGCAGCGGCTGCTGAAACAGGTCACGGACAGGATGGCCGCCAAGGGCGCGGCGCCAAAGGATTTCACGGCGATCGTCACGCAGCAGCTGCTGGCGCACCAGAAGGCCATGGTCGACCACCTGCTGGCCGGCCCACTCACGAAGAAGACGATGGGCCCCTACGAGGTGCCGGTGCGCGAAACGGAGCAGATGCGCTGCTGGGGCAACTCCAGCGCGCAGGCCACGTCGCGCGCGGAGAAACCGTTTGCCGTCGACACCACGAGCTGCGCCATGGAGTCGGCGGTGTTCGTGTCCGGTTCGCTCCAGACAGGCGCGGTCGGCATCCGCCACCAGTACCTGCGCAGCATCGGGCTCGATGCGATCCGCTTCGCCCAGCTGTCGTCCGCCTCGTTCAAGAACGAATCGTTCGGCAGCTACAAGGACAGCCGCCTGACCGGCCCGCAATGCACGGAGCAGTTCGTGACGAATGGCTCGCTGCCGATGCGCGCCGTGCTGTGCGTGCGCGCCTACCGCAAGTTCGCCGGCCTGTACGACTTTTCGCTGCTGACGGCCAGCACCGACGACGGCATGATGAACCTGCAAAGCCGGCTGGACGCGCGCGGCGTGTCCTATGACAACGGCATGCGCACCGCGCGCGCCTTTCTCGAAGCGCTGGCGCGCACGGGTGTCAAATGACGGCACCGTACTTCATCGAGATCCTGGCCCGCAATGGCGACGTGCTGTCCCGCCAGCGCTTCGATACGCTGCCCGTCACGCTCGGACGCGGCTACGACAACGATTTCGTGCTCGACGATGCGCACACGGCGGCCCGCCACGCCGTGCTGGAAACGGATGGCGACGGCGCCCTCGTGCTGCGCGACCTGGGCAGCCAGAACGGCATCGTGCTGCATGGCCGGCGTCAACCGGCGGTCGCGCTGGACGGCACCACGGTCGTGCGGCTGGGGCACACGCGGCTGCGCGTGCGCGACGCCGGCTTCCCGGTCGAGGCGGAAGTCACCGATACCACGATGCATGCGTGGGAAGGCGGCGCGCCGGCCATGGCCGGGATCGCGCTGATCGCGCTGTTCCTCGGGGTGGATGAAGCGCTGACCGATACGGAAGGCTTCCAGGCGATCCGCTACCTGCTGACGATCGCCACCGGCCTGGGCGCGGGCCTCGTGTGGAGCGGCGTCTGGGCGCTGGTCAACCGCCTGTTCGGCGGCCATGCGCGGCTGGGCCGGCACCTGTTCATCCTGGGCGCCGGGCTGGTGACGATCGGCGCGTGGAAGGCGCTGTCGTCGGTGCTGGCCTTCGCCTGGTCCGCCGAAGTCTTTACCCGCTACGGCAACCATGTGGCGATCCTGATCGTCTGCGGCATGGTCTACTTCCACGTGCGCACCGTGCGCCCGCACATGTCGCCCAGGCGCGTGCAGGTCGCCTGCGGCGTGCTGATGGGACTGGGTTCGGGGCTGGTCATGATGAGCAACCTGCAAACCACGGGGCGCCTGTCGGACGAACTGTACATGTCGGTCCTGTTGCCGCCGGCCGTGCGTCAGAGCCCGGACCACAGCGTCGACGATTTCATGGGTACCGCCGCGCGCCTGCGCCTGGAGGCCGACGCGGAGCGCCGGCGCGACGTACCGGACGAATCGGACGACGACGACGAGGACTGAACGGTACAATGTTTCAATGACCGTCGATCGCTCCGAAATCCTTGCCGCCCTGCGCGAAGCCACCGCCACCCGCCATGCTGAGCTGGACAGCGACATGCCGCTCGCCCGGCCGCTGCCCACGCTGCAGGACTACCGTGCCCACCTCGCACTGCTGCGCAGCTGGCTCCAGCCAATCGAATCATGGCAGGCCCGCTTTACCGACGGCCCGCAGGATGTGGCGCTGCTTGCGCCCGTGCCCCACCTGCCGCAGATCGAGGCCGACCTTGCCGACCCGGTACTGGCCGGGGGCGACGATCCGTTGCCGGCCGCGCCATGGCAAGGGCGCGACAGTGCCGCCTACCGCTGGGGCGTGTCGTACGTGATCGAAGGTTCGCGCCTGGGCGGCGCCGTGCTGTACCGGCGCCTGGCCGGCCGGCTGGCCCCGCATCCTCTGCACTACCTGCAGGCTGGCGGCGTGCCGCCCGGGCCGCGCTGGCAGCACTTCCTGCGCCTGCTGCGTGCCGCGGTGCAGGATGACGCCGCGGTCGCCGAGGCTTGCCGGGGCGCTTGCGACGCCTTCGACAGCCTGATCGCCCTGCGCCATGCCGCCAGCGATGCCGTTGCGCCGCCACGGGCCGCCGCATGAACGAACAGCCGGGCCCCCAGACGAGGCCGGCCACGCCGGTCGGCCTGGACAACTGCGCGGATGAACCGATCCATATTCCCGGCCTGATCCAGCCGCATGGCGCCCTACTGGCGTTCGCGGCCGACGGCACGCTGCGCGCCTGGAGCGCCAACACGGCCGCCCTGCTCGGCTTCGAGCCGGCCATCGGCATTCCGTACGGCGCCCTGCCGCTGGAGTCCGGCGTGACCGAGCAGTTGCGCGCCTGCCTGGAAGACGGCGCCGATTCGCCAACCGGCATCGAAACCCGCGGCAATGGCCATACGTTCGATTGCGTCGTACATGGCAACGGCACCCATGCGATCGCCGAGTTCGAATTGCGGCAGGTGGAGGCCGATGCGCTGGCCGCGTTCGCGCTGAAGGCCCATGCGGCGATCGAGCGACTGCGGCGCCAGCGCACCATCGAGGACCTGCTGCGTCACGCCGTGGAACAGGTGCGCGCCATCACCGGTTTCGACCGGGTGATGGCCTACCGCTTCCGGCACGACGACAGCGGCGACGTCATCGCCGAAGCCCGGTGCGACGACTTGAAACCGTTCCTGGGCATGCGCTATCCGGCCAGCGACATTCCCGCCCAGGCCCGCCGGCTCTACACCATCAACACGCTGCGCCTGATTGCAGACATCGGCTATACACCGGTGCCGATAGTGGGGGTGGCTGGCGACCCGCCAGTGGACTTGAGCCATTCGGTGCTGCGCAGCGTGTCGCCGATCCACGTCGAATATTTGCAGAACATGGGCGTGGGCGCGTCGATGAGTGTCTCCATCGTGATCAACGGCCGGCTGTGGGGGCTGATCGCCTGCCACCACATGGCGCCGCTGCGCGTGCCGTATGCGGTGCGCATGGCGTGCGATGTGATGGCACAAGTGCTCGGTGCGGCAGTGCTGAGCCTCGACTCGCGCGATCGGGTTGCGCTGGCGGAGCAGGCTGCGGAGGTGCGTACGCGGCTGATCGAGACACTGCTCCACGAGGACGACGTGCTGGCAGCCCTGGAGCAGCATGCGGAGGACCTCGCGGCGAAACTCGCCGCGGACGCGCTCGTATTCGCCCAGCAGGGCAAGCTGACCGCGCATGGCGTGGACGAGGAACTGGCCGCGACCATCGTGGCATCGCTGCCGCCGGATGGCGATGAAATGTTGCACCGCTACCGCCGCGACGAGTGGCCCGAGGCATTGCGCGCACGCATCGGACCCTGGGTCGGGCTGCTGGCGCTGCACTTCGATCCTGCGACGTCCGGCTGGCTGCTGGCGCTGCGCAAGGAGCAGGTCGAAACCGTGCGCTGGGCCGGCAAGCCGGACAAGATGGTGAAAACTGGCCCGCTGGGCCACCGCCTGACGCCGCGCGGCTCGTTCGACGAATGGGTGGAATCAGTACACGACAAGGCCGTGCCGTGGGAATCGGCGCGCCTGATGGTGGCCGACCAGTTGCTGGGCGAGATGCACCGCGCCAGCATGGCCCGCCATGCCGAAACGGAACGCGCACGCATGCAGCTGCTGGCAATGCTGGGCCACGACCTGCGCGATCCGCTGCAGTCGATCTCGATGGCGGCTTCCGTGCTGCAGCACGGCGCCCAGCCGCAGCAACTGGGGCAGCGCATCGAGCGCTCGTCCGGCCGCATGCAGCGGCTGATCAGCCAGGTGCTCGACATGAGCCGGCTCGACAGCGGCCTGGGCCTGGCGATGCGCAAGATCGACGTCGACCTGTCGAAGATGGCCGAAGACCTGCTCGATGAAATGCGCTTCGCCCATCCCGGCACGGTGTACCACGCCGACATCGCCGGGGATGTGCATGGCTGCGCCGACCCGGACCGCATGGCGCAGGTGATCAGCAACCTGCTCAGCAACGCCCGCCACCATGGCGCCAACGGCCAGCCCATCCTCGTGTCGCTGCATGCGGAAGGCGGCAAAGCCGTGCTCGAAGTGCGCAACGACGGCGTGCCGATCGCGCCGGAACTGGAAGCGCAGCTGTTCAACCCCTTCAAGCGGATGGCGCTGCAAAACCGTGCCAACCGCACGGGCATGGGCCTGGGGCTCTATATCGCCGAGAATATCGCCAAGGGGCACGGCGGCACCGTTACCTACCGCTACGAGGCGCCGCACGTGGTGTTCCGGGTCGCATTTCCGCTGCGGACCGACTGAAAGTCTTGGGAAACAATCAGTACGGCGGGCCCTTCAGCTCCACCGTATTGCCCTCCGGGTCGTCGATATAGATCGACGGCCCTCCCCTTCGGCGCCGTAGCGCGATTCGGCCGGCCCGTTCGCGACGCCGAAGCGGTCCAGGTGCGCGCGGATCGCCGCCTCGTCGAACGGCTCGACGCGGAAGCAGAAATGGTCGACATTCCGGGCTTCCCTGCCCGGCGGCGCCCCGCCCATGCGGCCCAGTTTCCCGTCGACGGGCACCAGGTCGACCAGCGCACTGCCCGCCCGCAGTTGCACGAGGCCGATCTCGTCCTGCCGCCGCTCGATCGCGCAGCCCAGCACATCGAGGTAGAAACGGGTCATGCGGTCCAGGTCCACCACGCGCAGTACGACGTGGTCGATGTCACGAATGCGTATCACGGTTCCCCCTGTCGACGCGATGTCAGATGCGGCCCCGCCGAAACTCGGCGAGGAATTTACTTGCCTGCGCGGTGGTCAGCACCACCACCGGATCGCCATGGTACACGTACAGGAACGGCGGCCCGCCGAGCCGGTCGGTCAGTTTCGCGTGCACGAGGAAGCGCGTGCCGACCGGGTAATCGGTGACGAAGGCCCGCGCGCATTGCACCCGCAGCAGCGGGTGGTAAGCCTGCCCCACCATCGGGCGGACGCGCACCGTGCCGCGGTCGTCGAACGATTCGACGGCCACCTCGCGGTAGGCGGACAGGTCGCGGCCCATGCTGTGCGGCCCCGTCATTCCTCGCGCAGCACGAGCAGCGCGACCGCTTCGGCATTGATGCCTTCCTCGCGGCCCAGGTAACCCATCTTCTCGTTGGTCTTTGCCTTCACGTTCACCTGGCCCGGCTCGATGCCGAGGTCGGCGGCGATATGGGCGACCATCGTGGCGATGTGCGGCGCCATCTTCGGGCGCTGGGCGATGATGGTCGCATCGACGTTGCCGATGTCATAGCCCGTTGCCTTGACCCTGTCCGCCGCGGCGCGCAGCAGCACGCGCGAATCGGCGCCCTTGAACTCGACGGCCGTGTCGGGGAAATGCCTGCCGATGTCGCCCAGCGCGGCGGCGCCGAGGATCGCGTCGGTGACGGCGTGCAGCAGCGCATCGGCATCCGAATGGCCATCCAGGCCTTTGACATGGGGAATATCGACGCCGCCAAGGATCAGCTTGCGGCCTTCGACCAGGCGATGGCTGTCGTAGCCCTGGCCAATGCGGAACGGGAGTTTTTTCATTGCGTGATATCCATCGAGAGGTACATTTCGGCGATGCGCACGTCGGCCGGCAGCGTCACCTTCAGGTTGCGCGGGTGGCCCTCGACCAGCCGCGGCGAGTAGCCCAGCAGTTCGACGGCGCTGGCGTCGTCGGTGATCGCATCGGGGTCGGGCGCTTCCTCGAGCGCCCGCCGCAGCAGTGCGCACGGGAACATCTGCGGCGTCTGGGCCAGCCACAGGCCGTCGCGCGGCGTGGTCGCAACACTGCCGCCACGGGTGCTTTTCACGGTGTCGACCACGGGCAGCGCGAGCAGGCCGCCCGCCGCTTCCGCGCCTGCTTCGGCGACCAGCTTGCCGATCATCGCGGGCGTGAGACCGGGGCGGGCCGCGTCGTGCACCAGCACGCGGTCTTGCGCACCGATCGCTTCCGCCAGCAGGCGCAGGCCGTTGCGAATCGACTCCATCCGCGTGGCACCGCCGCAGCGCAGCACCGTTACACCTTCCAGGTCGTCGGGCAGCACGTCGGCGACATAGGCATCGCCGGCACTGACGACCACGTACGTGTGCTCGATCAGCGGCGAACGCAGGAACGCCTCGACCGTATGGCGCAGCATCGGGCGGCCCAGCAGCGGCAGGTATTGTTTCGGATAGCCCACCGCCATCCGCGCTCCCACGCCGGCGGCGGGGATCAGTGCAAAGTATTTCATCAGTATCCGTGCTTGACCCCGACTGCAAAACCTGGGGTCGGACCCGTTGGGTCCGACCCTGGACCTTGCATCCGGGTTGTTACTTGTGTCACCGGCCCGCCCGCGTTTTGATCAGGATCTTCTGGATCTCGCCATTGCACGCCTTCGACAGCCGCGCATATTCGGCTGGCGCGTCGATCGCGGCCTGCACCGCCTCCACCTTCGCCATTTCGGCCTTGATGTAGGGCAGCCAGCCGGAATCGATCTCGAACGACAGCGCCGAGCGCGCCGTGCCGCTTGGCGCATAGAATGGCTTGCCGCCGAAGCGCTTCGACAGCGCGGCGGCGACCGTCTTTTCCACCTTCGGGAGGTGATCCATGTAGGCCTGCATATGCCGCATCTCGTGCGCGAGGATTTCCTTGTAGCCGCACGAACCCACGGGGAACTCGCTGCCGACATAGATCTTCACCGGCGCGTAGGTCAGCTGTACCTGCAGCTTCGGCGCGATGCATTCGTAGCCGGTGGCCGGGTCCTGCAGCATGGCGCCGTCCGCGCCGATGCGCACCATCGATTCGGTGCGCGTCAGGCCCAGCACGAATTCGTTGCGACGCGCTACGCCCTTCATCGCGGTCAGCATTTTATAGGACAGCTGGGTGTTGACCGTGTAGCCGTTCTGCTTTGCCGAAAATATCGAGACAGTCTTGGTGATCGTGTCCTCGCACCGCACCTGGAAGGCCGTGCGGGCCGGCGCGGCCTGCGTTGTCGGTGCCGCCAGGAAGGCGCACACCAGCAGCAGCGGCAACGACGCAACGCGCGACATGGTCAGTTCAGCTTCCAGTCCCCGCGCCGCAGCTTGTCGAGCCAGAATGCGCCGATGACCGTCTTCACGTCCGAGACCTCGCCCGTGCGCACCCACTCCAGCAGCTCGTCGAGCGTGGCCGTGAAGCATTCGACGAATTCGCCTTCGTCCAGCTTCACGTCGCCCGCCTTCAGGCCGCGCGCGAGGTACAGGTCCAGGTGCTCGTCGGAATAGGCGATGGCGTTGTGGATCGTGGTCACGAAATGCCATTCGGTCGCGGTGTAGCCCGTTTCCTCTTCCAGCTCGCGTTTGGCGCATTCGAGATGGTCTTCGCCCTCGTCGATTTTCCCCGCCGGGAATTCGATGAAGACTTGCGCATTCGGATAACGGAACTGGCGCTCCAGCAGGATGCGGCCATCGTCCAGCACCGGCAGGATCGCCACGGCGCCGGGGTGGCGGATGTATTCGCGGTTCGTCAGGGCGCCGTTGGGCAGGCGCACACGGTCCTTGTGGATCTTGAGGAAACCGCCGTCGTAGGCGATGCCGCCGTCGACCTTCTCTTCCTTCAGGTGAGCGTCAGTGCTCATGAAAGCTCCTGTGATCGTAAAGGCCACAGTGTAGCAGCGCAGGAAGGAAAGCGATGCCGTGATGACATCGCTCTTTACTGCTCCTTCAGTGCTTCTTCTTCAGGTAGCGGACGACGAAGCCGGGGAAGGCAAGGACGAGGAACATGCAGGCGGTGATCGCGTAGAACTCCCACGTTTGCGGGAACGCGGTACCGATGCGCCCTTCCAGCGCGCGGCCGATGCCGCCGACGATGAAGTACAGCACCGTCAGTTCGAGCAGCCGCACGATGAAGGGCTTGGAGGGAGCCTGCCCTGCTCCACCTCTCAGTGGAACGAGGGCGAGGATGCGCTCATTGATGAACGGCAGGTTGGCCAGCACCAGGGCCAGCAGGACGACCAACCATGCCGAGGCGCCGACATCCATGGCTTACGACGCCAGCGTCTTGCTCATTGCGTGCATGCACGCGTCGAGCAGCGGGCCGGGCACCACACCCAGCACGACGACCATCAGGCCATTGACGGCCAGCACGACGTTCTTGTCGCCGGCAACCCGGATCGGTGCCGTGTCGGACGGCTCGTCGAACCACATCACCTTCACGACGCGCAGGTAGTAGAACGCACCCACCAGCGATGCCATCACGGCGAACACGGTCAGCCACAGGTGGCCGGTCTTCAGCACGGATTGCAGCACGGTCAGCTTGGCCATGAAGCCCATCATCGGCGGCACGCCGGCCAGCGAGAACAGCAGCACGGTCATCAGCAGCGCGTACCAGCCGGAGCGCTTACCCAGGCCCTTGAAGTCGACCAGTTCCTCGGCCTCGTGGCCGGCACGGGCCAGCACCATGATCAGGCCGAACGTGGCCAGCGTGGTCAGCACGTAGGTGATCGAGTAGTACATCGCCGAGCTGTAGGCAGCCGTACCGTTCGACTGGTCGGTGCCGACGACACCGGCCATCATGCCCAGCAGCACGAAGCCCATCTGTGCGATCGTCGAGTAAGCCAGCATGCGCTTCAGGTTCGTCTGCGCGATCGCGGTCAGGTTGCCGATCACCAGCGACATCACGGCCAGGATCAGCAGCATCTGCTGCCAGTCGAACGCCAGCGGGATCAGGCCTTCCACCAGCAGGCGCACGACGATGGCGAACGTGGCCAGCTTCGGCGCGCCACCCAGCAGCAGCGTGACGGCGGTCGGCGAGCCCTGGTACACGTCCGGCACCCACATGTGGAACGGCACGGCGCCCAGCTTGAACGCCAGGCCGGCGACGACGAACACCAGGCCGAACACGAGGATCGTATTGTTGATGGTGCCGGCGGCGATCTTGGCCGACATCGTGGTCAGGTCCAGCGTGCCGGTGGCGCCGTACAGCATCGACATGCCATACAGCAGGAAGCCGGAAGCCAGCGCACCCAGCACGAAGTACTTCATCGAAGCTTCGGTGGCGTTGGTGTTGTCGCGGCGCAGGGCGACCAGCGCGTACAGCGACAGCGACATCAGTTCCAGGCCCAGGTAGATGGACAGGAAGCTGTTGGCGGCGATCATCACCATCTGGCCCAGGGTAGCGAACAGCGCAAGGCCGTAGAACTCGCCACCCAGCGCGCCGCCCAGCATGCCGCGGTCGGTCGTGTACTGGCGTGCATACACCAGCGTGACGCCCACCGACAGGTAGGTGAACAGCTTCAGCAGGTTGCCCATCGGGTCGGACACGACCATGTTGTTGAAGGCATAGGTCGTGGTGCCGGCGGCGAAGTCGCCATACGTGATCACCGCCGCGCCGGCCAGGGCCAGCAGCGACAGCATGTACGTGATGTTCCGTTTCGCGGCAGGCAGGTACACGTCGATCAGCAGGATCGCCGAGGTGGCGATCAGCAGGAAGATCTCCGCGTAGATCGGTGCGAGATTGGTATCGTTCGGATTCATGTAACTAGGGTCCTATCTGCAATCATTGCGCAATCTTGGTCTGCGCGACGTGCTGGAGCAGGTCGGCCACCGAGGTTTGCATCGTATCCGTGAACGGCGCCGGGTACAGGCCCATGTACAGGGTCGCGATCGCCAGCAGGCCCAGCATCAGGAACTCGCGGTTGTTCAGGTCCTTCAGCTCGGCCACGTGGTGGTTGGCCACCTTGCCGAAGATGACGCGCTTGGCCATCCACAGCGAGTAGGCGGCGCCCAGGATCAGCGCGGTCGCGGCCAGGATGCCGGTCACGAAGTTGAACTGCACGGCGCCCAGGATCACCATGAACTCGCCCACGAAGCCGGAGGTTGCCGGCAGGCCGCAGTTGGCCATGGAGAACAGGATGAAGAACGCTGCGAACTTCGGCATCTTGTTGACGACGCCGCCGTAGTCGGCGATCTGGCGCGAGTGCGCCTGGTCATACAGCACGCCGATGCACAGGAACATCGCGCCGGACACGAAACCGTGCGAGATCATCTGCATGATGGCGCCCTGCGTGCCCATGTCGTTGAACATGAAGAAGCCCAGCGTGACGAAGCCCATGTGCGCGATCGACGAATAGGCGACCAGCTTTTTCATGTCCTTCTGGACCATGGCCACCAGGCCCACGTAGATCACGGCGATCAGCGACAGCACGATGACGACAGGTGCCAGGTCGCGCGAGGCGTCCGGCGTGATCGGCAGCGAGAAGCGCAGGAAACCGTAGGCGCCCAGCTTCAGCATGATCGCGGCCAGCACGGCGGAACCGCCGGTCGGCGCTTCCACGTGCACGTCCGGCAGCCAGGTGTGCACCGGGAACATCGGCACCTTCACGGCGAACGCCATGAAGAAGGCGACGAAGATCGCCACCTGCTCGGCCATCGTCAGCGGCAGCTGGTGCCATTCGAGGATGTTCCACGAGCCGGACTTGTTGTACAGGTAGATGATGGCGACGAGCGTCAGCAGCGAGCCGAGGAACGTGTACAGGAAGAACTTGAATGCCGCATACACGCGGTTCGCACCGCCCCACACGCCGATGATGATGTACATCGGGATCAGCGTGGCTTCAAAGAAGAAGTAGAACAGCAGGCCGTCGAGCGCGGTGAACACGCCGATCATCAGGCCGGACAGGATCAGGAACGCACCCATGTAATGGGCCACGCGCTCCTGGATCACTTCCCAGGCGGAGATCACGACGATGATCGTGATGAACGCGGTCAGCGGCACGAACCACAGCGACAGGCCGTCGATGCCGAGGAAGTAGTGGATGTTGAAGCGCTCGATCCACGGGCTGCTTTCGGCGAACTGGATGCCGTGCTTGGCATTGTCGAACTGCGTGAACAGCGGGATCGTCGGCAACAGCGAGACGATCGAGCCGATCAGTGCCAGCACGCGTACCAGTCCGGCGCGCGAATCGCGGCCGATCGCCAGGATGATGGCGCCGAACAGGATCGGCAGCCAGATCGACAGGCTGAGGTAAGGAGGAAGATTATTAATCGTTGACTGCATCTTTTATCTCTTTTGCGTGTGGCGTTAAGCGTGCCAGAACGGCAGGAAGTACACCAGGAAGCCCAGGATGCCGATGATCATCACGAACGCGTAGTGATAGATGTAACCCGTCTGCCCCAGGCGCGCCAGCGACGAGAACCAGCCGACCAGCTTGGCGGAACCGTTGACGACGAAGCCATCGATGATCGCGCGGTCGCCGACCTGCCACAGGCCGGTGCCCAGCATGCGTGCGCCCTTGGCGAACACGGCCTGGTTGAACGCATCCATGTAGTACTTGTTGTCCAGCAGCGTGTGCAGGAACTTGAACTTCTCGTAGAACCATGCCGGTACACGCGGATTGATCATGTAGCAGTAGTACGACGCCACCACGCCGGCCAGGGCCAGCCAGAACGGTGCCGTCTGCAGGCCGTGCAGGGCCATCGCGACGGGGCCGTGCCACATCTCGTTCAGTTCCGTCATCGCCGGGTGCTTGGCCGCATCGACGAAGATCACGTTGTTGAAGAAGTCGCCATGCAGCATCGGGCCGGCGGCCAGGAAGCCGATGATCACCGAAGGAATCGCCAGCGCGGCCAGCGGGAACCACACGACGAACGGCGATTCGTGCGGTTTCTGGCCCGGCTCGAGGCCATGGTGGCCGTGGTCGTCGTCTTCTTCTTCGTGGTGCGCATCCGAATCGTGCAACGCGTGCGGATCGCCATGGGCGGCCTTGGCCGTCGCATGGTCGTCATGCTTGGCATGGTGGTCGTCATGGCCGTGCGCATGGGCTTTACCAAAGTTTTCCGGACCGTGGAACACGCGGAAGTACATGCGGAACGAGTAGAACGCCGTGATGAACACGCCGGCCAGCACCGCGAAGTTCGCGAAGCCTGCGCCCGGCAGGTGCGTGGCGTGCACCGCCTCGATGATCGAATCCTTCGAGTAGAAGCCCGAGAAGAACGGGGTACCGATCAGTGCCAGGGAACCCAGCAGCGACGTGATCCACGTGATCGGCATGTATTTGCGCAGGCCGCCCATGTTGCGGATGTCCTGGTCGTGGTGCATGCCGATGATCACGGAACCCGCGCCCAGGAACAGCAGCGCCTTGAAGAACGCGTGCGTCATCAGGTGGAACACGGCGACCGAGTAGGCCGAGGCGCCCAGCGCGACGGTCATGTAGCCCAGCTGCGACAGCGTCGAGTAAGCGACCACGCGCTTGATGTCGTTCTGGATGATGCCCAGGAAGCCCATGAACAGCGCGGTGATCGAGCCGATGATGAGGATGAACGACAGCGCCACGTCGGACAGTTCGAACAGCGGCGACATGCGCGACACCATGAAGATGCCGGCGGTAACCATCGTCGCGGCGTGGATCAGTGCCGAGATCGGGGTCGGGCCTTCCATCGAGTCCGGCAGCCACACGTGCAGCGGGAACTGCGCCGATTTGCCCATCGCGCCGATGAACAGGCAGATGCAGGCCACGGTGATGACCATCCAGTCGGTACCCGGCAGCGTCGCGTTGACGAGCAGGTCCTTCTTGGCGAACGCTTCCTGGTAATCCATCGTGCCGGTGTAGGCCAGGATCAGGCCGATGCCGAGGATGAAGCCGAAGTCGCCCACGCGGTTCACGAGGAACGCCTTCATGTTGGCGAAGATCGCGGTCGGGCGCTTGTACCAGAAGCCGATCAGCAGGTAGGACACCAGGCCCACCGCTTCCCAGCCGAAGAACAGCTGCAGGAAGTTATTGGCCATCACCAGCATCAGCATCGAGAAGGTGAACAGCGAAATATACGAGAAGAAGCGGTTGTAGCCTTCGTCCTCGGCCATATATCCAATGGTGTAGATGTGCACCATCAGCGAGACGAACGTGACGACGCACATCATCATCGCGGTCAGCGAGTCGACCTGGAAGCCGACTTCGAAGTTGATGCCGGCCACGGTCATCCAGCGATACACCGTATCGTTGTAGGTGGCGCCGTCCAGTACCTGCATGAAGACCTGGAAGGAGATCAGGAACGCGACCAGCACGCCCAGGATCGTGGCGGCCGTGGCGACCTTGCGGTTGACCACGTTGCCGAAGAACTTCGTGCCCAGCAGGCCCGCGATCGCGGACCCCGCCAGTGGCGCGAGGGGAACAGCGAGAAGAAGGTTAGGGTTAAGCCCCGTCATGATGAACCTATCTGTTTATTATTCGAGGGTTAAAAACTAGCCTTTGAGGCTGTCCAGGTCTTCGACGTTGATCGTGTCCAGGTTACGGAACATCAGCACCAGGATCGCGAGGCCGATTGCCGCTTCCGCCGCCGCCACCGTGAGGATGAAGAACACGAAGATCTGTCCCGCCGCGTCGCCCAGGTAATGGGAGAATGCGATGAAGTTGGTGTTCACCGCCAGCAGCATCAGTTCGATCGCCATCAGCAGCACGATGACGTTCTTGCGGTTCAGGAAAATACCGACGATCGAGATCGCGAACAGGATCGCGCCCAGGACCAGGTAATGTGCCAGTGACAGGGTCATGGTGCCTCCTTGGTTGCTACGGTCGACGCCACTTCCTTCTTCACGGCGTCCATCTTGACGATCTTCAGGCGGTCGTTGCGCTTCACGCGCACGGCCTCGCCCGGATCGAAGTACTTGATGTCCTTGCGGCGGCGCAGCGTCAGCGCGACGGCGGCGACGATTGCCAGCAGCAGGATCACGGCGGCCACTTCGAACGCGAAGATGTACTGCGTGTAGATCAGCATGCCCAGCGCCTTCGTGGTGCCGATGGTATTGGCAGCTTCAGGTACCGGCGTTTCCATGCCGAAGCTGCGCCACAGTACCGATGCCATCTCCAGCACGATGATGCCGCCGACGATGGATGCGACCGGCAGGTAGCTCCAGAAGTTCTTGCGCATCTCGGTCTGGTCGATGTCGACCATCATCACGACGAACAGGAACAGCACCATCACGGCGCCCACGTAGACGAGCACCAGCACGACGGCCAGGAACTCGGCTTTCAGCAGCATCCAGATGCCGGCTGCCTGGAAGAAGGCCAGCACCAGGAACAGTGCCGCCGTCACGGGATTGCGCGCCGTGATCACGCGTGCCGCGGAAACCACCATGATGGCCGCGAACACGTAGAACAAAACGGTTGTAAAAGTCATGTGTAAGTCCGATCCAGATCAGCGGTACGCGGCATCCGCGGCGCGGTTGGCGGCGATGTCCGCCTCGTAGCGGTCGCCGACAGCCAGCAGCATCTCCTTGGTGTAGTACAGGTCGCCCCGCTTTTCACCGTGGTATTCCAGCACGTGCGTTTCGACGATCGAATCGACCGGGCACGATTCTTCGCAGAAGCCGCAGAAGATGCACTTGGTCAGGTCGATGTCGTAGCGCGTCGTGCGGCGCGTGCCGTCGTCGCGTTCGTCGGATTCGATCGTGATCGCCATGGCCGGGCACACCGCTTCGCACAGCTTGCAGGCGATGCAGCGTTCTTCGCCGTTCGGATAGCGGCGCAGCGCGTGCAGGCCGCGGAAGCGCGGCGACATCGGCGTCTTCTCTTCCGGATACTGCACGGTGATCTTGCGCGAGAACATGTACTTGCCCGTCAGCGCGAGGCCCTTGATCAGTTCGGTCAGCATCATGCTGCCGATAAAATCTTTTACTCGAGTCATTTTTGCGCTTCCTTACTTCCAGATGTTCCACGGCGTCTGCATCCAGGTCGCGACGAGCACGAGCCAGAACAGCGTGAGGGGAATGAAGACCTTCCAGCCCAGACGCATGATCTGGTCGTAGCGGTAACGCGGGAAGGTACCGCGCACCCAGATGAACAGCGACACGATCAGGAACGTCTTCACGAACAGCCAGAAGAAGCCGCCGAAACCGCCGCCGAATTCCAGGAACGCGAACGGTGCGGACCAGCCGCCCAGGAACATGATCGATGCCAGTGCGCCGACGAGGATGATGTTGGCGTATTCGGCCAGCATGAACATCGCATACGACATGCCGGAGTATTCCACCATGTGGCCGGCCACGATTTCCGATTCACCCTCGACCACGTCGAACGGCGCGCGGTTCGCCTCGGCCAGGCCGGACGTCAGGTAGATCACGAACAGCGGCAGCAGCGGCAGCCAGTTCCACGACATGAAGTTGACGCCCATGTCGGCGAAACGGCCGGTCTGCTGGCTGACGACGATATCGATGAAGTTCAGCGAGCCGGACACCATCAGGATCACGACCAGCGCGAAGCCCATCGGGATCTCGTAGGAGATCATCTGCGCCGAGGCACGCATGGCGCCCATGAACGAGTACTTCGAGTTCGACGACCAGCCGGCGATGATGATGCCGTACACCTCCATCGACGTGATCGCCAGCAGCACGAGCAGGCCGGCGTTGACGTTGGCCAGCACGGCTTCGGGGCCGAACGGCACGACGGACCAGGCGGCCAGGGCCGGCATGATCGTCATCACGGGGCCGATCACGAACAGGCTCTTGGCGGCCTTGGTCGGCACGACGATTTCCTTCAGCAGCATCTTGATGCCGTCGGCCATCGGTTGCAGCAGGCCCATCGGTCCCACGCGGTTCGGGCCGATACGGATCTGGATGAAGCCGATCAGCTTGCGCTCCCACAGCGTGGCGTAGGCCACCATGCCGAGCAGCGGCATCAGCACGCACAGCAGCTTGATCATCGTCCACACGAACGGCCAGGCCGAGCCCAGCGCATCGGCGCCGGCGGTGTTGATGGTATTGACGAATTCCAGCGCCATTATTTGTTCTCCCCTGCCTTGGCTACCGAGATTGCACCGAACATGTCGCCCAGTGTCGCGGTCGAAGCGTGGGCCGCGGACACGCGCACCACGTTGGCCGGCAGGCCGGCATCGACACGCGCTTCCAGGATCGCCGAACCGTTACCTTGCAGCACCTGCACCATGTCACCGGTCTTGACGCCGATCTGTCCGGCCAGCGCGGCCGAGATGACGGCCTTCGGCGCCTGCGCGTCGACGGTGGCCTGCAGTGGCGCCGAACGGCGCGCCAGCGCGTCGGCAAAATAGATCGGCACGTCGGCGATGCGTTCGAGCTTGTCGCCGGCACCGAACGAGGCAGCCGTCGGCACCACGTTCGACACGTTCGACAGCTTGGCGGAGACGTCGGTGACGTCCTTGCCCAGCACTTCGTCGCGCACCGATTCCGACGTTTCGTAGTCGAAGCCCGGCAGGCCGAGGATATTGCCCAGCACGCGCAGCACCTTCCACGCAGGGCGTGCTTCGCCCACCGGTTTCACGGTGCCGTTGAAGCTTTGCGCACGGCCTTCGCAGTTCACGAAGGTGCCGGACGTTTCGGCGAACGGCGCGACCGGCAGCAGCACGTCGGCGTAGTCGGCGCCATGCTTGAAGGCCGACATCACGACGACCATCTCGGCGCCCTTCAGCGCGGCCACGGCTTGCGACGGGTTGGCGGCATCGAGTTCCGGTTCCGCGTTCAGCAGCACGTAGGCTTTCTTCGGCGTGGAGAACGCGGCTGCGCCTTTCGCCGGCAACGCGCCGACGATGTAGCCGCCGACGGTGTTCGCGGCTTCGGTCAGGTAGCCGAATTTCGCGTTGGTCGCGTTGGCGATCCACTGGGCGGCCGCGGCAATCGCGGATGCCTGCGGGTGGTGCACGGCGGCATTGCCCAGGAAGACGGCTTTCTGTTCGCCGGACAGCAGGCTCGCGGCGGCCGATTTGGCGGCGTCGCTGAACTCGCTGGAGAAACCTGCCGGGGCGGCTTCGCCCTTGGCCGAGGCCACGGCGGACACGATGCCCGACAGCGCGGCCAGCCAGTCCGACGGCGCGGCCACGATATTGTTGGCAACGGTGATCAGGCTGTCGTCACGCGTGGCGTGCACCAGCGTCAGCTGGCCGCCGTTCTTCACGGCGGCGCGCAGGCGCGAGGCCAGCAGCGGGTGATCCTTGCGCAGGAACGAACCGATGACCAGTGCGCGCTGCAGGTTCGACACGTCGGCGATCGGCATGCCCAGCCACGGCGTGACCTGGCCGTCGAGCGCGAAGTCGGTCTGGCGCAGGCGGAAATCGATGTTCTCCGAGCCGATGCCCGACGCCAGCTTCTTCAGCAGCGCCAGTTCTTCCAGCGTCGAATGCGCGGTCGCGTAGGCGGCGATCGCGTCGGCGCCGTGCTCGTGACGGATGTTTTTCAAGCCGTGCGCGACATATTCAAGTGCGGTCTGCCAGTCGACTTCCTTCCACTCGCCGCCCTGCTTCAGCATCGGCTGCGTCAGGCGCTCGGCGGAGTCGAGGGCTTCGTACGAGAAGCGGTCCTTGTCGGAAATCCAGCACTCGTTGATGTTCTCGTTTTCCAGCGGCAGCACGCGCTTGACCTTGCCCTGCTTGACCTGGACGATCAGGTTCGTGCCGAGGCCATCGTGCGGCGATACCGACTTGCGGCGCGACAGTTCCCACGTACGGGCGCTGTAGCGGAACGGCTTCGACGTCAGCGCGCCCACCGGGCACAGGTCGATCATGTTGCCGGACAGCTCGGAGCTGACGGCTTCGCCGACGAAGGTCGTGATTTCCGCGTGTTCGCCGCGGCCCAGCATGCCCAGTTCCATCACGCCGGCCACTTCCTGGCCGAAACGCACGCAACGGGTGCAGTGGATGCAGCGGCTCATCTCCTTCATGGAGACCAGCGGGCCGGCCTCTTTCGGCACGACGACGCGCTTTTCTTCCTCGTAGCGGGAGTTGTTCTTGCCGTAGCCCACGGCCAGATCCTGCAGCTGGCACTCGCCGCCCTGGTCGCAGATCGGGCAATCCAGCGGGTGGTTAATCAGCAGGAATTCCATCACCGACTTCTGCGCCTGCACGGCCTTTTCGCTGTGCGAACGCACGATCATGCCAGCGGAGACGGGCGTGGCGCAGGCCGGCAGCGGCTTCGGCGCTTTTTCCACCTCGACGAGGCACATGCGGCAGTTCGCTGCGATCGACAGTTTCTTGTGATAGCAGAAGTGCGGGATGTAGGTTCCCAGTTTGTTGGCAGCGTCCATCACCATTGAACCCGGTGGGACTTCTACCTTTTTGCCGTCAATTTCGATTTCAACCATGATCAACGCTTTAGAAGGCCGACACAGGCACCAGGCAGTGCTTGTGCTCGACGTGATATTCGAATTCTTCGCGGAATTGCTTGATGAACGCACGCACCGGCATCGCCGCGGCATCGCCCAGTGCGCAGATGGTGCGGCCCTGGATGTTGTCGGCGATCGAGTTCAGCATGTCCAGGTCGGTCTGGCGGCCCTGGCCATGCTCGATGCGGTGGATCATCCGGTACATCCAGCCCGTGCCTTCACGGCACGGCGTGCACTGGCCGCACGATTCCTCGTAGTAGAAGTACGACAGGCGCTCCAGCGCCTTGACCATGCAGCGCGTCTCGTCCATCACGATGACGGCGCCGGAACCGAGCATCGAGCCCGCCTTCGCGATCGAATCGTAGTCCAGGTCGGTCTGCATCATGATCTCGCCGCGCACCACCGGGGCGGACGAACCGCCAGGGATCACGGCCTTGATCTTCTTGCCGCCGCGCATGCCGCCGGCCAGTTCCATCAGCTTCGCAAACGGCGTGCCGAGCGGAACTTCGTAGTTGCCCGGGCGTTCCACGTCGCCGGAGATCGAGAAGATCTTCGTGCCGCCGTTGTTCGGCTTGCCCAGGCCCAGGTAGTTCTCGGCGCCGATGTTCAGGATGAACGGCACGGCCGCGAACGTTTCCGTGTTGTTGATCGTGGTCGGCTTGCCATACAGGCCGAACGAGGCCGGGAATGGCGGTTTGAACCGCGGCTGGCCCTTCTTGCCTTCCAGCGATTCCAGCAGCGCGGTTTCCTCGCCGCAGATGTAGGCGCCGTAGCCATGGTGCGCGTGCAGCTGGAAGCTGAACTCGCTGCCCATGATGCGGTCGCCCAGGAAGCCTTCCGCACGGGCTTCTTCCAGCGCTTCCTCGAAGCGCAGGTAATCCTGGAAGATCTCGCCGTGGATGTAGTTGTAGCCCACGGTGATGCCCATCGCATACGCGCCGATGGCCATGCCCTCGATCAGCGAATGCGGGTTGTAGCGGATGATGTCGCGGTCCTTGAACGTGCCCGGCTCGCCTTCATCGGTATTGCAGACGAGATATTTCTGGCCCGGGAATTGGCGCGGCATGAAGCTCCACTTCAGGCCGGTCGGGAAACCGGCGCCGCCGCGGCCGCGCAGGCCGGACGTCTTCAGCTCGGCGATGATCTGCTCGGGCGGGATCTTTTCCTCGAGGATGCGGCGCAGCGCCGAATAGCCGCCACGTTTCACGTAGTCGGCCAGGTGCCAGTTGTCGCCGTTCAGGTCCTTCAGGATCAGCGGATTGATGTGACGGTCGTGCAGGGAAGTCATTTCTTCAGTTCCTCCACGAGCGCGTCGAGTTTGTCGTTGTTCATGAAGCTGCACATGCGATGGTTGTTCACCAGCAGCACCGGCGCGTCGCCGCAGGCACCCATGCACTCGCCTTCGAGCAGGGTGAATTCGCCGTCTTCGGTGGTGTCGCGGTAGTCGATGCCCAGCTTCTGCTTCAGGTGCTCGCCGGCCTTCACGCCGCCGGAGAGAGCGCATGGCAGGTTGGTGCACACGGTGATCTTGTGCTTGCCGACCGGCTTCAGGTTGTACATGTTGTAGAAGGTGGCCACTTCCTGCACGGCGATCGCCGGCATGCCGATATAGTCGGCCAGTTCCTTCATCGTTTCGGGCGACAGCCAGCCCAGTTCGACCTGGGCATGGGCCAGCGAGGCCATCACGGCCGACTGGCGCTGGTCGGCCGGGTACTTGGCCAGCTCGCGGTCGATTTTTTTATAGCACTGCTCGGATAACATAATCTTTTCCTGCCTCGTTAGCGGTCGATACTGCCGAACACGATGTCCTGCGTGCCGATGATGGTGACGGCGTCGGCGATCATGTGACCGCGCGCCATTTCATCGAGCGCTTGCAGGTGGGTGTAGTCCGGCGTACGGATCTTCAGGCGGTACGGCTTGTTGGCACCGTCGGAAACGATGTAGATGCCGAATTCGCCCTTCGGGTGTTCGATGGCCGTGTAGAC
This sequence comes from Pseudoduganella lutea, assembly GCF_004209755.1. Lineage (NCBI taxonomy): Bacteria > Pseudomonadati > Pseudomonadota > Betaproteobacteria > Burkholderiales > Oxalobacteraceae > Pseudoduganella > Pseudoduganella lutea. The sequence continues at coordinate 4,967,948 of NZ_CP035913.1, read as the reverse complement.
CTCGCCCGGCGGAACGTGGAAGCCTTCCTGGAACAGCTTGAAGTGGTGGATCAGCGATTCCATGTTGGACTTCATGTCCACACGCGATGGCGGAGCGACCTTGCGGTTGTCCGTCATGACCGGGCCCGGGTTGTTGCGCAGCCATTCGATGCACTGCTTGATGATGCGGTTCGACTGGCGCAGTTCTTCCACTCGCACCAGGTAGCGGTCGTAGCAGTCGCCGTTGGTGCCGATGGGGATGTCGAAGTCCATCAGGTCGTACACTTCGTACGGCTGCTTCTTGCGCAGGTCCCACTGCACGCCGGAACCGCGCAGCATCGCGCCGGTGAAGCCCATCGCCAGCGCATCTTCCGGCGTGACCACGCCGATGCCCACGGTACGCTGCTTCCAGATACGGTTATCGGTCAGCAGGGTTTCGTATTCGTCGACATAGCCGGGGAACCGGTTCGTGAACGCTTCCAGGAAGTCCAGCAGCGAACCCTGGCGGTGTTCGTTCAGGCGGTCGATTTCCTTCTGGCTGCGGATCGACGAAGGACGGTGCTTCGGCATCGCGTCCGGCAGGTCGCGGTACACGCCGCCCGGGCGGTAGTAGGCCGCGTGCATGCGCGCGCCGGATACTGCTTCGTAGCAGTCGAACAGGTCTTCGCGGTCGCGGAAGCAGTACAGGAACGGGCCCATGGCGCCCACGTCCAGCGCGTGCGCGCCCAGCCACATCAGGTGGTTCAGGATGCGGGTGATCTCGTCGAACATCACGCGGATGTACTGCGCGCGCAGCGGCACGTCGATGCCCAGCAGCTTCTCGATGGCCAGCACGTAGCCGTGCTCGTTGCACATCATCGACACGTAGTCGAGGCGGTCCATGTACGGCACCGACTGCAGGTAGGTCTTCTGCTCGGCCAGCTTCTCGGTGGCGCGGTGCAGCAGGCCGATGTGCGGGTCGGCACGCTGGATGACTTCGCCGTCCAGCTCCAGCACCAGGCGCAGCACGCCGTGCGCTGCCGGGTGCTGCGGACCAAAGTTCAGGGTGTAATTCTTAATCTCAGCCATTATTTCATCCCGTATTTTTCTTCCCGGATCACGCGCGGCACGTTTTCGCGCGGCTCGATCGTCACGGGCTGGTAGATCACGCGGCCCTGTTCGGCGTCGTAGCGCATTTCCACGTAGCCGGCGACCGGGAAGTCCTTGCGGAACGGGTGGCCGATGAAGCCGTAGTCGGTCAGGATGCGGCGCAGGTCGCTGTGGCCCTCGAAGAGGATGCCGTACAGGTCGAATGCTTCGCGCTCGTACCAGTTGGCGGCGCGCCAGATGTCGGTGATCGATTCGACCAGCGGCATGTCGTCGTCCGGGCAGAACACGCGCACGCGCACGCGCCAGTTGTGCTTCACCGACAGCAGGTGCGTGACGGCCGCGAAGCGCGGGCCTTCCCACGTGCCTTCGCCGTAGGCGGAATAGTCGATGCCGCACAGATCGATGAAGGTATCGAAACCGAGTGCGGCATTGTCGCGCAGCGTCTGCATTACTGCGTGGTAGTCGTCGGCCTTGACGACCAGGGTGATTTCACCGAGGGCCACGCTGAGCGTGACGCGCTCGCCCAGGGCGCCGGTGATGGCGCCTTGCAAAGCTTCCAGTTGTGTTGTCATAGTTCTTGGGCGCCCCGTTACCGTGCAATCGTATTGGTGCGCTTGATCTTGTTTTGCAGCTGCATGATGCCGTACAACAGTGCCTCGGCGGTCGGCGGACAACCCGGCACGTAGACGTCGACGGGCACGATGCGATCGCAGCCGCGCACGACGGAGTAGGAGTAGTGGTAGTAGCCGCCGCCGTTGGCGCACGAACCCATCGAGATGACCCAGCGCGGTTCCGGCATCTGGTCGTACACCTTGCGCAGTGCCGGCGCCATCTTGTTGCACAGCGTGCCGGCCACGATCATCACGTCGGAGTGACGCGGCGACGGACGGAACACGACGCCGAAGCGGTCCATGTCGTAACGGGCAGCGCCCACGTGCATCATTTCAACCGCGCAGCACGCCAGGCCGAACGTCATCGGGAACATCGACCCGGTCCGCGCCCAGTTGATCAGCTTGTCGGCCGAGGTGGTGATGAAACCTTCGTTTAATACGCCTTCAATAGCCATGGCTTATTCCCAATCAAGGGCACCTTTCTTCCAGATATACCAAAAACCGACGACGAATTCAGCGATGAACACCATCATCGTCACGTAGCCCTGCCAGCCCAGTTCGCGCATGGAGACGCCCCATGGGAAGAAGAAAGCCGTTTCCAGGTCGAACAGGATGAAGAGGATTGCGACGAGGTAGTAACGCACGTCGAATTTCATGCGTGCATCTTCGAAGGCTTCGAAGCCGCACTCGTAGGGGGAGAGTTTCGCCGCATCCGGGCGATATGGGCCGAGCAGGCGACCCAGGATCTGGGGAGCGACACCGACGCCGATGCCCACCAGGATGAATAAAAGAACGGGGAAATAAGTTTCGAGGTTCACGATAGGGTCACAGCTGTTGTTGAACGACCGGTTGGCGAGGCGCCACACCATTGCGGTGCAGCTTGCAACGCTCGACCCCGATCAAACGCTGAGACGGGGACCGAACGACACATCCTCGTAAAAAAACCAGCTAAGGCTGTGAGGACAAACTCCTTGGGCCTTTTGCTGGCTTCTCAAATTCTGGTGCCGACGACGAGACTCGAACTCGTACAGCTTGCGCCACTACCCCCTCAAGATAGCGTGTCTACCAATTTCACCACGTCGGCATTAAGGCCGCTATTCTACTCGTCTTTGCGCAGTTTGTTAATGTGAATTGCGCGATATCAAAGAGAAAAACGGCAAAAACTTCAAAAATATCCGGTTTACTTCGGTGCTGCCGGCGCTGCGGGTGCCACTGGTGCGGCACCTTCCACATTGCCTTGATTCGTTGCCGCAGGAACGCCCGCATTCGACGCAGGCGGCACGCCCGTATCGGCAGGTGCCGGCGTGACAGGCGTTGCCGCAGGGATCGCCGCCGAACCCTTGACCGGCACGGTCACGTTCTGCAGGAGCCCGCCACCGCTGTTCGCGGTACGGCCATTGGACATCACTGCGAGGCCGAGTGTCGCACTGAAGAAAATCGCCGCCGCCAGGGCCGTCGATTTCGACAGGAAGTTCGACGACCCGCTGGCGCCGAACAGGCTGCCGGACGAGCCGGAGCCAAACGCGGCGCCCATGTCGGCGCCTTTACCGTGCTGCATCAGCACGAGGGCGATGATCGACAGTGCCGACAGGACCTGCACCACCACGACCAGATTGAACAAGGTGTTCATGTAATTTCACTCTCAGTTGATAAATGCGCGGACCTGCGGCCCGCTTGCTCCACCCGTTGCCGGGATGTTCCTTCTTCGGCGGCATTGCCGCCTTCACTGCTCGACTTCACTACTGTTACTAGCTGTTACTAATGCAATTGCCGGCTTTACCCCGACTGAAAACCGGTTGGCCGGCGCTTGTCGCCCGGCTCATGTTCGGCTTCCCGCTCAGTTCCCAGCTTTCGCGATGGCCAGGAAATCCGGCGCCTTCAGCGAAGCACCGCCGATCAGGCCCCCGTCGATGTCCTGCTGCGCCATCAGGTCTTTCGCGTTTTCCGGCTTCATGCTGCCGCCATACAGGATCTGCAGCTGCGCGGCCGCGGTCGCGCTACGATCGGCCACCTGCTTGCGCAGCGCCGCGTGCACTTCCTGCGCCAGCGCCGGCGTTGCGGTCTTGCCGGTGCCGATCGCCCATACCGGCTCGTAGGCCAGCACGATTTTTTCCAGTGCCGGATTTTCCAGCACGTCCAGCACCGCCTGCAGTTGCGCGCAAACCACGACGTTGGTGCGCCCTGCTTCGCGTTCCTCCAGCGTTTCGCCCACGCAGACCACCGGGGTCAAGCCCGCGTTCAGCGCGGCCAGCGCCTTTTGCGCCACCAGTTCATTGCTTTCATGGTGATAAGCGCGGCGTTCGGAATGGCCCACGATCACATAGCGGCAGCCGAATTCCTGCAGCATCGAGGCCGCCGTTTCGCCCGTATACGCGCCTGCCGCATAGGCCGACACATCCTGGGCGCCCCACGCGACCGGCGATCCCGTCAGCGCCGCCTGGCACTGCGCCAGGTACGGCGCCGGCGCGCAGACTGCCAGATCGACATTGCCTTCGACATGGCCTTCCGCGATCCCGCGTAATAATACAGAATTGGCGGCAAGGCTGCCGTTCATCTTCCAGTTTCCGATGACGAGTTTGCGACGCATGGCTGTCCGACTTGTTTGAGTTGTAAGGTAACCCGCGATTGTAACGTGCTCGGCAATACAGGGTCAAACGCGCAATGCTCGACTACATGAGTAATGTAGCGCCGGGACGTGACGTCCCCATGAACGTTCCCGGCGTTGTCTTTACGTCACCTGCAGCATGATCTTTCCGACATGCGTGCTGCTTTCCATCAGCTTGTGCGCCTCCACGGCCTGCTCGAGCGGGAAGCTCTCGTAGATCACGGGGCGGATCTTCTTCGATTCCAGCAGCGGCCACACCTTGTCGCGCAACTGGGCCGCGATGGCGGCCTTGAAGGCCACCGAGCGGGGGCGCAGCGTGGAACCGGTGATGGTCAGCCGGCGGCGCAGTACCTGGCCCATGTCCAGCGTGCCCTTGGCGCCACCAAGCAGCGCAATGATGGCGATGCGGCCATCGTCGGCCAGGCAATTGATCTCGCGCGACAGGTAGTCGCCGCCGACCATGTCGAGGATGACGTCGACGCCGTTGTCGCCGGTGAGCTGCTTGACGACCGCACCGAAATCCTCGCGGCGATAATTGATGCCCCGTTCGGCGCCCAGCGCCTCGCACGCACGCGCCTTGTCGTCGCTGCCCGCCGTGGCGAACACGCGGTGCCCCAGCGCGCCGGCCAGCTGGATCGCCGTCACGCCGATGCCGGACGTGCCGCCCTGCACCAGCAGCGACTCGCCGGCGCCGAGCCGGGCGCGGTCGAACACATTGCTCCACACGGTGAAGTACGTTTCCGGCAGCGATGCAGCCTCGATCAGCGACAGGCCATGGGGCACCGGCAGGCATTGCTCGACGGGCGCCACCACATATTCGGCATAGCCGCCACCCTGTACCAGCGCGCAGACCAGGTCGCCCGCCTTGAATCCGCTATTGGCGAAATCGCCTTCGACCACCTCCCCGGCCACCTCGAGGCCCGGCAAGTCCGAGGCGCCCGGCGGCGGCGCGTAGCTGCCGAGGCGCTGGAACACGTCCGGCCGGTTGACGCCGGCCGCGTGCACGCGGATCAGCACTTCGCCCGGACCGGGCTGGGGCTTGTCGCGAAAACACAGCCGCAGTACATCGGGCGGGCCGGCCTTGGTGATCTCGATTGCGCGCATGGTCATCCTTTCTGGGGAAAGGACGATTCTAGCGCAGGGATGCTATTTCGGCAGAAGCCGCAAGTGTTGCCCCGAAAATGGGGACGCACCCTATTTTTCGAGAAACATTGCCTGGAAAATGGGGGCGCACCCTAATGCCGTTAAGTTAAGGCGACGTGACCATTTGGGTTGGCTTTAGCGTGCCTGGTGTCGGACATTTTTTCCGGGCGCTTCATCCGGAAAATGTGTGGGACACCGGTCTTCGCCAGATGGTGCCGATTTCCTGGGCGGAAAACCGGTGTCGGACACCAGGAAGCCGGTGTCCGACACCAATACGCTAGCGCCGTGAACTACATCGAATTCCGCTAACTGAACGGCATTAGGGACGGACCCCATTTTTCAAAACATTCCTGCCCAACTGCTCATGCATCCAGCCGCAGCCTTGCAAGGCTGCGTCGTTCCGCGGGCGCGAAGCAGTGCTTCGCGAATATTCCTGCCCAACTGCTCATGCATCCAGCCGCAGCCTTGCAAGGCTGCGTCGTTCCGCGGGCGCGAAGCAGTGCTTCGCGAAACCCCCGCGTCACCCTCCAGTGCGCGAAGTGCGCGGCAGGGGCTTGCCGGGCCGCCAGGCGGCGGAGAGAGCCTGCCCCTCCTCGATCTGCTCGGGCGTCATCTTCTTGGCGACGGCGGTGCGCTGCTCGGCGGCGTTGGCGTTGCCGGCGGCAGCGGCCAGGTTCCACAGCATGTAGGCGATCACGTTATCCTGCGGCATGCCGCCGATGTGGTACCGGTACATCAGGCCCAGCACCTGCTGCGCATCGGGATGGCCCTGCTCGGCCGCCCTGCGGAACCAGGTCACGGCCTGCTTGTGGTCCTGGATCACCGCATTGCCGGTGTAGTACATTGCGCCTACCACGTATTGCGCGTCGGCCTTGCCCCGCGTGGCCGCGCGGCGGTGCCACATCAGCGCCTGTTTATAGTCCTGCTGCACGCCGCGGCCCATGTAGTACATCAGGCCCATCAGGTGCTCCGCATCGGCATTGCCGGCCCGCGCCAATGGCAGGATTTCCTTGTAGGCGAGCGAATAGTTGCGGTTGTTGTAGGCGGTCGCGCCTTCGGCGAAGCCGGCGATCGCCCTGCCCTGCAGGGCCAGCGCGATCACGGCCGCGGCGACCAGCGCCATCATGAGTCGTCCTGTTTTTTTCATTGCGAGAATGGGATTCGTTCTTTTACTTGTTTCCGTCTCGTCCGGGCCTCGTGCCCGGTCCGTCGCTCTTTGTCGGTCCCTGCCGCTACTTCCAGCTCACCTTGCCCAGCCCGTCGACGCTGACGTTGCGGTTCATCGGCTTGCCATACACCGTCACCGAGCCAAGGCCGGACAGGTGCAGGTTGGCGTTCGTCCGCGCATGCACGGTGGCGTTGCCCAGGCCCGACAAATCGATCTCCACGGAGTCGGCCTGGAACTGCTGCGCATTCAGGCCGCCCAGCCCGCCCAGCGAAGCCCGCAGCATCTTGCTGCGCCCACCGATCGTCACGTAGCCGGCGCCACGCAGGTCGACCTCGACGTCCTCGCTGTCCGACATCCATAGGTGCATGCTGCCCATGCCGCACAGGCTTGCCTTCAGGCGCTTGAATGCGCTGGCGATCTTCATGCTGCCGGTGCCGTCCAGCGTGATGTCGAGCGTGTCGCCGGAAAATCCGCTGACCTCGGTCGTGCCCATGCCTTCGGACACCAGTTCGCGCAGTTGCGGCAGCACCAGTTCGGCGCGCAGCGACGCCCGGCCGCCCTTGCCGACATTGGTGTCACTGTCGAGCTGCAACGTGTCGCCCGTCTGCACGGCGATCACCTTGCCCACATGGCGCTCGTCGCCGACGATCCGCAGCGACGGCTCGGCCCCCTGGCTCAGCTTCAGGTTGACCAGGCCATCGAGCCTGACGCGCACCACCCTGGCATCGATGTTCCTGGTCTCGGTGGTTTCTTCGGCGCACACCGTGCCGAGCATCAGCCACAGGGTTGTCATCAGGAAGGCAAAGGTGAGGGGTTTGTGCATGGGGCGTCCTTGCGGTTCTCGGGTTGATGTCAGCAGGCGGCATGGGCCGGCTGGACCCGGAAGATGGGGCAAATCATCGGTGCGGTCATCATTGTCTGGCTCCTTCCGGGAATGTTCGGCGATGGTGGCATGTTAACCCGGGCAGTGCACGAGCGTTTGGTGCTTGCGACGAACTGCAGGATTCGCGGTCCAGGCGACAAAATCGCACTCCAGGCCGCGCAAACCGCCCGCCTTCACGCAACAGCCGGGGCCGGATTCATGGGGCCTGGCAGGCGCGCCCGCCCCCAAGCCATCCCTGTTTAGTAAACCGGATTAAACAGCAACGGCATTTGGGGAATCGCTTGATCTTGCTTTTTTAAAAATGAATACTCGTCCCGACAAAAAGGCCGCGCCCGGCCGATATTCCAAGGAGACGAAATGCGTTCTACCAAGCGAACCCTGATGAGCCTTGCCGTTGCCAGCGCCCTGGCCGCGGCAGTGACACCGCTATCCGCGCATGCACAGGCCGGCGGTGCTGCGGCCGATCCGAACAACACGCCCGCAGCCGAAGCCCCCACGCTGGGCCCGACGAACGGCGGCGACCAGATCCCCGAAGTGAAGGTGACGGCGACGCGTTATTCGACGTCGCTGCTGAGAACGCCGCTGGCCGTGTCGGCGTTCAGCCAGGAGCAGCTGACGCGCAAGGGCGCGACCAATCTCGCGGACCTGTCCGGCGAAATCCCGAACGTCGTCATCCAGAGCACCGGCCTCGATTCGGCGGTGCAGATCACGATCCGCGGCATCACGTCCACCAACTTCACCGAGACGGGCGACCCGGCCGTCGGCTTCCACGTCGATGGCATGTATTCGCCGCGCCCGCAAGGCGCGCAGGCGCTGATGTTCGACGTCGACCAGGTGGAAGTGCTGCGCGGCCCGCAGGGCACGCTGTTCGGCCGCAACTCGACCGGCGGCAGCGTCAACGTGATCTCGGCCAAGCCGGACTTTTCCGGCAACTATGGCAAGGCCCATATCGACATCGGCAACTATCGCAAGAAGCAGGTCACCCTCGTCCAGAACGTCAAGGTGAACGACCAGCTGGCCCTGCGCGGCACCTTCATGAAGGTCACGCGCGACGGCTACGCCAACCAGAAGCGCGACCTGTCCGAAGCGAACGCGCCGCAGCTGGGCTGGGTGCCCGATGGCATTCCGGACGTGGACCAGCGCTTCAACGCGGTGATCGGCAAGGACAAGTACTACACGAACCAGGACCAGTGGGCGGCGCGCCTGTCGGCCCTGTACAAGGTCAACAACGACATCACGTTGAAGGCCGCCTACGAGCACTTCCAGGACAATGGCGCCGGCGGTGCCGCGTTCCGCGACTGCGACGCGTCGGCCGGCACGCGCTACACCTGCGCGCCGGGCACGGGCAAGTGGGACCTGCTGGTCAACGTGCCCGGCGAAGTGGACATGCAGATCCGCACGCTGCGCACCGGCGTGTCGTGGGCGATCAACCAGAACACCACCTTCGACTATACATTCCAGGTGGCGGACCAGAAGCGTTCCGAGCGCACCGACGACGAATTCGGCATGCAGCACGCTGCGCCGTTCCAGATCAATGGTGCCTACCCGAACTCGATGGACGGCAACTGGGGCACGTGGCCGCTGACCGACTCGTTCCACCGCACGCTGTCGTCGCGCTACCTGTCGACGGTGCACGAGGCGCAGTTGAAGCAAACGCTGGGCAATGTGCAGTACGTGGCCGGCCTGTTCTGGATGCACGAGCGCAACCGCATCGACTACGAGCAGACCAACACGATCCAGAAGCCGCACGGCGACGTGGGCTCGGTGCTGTATCACCAGCCGAATCGGCAGGTCGATGCCAAGGCCGCGTTCGCGCAGGCCGACTGGAAGTTCATGCCGACATGGACCGGCACCCTGGGCGCCCGCTACAGCAAGGACAGCAAGGAAGACAAGGGCGGCGAAGTGTATGGCGCCAACTGGAAAGGCGACCCGGCCTACTATAATGGCCTGTTCAGCCAGGGCATTCCCGGCACGCCCGGCTTCCGTGTCCACAACGGGACCGACCTGACGCATGCGATGGGCGGCAGCGTCGCCGCATATCGTTTGTACGGTGCGCCCACGTCGAACGACCACAAGGAAACGTGGAAGAAGGTGACGTGGCGCGTGGGCCTGCAAAAGCAGATGACGCCGAACCAGATGGCGTATGCCTCCGTCTCGACGGGGTACAAGGCGGGCGGCTTCGCCGACAAGTCGGACAGCTGCAACTACCACCTGTGCGCCGATGGCCAGCCGGGCGTGGTGACGTTCATGCCTTATGGCCCCGAAACGGTCACCAACTACGAGCTGGGCTACAAGGGCAAGTTCCTGGACAACCGCCTGTCGCTGTCGGCCACCGCCTTCTGGATGAAGTACAAGGACATGCAGCTGACCGGCACCTACTTCGTCAACCAGATCATTCCGGACAACGGCCTGCCCTGCCCGGCCGACCAGCCGAAGTGCGACGTGTATGAAAGCTGGCGCACGATCAATGTCGGCAAGGTCGACATCCCGGGCCTGGAACTGGAATGGGACTACCGGCCATGGCGCGGCGCACGCCTGGGTGGCGGCTTCGCCTACATCAACACGGACGTGCACGACTTCCCGGAGTTCTCCGACGATTACCAGTGCGACGTGCGCACCGAGCTTGGCCTGCCGCCCTGCCCGCCCGCGTACACGGGCCCCGAAAAGAACCTGCAAGGCCGGCGCCTGTACAACATCGACGGCAACCACCTGCCGAACACGCCGAAGTTCCAGGTCAACCTGAACTTCTCGCAGGAATTCGGCCTCGACAACGGCTACCGCATCACGCCGTACATCAAGGTGAACTGGCGCGACAAGGCCTACTTCGACCTGCGCAATTCCGACTTCGACGTGGTCGGCCGCTACCAGAAAGCCTATGCGATGACGGACATCTCGGCCCGCCTCGACGCGCCGAACGACAAGTGGCACGCCGAGCTGTACGTGCGCAACGCCGCGAACAAGCACGCAGCGCTCAACCGCGAATCCGTCTACGGCGGCTTCATGAAAGCCTACTTCGTCGAACCGCGCATGTTCGGCTTCCGGATCGGCGCCGAATACTGATCTCTCTGGTGTCACTTCACAGCCGCGCTCCGCGCGGCTTTTTTGTTTCCCAAAACCGGGGACTGTCCCTCCAACGGGGACAGTCCCTCTGGAGGGGACAGTCCCCAAACTATTTACAACACTCCGTAGCCCTGATTTTTGGTAGGGGGTTGAGCGGCCGCAGTAGCGCCAAGTCGCCGGATGTCACTGTTGAGTTTTTTAGACGGAGCTCCCCATGCCACGCCACGCCAGACTCCTGTTGCCGGGATACCCCCATCACATCATTCAGCGCAGCCATAACCGCCAGCCATGCTTCCTCCAGCGCTCGGATTATTCGCATTATCTTGAATGGCTCGACGAATTTGGCCGAACCTATGACGCGTCGATCCACGCTTATGTCTTGATGACAAATCACGTGCATCTGCTGGCGTCGATAGAGGACGTAGTCCAGTTGCCGATATTGATGAAAAATATTGCGCAAAACTATGCGCAGTACTTGAACCGGCGCTGCGGTCGGAGCGGTAGTGTGTGGCAAGGGCGCTATTACTCGTCGCCTGTAACGACCGATCGGTATTTCTTGACGTGCCAGCGCTACATCGAACTCAATCCCGTACGCGCAAGCATGGTGGACGCACCGTCCAGGTATCGCTGGTCGAGTTACTCCGGCAACGCGGGTCTATTGGCCGACGAGTTGCTGATCCCGCACACGACGTACTTGAGCCTCAACGCACACGCATCGAAACGCTACGAAGCATATCGAGGCTTGTTTGCCGACGCCATCTCGCCTGGCGACCTCCACCTGATCCGGCGCGCGGTTACCGGCAACCGCCCCCTCTGAAAGCTTTATAAAAATCTCGTAGCTCGACAGTATTTCAGGCACAGGAGAAATTGTCGCAGCAACTGTTGTAAAAAATCTGGGGACTGTCCCCCTTGGAGGGACTGTCCCCGGTGTTGTTTTGCTACCAGCTCATCAGTTGGCGCAGCGGTGGGACGAGGTCATCGGCCATTTGCTGGTGCTGGTCGCGGGTGGGGTGGGCGTCCTGGGCGTCGCCGGGGTAGTGGCGGGAGGGGATGTGGTGCACGCGCGGGTTGCCGGTGCGGGCGATGACGGCGGCGATGTATGCGGTCAGCGCGGCTTTCTTGTCGCCGTGGAGGATGGCGCCTTCGGTGAGCACGATCCGGGCCTGCGGATGGTCGCGCAGCAGCGTGTGGACGAAGGCGACGTAGGCGTCCACGTATTGCGTGCGGTCGGGAATGCCCCCGTTGAAATCATTGGTGCCGATCGCGCTGACGATCAGGTCGGGCGCGTAGCGCTGCTGGTGCCATGGCGCGGGCGCGTCGGGCGCGGCGATGGCCAGTTCGTAGAAACGGTCAAGGTTGAATTCGTCGGTGCGGCCGTTCCAGCTGCGCACCAGGCCGCGGCCGCCGTGGCACACGAGTTGGACCTGGGCGCCAAGCGCGGCGCCGGCCAGCATGCCGTAGGACAGGCGCGGGTTCCACCACACGGGCTGCTTCGGCCCCGGGGGCGTGCGTTCGAGCGCTTCGCCGCAGGTGACGGAGTCGCCCAGGAACAGCACGCGGCGCGACGGCAGCGCGGGCGGTGCGAGCACATGCCCATCGGTCGTGAAGCCGTGCAGCGTGACGACACCATGCCATGTTTCGGAGCGGTGCAGCACCTGCACCGTGTGCGGCCCGGCCGGCAGGCCGCTCGCCAGTACATGGAAGGCACGGCCGCGGGGCACGTGCACGCTCTGCGCGAACGTGCCGTCGACGATCACGTCCAGGTAACTGCTGTCCCCTGTCGTCGAGGCGTCGAGAACCAGCTCGCGCCCGTCGAATCGGAGGAACGACGACACACCCGGATAAGCAAAGCGCACGCCGCCATCAGCGGTATCGACCATTCGCCCCATTCGGGCAACGGCATCGCCACCGGCCAGCACTACCTCGGCGGCACCCGCACCGCCGCACAGCGCGGCAAGCGTGGCGCCGGCGGCAAGCCATCGCCCCGGAAGCATCATCGGGCGGGCTTGTCGCGCGTCGATGTTTCGCGCATCAAGGTCTCGATATCCGGCCCCATCGCATCCGCCCACGTCACGTAGGCCTGCGGCGTCAGGTGCAGGAAGTCCGCCATCGTCTCTTTCGCGATATCGCCGTTCGGCTGCAGGAAGCGCGAGCCGTAGTCACGGAAGAACACATGGCGGCCATCGTCCAGGGCGGCGATCTCGCGGTTCACGGCCTTCGCCTTCGCGCGGCGCTCGTCGTTCGCCAGTTCCCCGTTGGGCAGGATGCCGTTGAGGAGGATCCTGGCATCCGGATACAGCGCGCGCAGTTCCGCGACGACGGCCTTCACGCCACGCGTTACCTGCTCCGGCTGCTCATTGCACAGGCCGAAGTTGTTCACGCCGATCAGCAGCACCACGACCTTCGGCCGCAGCTTGTCCATGCCGTCGTTCTTCAGGCGCCACAGCACGTTGCCGGTATGGTCGCCACCGATGCCGAAGTTCGCCGCGCGGTACTTGCCGAAGCGGCTGTCCCACGCCTTCCTGTCCCACATCTCGGTGATCGAATCGCCGAGGAACAGCACGTCCACATCGCCCTGCGCGGCACGCGCCTTCAGGCCATCGTTCATCTCGTTCCAGCGCGCGATCGACATCCATGGGTATTCCACCGTGCGCGGTTCCACGTTCAGCGCGCACGAGCGCCCCTCCGGCGGTGCCGCGCCTGCCGACCCTGCAAATCCCAACGCGGCCAGCGCCGCCAGAAAAATCGCCTTCATCTCCAACTTCATCTCCTGTGAGTACGTGAACGGATGGCGGGATGATACCCCGCCAGCATCGTTCACGGGGCCATCAGCCGGGGCGGGCCGCACCGTGCGCGCCGGCTTCACACTGCCGATTCTCTTCACTTGCGCTCGAGCGCGTGCAGGCGATCGGCGTACTGGCGGATCAGCGCGATCGTCGACTTGTCGGTATCGAACACGGAATACAGGCCCTGCTCTTCCTGCGGCGGGTCGCCCATCAGGTCGTTGCCTTCCTTCCACCAGTAGTCGGCATTGGCCGCGCGGCCCGCGCCGCCCCATGCCCAGAAGTTGAAGCCGGCAACCGGATCGCCCTTCTCGGCGCGGCCGACGACGACATCGAACACCACCTTGTAGAAGCGGTCGCGCACTTTCGTCGACGATTTGATGTCGAACGACGCGCCGTCGCGGTCCATACCGAATTCTTCCAGCACGATCGGCTTGCCCATCTTCTTCGCATAGTCGATGTGCACGTTCAGGTAGTGGCTGCTCTTCTCCAGCGCGCCGCTCCACGTGGCATCGACCCGCTTCGAGTCGATCCAGCCCCAGTTCTTCGGCCACAGGTGATAGGTCAAATAGTCGACATCCTTCGACGCGTGCGCCTTCTCGAACAGCGCGGCATCGTGCGCCGAACCGGCCAGGCCTTCGCTGCCGGTGCTGACCAGGTGGTTCTTGTCGAGGCCACGGATGTAGGCGGCCGTGTCGGCGATCCATTTCACGTAGATCTCTTTTTCCTGCGGCGTCGAGCTGGCATTGCCGGGGCGCGGCTCATTGGCCAGCTGCCACGACATGATCACCGGGTCGCCCGCATACGGCTTGCCGGTCACCGTGTTCTTGCGGTTGATGAAGGTGCGGATCACGTTGCGGTACTCGGCCTGCGCCTTCTCGTTCGTGTAGAAGCGCGCCGTCTCGCGCATGTAGGTCTCGTAGTCCTTCGTCACGTTCGGGTCGAGCGCGGGCGTGCCGGCAAACCAGTTCAGGTACTGCGTCATGCCGCCCGACCATTGCCAGAAGTTGTTCAGGTAGATCACGGCCGTCATGTCGCGCTTGCCCATCTCGGCCAGCAGGAAATCCATGCCCGCCAGCAGCCGCTCGTCGTACTTGCCCGGTTCGTTCGTGGTAGCGGGGCGCACGGCGCTCTTCATGTCCGTCTTCTCGGAAACGGCCAGCACGCGCAGGTTGTTGATGCCCATGGCCTTGAGCGTATCGAGTTCCTTCAGCAGCCGCGGACGATCGTTGGCGCCGAGGTAGGCGCCATACCAGAAGTTGGCGCCGGCGATGTAGTACGGATGGCCATTGCGGGTGAACTGCGTCTTTTTCACGGCCACGAAGTCGGGGGCCGCCGCCGAGGCAACAGGTACCACGCCCATCATCAGCAGCGAGGCTGCCAGTGCGATCACTTTTTTCATCGTCATCCTTTCGTTTTTGTCTTCAGGGGGTGGCCTGCCGCGTCCAGCACCTGGGCAGGCAATTGAATCGTTACGGTGCGCGCCGCATCATCCTGCGCATGGCGGGCCAGCTTCACCTGGTAGCGGCCACCGGCCACGTGCCACGTGCTGGCGCTGCCCCTCACCATGCCGAACAGGCGCGGGTCGATCGACAGTGTCACGCTGGTGCTGGCACCGGGTGCCAGGTCCACCTTGTCCCAGCCGGCCAGGCGCTTGGGCGATTCCCATTTCGCCGACAAAGGCGACACGTACACCTGCGGAACGTCCTTCCCGGCCACGCCGCCGGTATTGGTGACGGTGAAGCGCACCTGCACCTTGCCGTCGACCAGCTGCGCCTTCAGGTCCGAATAGCCGAACTGCGTGTACGACAGGCCGTGGCCGAACGGGAACAGCGGCTTGTAACCCTTCAGGTCGAACCACTTGTAGCCGACGGCGGCGCCCTCGTGGTAATCGACGGTGAAGCGCTCTTCTGGCTTTGCCGGGTCGCCGTCCAGCTTCGGCCGCGGCAACTGCGACTCGGCAGCGGGGAACGTGGCGGGCAGCCGGCCGGACGGATTGACTTCGCCGAACAGCACGCGGGCGATCGCCTCGCCGCCATTCGTGCCCGGATACCATGCCTCGACGACGCCGGCCACCCGGTCCACCCAGGGCATCATCACAGGCCCGCTGTTTTCCAGCACCACGGCCGTCTTCGGGTTGGCGGCGGCAACGGCGGCGATCAGCGCATCCTGGTTGTCGGGCAGCGCCAGCGACGTCGCGTCCAGCGCTTCGCCCACCCACTGCGTGGCGAACACCAGCACCACGTCCGCACCCGCCGCCAGGCGGGCCGCCCTGGCCGGATCGGTGCCATCGTCGAATGCCACCTGGGCACCCGGCACGCGGGCCTGGATCGCCTTCAATGGCGACGACGGGTAATACATGATCGGCCCCGGCCAGGTGGCCGGCAGCAGGCCGGGCACGGCATTGCCGCCGCGCGGATACACCAGCGACGAACCGCCGCCGGCCAGCACGCCCTTGTCCGCATGACCGCCGATGACGACGATCTTCTTCGCGGACGTCGACAGCGGCAGCAGCTTGCCGGCGTTCTTCAGCAGTACGATGCCTTCCTCGGCATCGGCCTGGCTGATGCGGCCATGGGCGTCGTAGTCGATCGCCCCACCCTCCTTCACCGGATGGTCGACGACGCCTTTCGCGAACATCGTGCGCAGGATCCGCAATGCCATGTCGTCGAGCCGTTTCTGCGGCACGAAATTGCTTTCCACCGCTTCCTCGAGCGCGCCGCCGAAGTAGCGGGACCGGTCGAATTCAAAGCCCGACTGCTGGTCCAGTCCCGCATTGGCCGCTTCCACCGTGCTGTGCGTGGCGCCCCAGTCGGACATCACGAAGCCCTTGAAGCCCCAGTCGCCCTTCAGCACGGTGTTCAGCAGCCACGGGTGCTCGCAGCCGTACGGCCCGTTGAGGCGGTTGTAGGCGCACATGAACGATCCCGCATCCGTCATTTCCAGCGCCACCTGGAACGCGAACAGGTCGGACATGCGCAGCGCCGCCGGGTCGATGCGGGCATCGAGCTCGAACCTTCCGGTTTCCTGGGCGTTCAGCGCGTAGTGCTTGATCGTCGCAATGACGTGGTTCGACTCGATGCCGCGCACCTGCTCGGCCACCATCACGCCGGCCAGCAAGGGATCTTCGCCGCCATACTCGAAATTGCGGCCGTTGCGCGGTTCGCGCATCAGGTTCATGCCGCCGGCCAGCATCACATTGAAGCCGGATGCGCGCGCCTCGAAGCCGATCATCCGCCCGCCTTCATAGGCCAGCTTGCGGTTCCACGTGGCCGCCGTGGCGATGCCGGAGGGCAGCGCGGTGCGCTCGCGCGGCGTGGTG
Organism: Pseudoduganella lutea; assembly: GCF_004209755.1. Classification (NCBI taxonomy): domain Bacteria; kingdom Pseudomonadati; phylum Pseudomonadota; class Betaproteobacteria; order Burkholderiales; family Oxalobacteraceae; genus Pseudoduganella; species Pseudoduganella lutea. The sequence continues at coordinate 4,951,305 of NZ_CP035913.1, read as the reverse complement.
GTGTTTTGCGTGGCCACGCCGATGCCGGCATCGGTGAGGAACAGCGCGGGCAGGCCCAGGCGCGGCAGCGGCGGCACGTAGCCGGCCGAGAACGGGAGCGCTTCGGGCACCTTCTTTGTCTTGTTGCCGCCGTGGTCCGCGCCGAAATGGCTCGACACCCAGTTCAGCTTTTCCTTCTGCGTCATTTCCTTGAGGACCAGCGCGGCGCGCCGGTCGGGGTCCAGGCTCTTGTCCAGCCAGGGCCGGGCCGACTCGGCTGCCGCGGCCAGGCATGGCAGTGCCGCCAGCGCCAGCAGGATTGCTGCGTCGTGCTTCATGGATTTCTCTCTCGCTTGTTGGTCGGCGCTCATTGCCGACGCTTATCGGTCGACGCTTATTGGTCGATGTTCATTGCTCGACATTCACTGGCCGACATTCACTGGTCTACATACATGCGCGCGTAGCGGATGCCGAAGTACAGGATGAAGACATAGCAGGCGGCCGGCACGAAGAACGACCATTGCAGCCCGATCGCATCGGCCAGCGCCCCTTGCACGAACGGCACGATGGCGCCGCCCACGATGGCCATGCACAGGATGCCGGAGCCCTGCCCCGTCTGCGCGCCGAGGCGGTACAGCGCCATGCTGAAGATCGTCGGGAACATGATCGAGTTGAACAGGCCCACGCCGATCACCGCCCACATGGCCGTTGCGCCGGAGCCGAAGATCGCCACCAGCAGCAGCATGATGCTGGCCATGGCGTTGAACGCCAGCGCCTTGCCGGGGCTTACCCTGCGCATCACGGCAAAGCCGATGAAGCGGCCGATCATCGCGCCGCCCCAGTAATAGCTGACATATTTCGCCGCCGCGCCGTGATCCAGGCCGGCGATCTGCGGCTCGCCGATGAAGTTGATCAAAAAGCTGCCGATCGCCACTTCCCCGCCCACGTAGAGGAAAATGCCGATCGCGCCCAGTACCAGGTGGCGGTGCGCGAGCACGGAGCCGCCGGCCGTCCGCGGCGTGTCGTCGGCGTGGGTGATCGCCGGCAGCCGGACCAGTGCGAACAAGACGGCCAGCACCAGCAACGCGGCGGCCAGCGCGAGATACGGGCCCTGCACGGCTGCCGCTTCGGAAAGCCGGTAACGCGCCAGCGCCTCGCCGGACAGCTGGCTGACATCGAATTCGGCCATGACGCCACCCAGGATCAGCATGCCGCCGAGTGCCGGCGCGATCGTCGTACCCAGGGAATTGAATGCCTGCGTGAGCGTCAGCCGGCTCGATGCCGTGGCCGGCGGTCCCAATACCGTCACGAACGGATTGGCCGCCACCTGCAGCACGGTGATGCCGGCGGCCAGCACGAAGAAGGCGAACAGGAACAGCCCGTAGCCGCTCGTTGCCGCCGGGTAGAACAGCGCGCAGCCGAGCGCCGCGACCATCAGCCCGGCCACGGCGCCGCGCTTGTAGCCGATGCGGCGGATCAGGGCGCCGGCCGGCAGCGACACGATGGCATACGCGCCGAAGAAGCAGAACTGCACCAGCATCGCCTGCACGTAGTTCAGCGTGTAGACCGACTTCAGGTGGGGGATCAGCACGTCGTTCAGCGATGTGAGCAAGCCCCACATGAAGAACAGCACGGTGATCACGACGAGGGGGAAGGTTTGCTGGGGCTGCGCGGGAGCGCTGCCCTGCGGCCCAAGGGCCGCGGGTGACATCTGTGCCATCGATTGTCTCCTGGTATCCGGCGAAAGGCCGGGTGTTGTTATGGCAACGATTCTCCATAAGCGTGCATGGCCGGTCAAACATGATCGGTAAAACGGGCCTAGTTTAGCGTCGTTCACTAAACAGCCCTGCCCGCCCTTTGCCATGGCGCGCCGCAGCATGGGGCATGCTTGCCCACCTTGTTTAGTAAATGCGACTAAACTGCCGCGCCCGGGCCCCTGGTTGTTTGACCATGGCCGAGCGGCTGTGCAAGACTGTGGCCATAAAGAGCGGTCGGGGCCACCAGGCCCGGTGCCCGCTCAACCACAACGGAGGCGAATCCATGAGCACATTTCCAGCGGGGAGCCGTCCATGACGGCCGCCACCGTCGCGCAGGGCGGCGTCACGATCCGCGACATCGCGCGCGCCGCCGGCGTTTCGGCGGGAACGATCTCGCGGGCCCTGAAGAACGAGCCGGGGCTGACCGAGGTCACGCGCCAGAAAGTGCTGGAAACGGCCCGCGACCTGGGCTACGACTTCTGCAAGCTGCGGCCCAAGCGGCTGCGGCGCCTCACGTTCCTGCTGCACCGCCAGCACAACACGGCCGCCAGCAGCCCGTTCTACTCGCCCGTGCTGCACGGCGCCGAGGAAGCGTGCCGCAAGCAGGGCATCGTGCTGTCGTTCATGGCGGTCGGCCCGGCCGATGGCCTGGTGGACCAGCTGCGCATGCATGCACCGGACGCCATCGTGTGCGCCGGTTTCTTCGAACCCGAACTGCTGTCGGCGCTGCGCGCCACCGGCAAGCCGATCGTGCTGATCGACATGAAGCTGCGCGGCTACAGCTCGGTCAATCCGGACAACATGATGGGCGGCTACCTGGCCACGAAGCACCTGATCGAACGCGGGCGGGAGCGCGTGGGCTTCATCTGCGGGTCGCTGTCGCACTACAGCATCCGCGAGCGCGCGCGCGGGTACCGGCAGGCGCTGTTCGATGCCGGCATCCTGGCCGATCCCCGGCTGGAAGCGCCGCTGCCCGATGGCGTGGACCTGGAACAGGGGGCATGGGAAGCGATGGAAACGCTGCTCGCACTGCCGAAACCGCCGGACGCGGTGTTCTGCTACAACGACAGCGCCGCGCTGGTGGCGATGCGCTGCTGCCTGGCGAAAGGCCTGAAGGTGCCGCACGACGTGGCCATCGTAGGCTTCGACGATATCTCGACGGCGGTGCTGGGCCACCGGCCGCTGACGACGCTGCGCATCAACAAGAAGGAACTGGGGGCGCTGGGCGTGGAGTTGCTGCTGAACGGCCGCGCCGGCGAGGCCGTGGAAAAGGTTGCGCCGGTCGAGCTGGTGGTGCGCACCAGCACCGTCTGCTGACCCAGGTGCCGGGCTCGCTGCTGGCTTAGCTGCTGGCTTGCCTGCCGACCTGGCAGCGGGCTTGACTGATCGGGGGAACCGCCACCACCACGAACTTGTACGCATTGCGCAGTAAAGCCGCAGCCGAAGGGCCGCGGAGGGGCGGCTGTTTGCCCATGAAATGACCCGCACGCGTGATCCGCGAATCCGCGATGCCAGGGGCACACGATATGAAACGATTTCCGCTGGCGCGATCCCGATGCCGGCCATGGCGCGGGTGCTGCGGAAAAACCTCTTGAAACGGACAATCGATGTTACCAGATTTTCATTCCCGCGAAACGTTGCTGCGGCATATCCGCGACACCCGCAATTTCTACGATCCCCGCTCGGTCGATGCCCGCGGCGGCTTCTATCACTTCTACAAGGACGACGGCACCGTCTACGACGCCCACACACGCCACCTGGTGAGCAGCACGCGCTTTGTCTTCAATTACGCGATGGCGTATCGCCACTTCCATGAAGAGGCGGACCTCCAGCGCGTGCGCCATGGCCTTGCCTTCCTGCGCGACGTGCACCGGGACCCGGCCACCGGCGGCTATGCATGGGAACTGGATTGGCGCGACGGCGTGAAGACCGTGACCGACGCCACGAACCACTGCTATGGCCTGGCCTTCGTGGTGCTGGCCTATGCGCATGCGCTGCAGGCCGGCGTGGCGGAGGCGCGCGGCTGGCTCGAGGAAACGTACGAACTGATGGAGCGGCGCTTCTGGGAGCCGCAACACGGCCTGTATGCGGATGAAGCGTCGGCCGGCTGGGAAGTGTCGCCCTACCGCGGACAAAACGCCAACATGCACTCGTGCGAAGCGATGCTGGCCGCGTTCGATGCCACCGCGGACGTGCGTTACCTGCACCGCGCCGAAACGCTGGCGCGCAACATCGCGGTGCGCCAGGCGGCACTGGCGGATGACCTGGTGTGGGAACACTACCGGGAAGACTGGTCGGTCGATGGCGACTACAACCGCCATGACAGCACCAACATCTTCCGCCCGTGGGGTTACCAGCCGGGCCACTTGACCGAGTGGGCGAAACTGCTGCTCATCCTGGAACGCCATGCGAGCCAGCTGGCCGGCCCGTCCGACTGGCTGCTGCCGCGCGCGGTCCACTTCTTCGATGCCGCACTGGCGAAGGCATGGGACGAACGGCACGGCGGCATCCACTACGGTTTCGCGCCGGACGGTGCGATCTGCGATGGCCACAAATACTTCTGGGTGCAGGCGGAAAGCTTCGCCGCCGCCGCCCTGCTGGCCGCGCGCACCGGCGAGCAGCGCTACTGGGACTGGTACGACCGCATCTGGCAATACAGCTGGGAGCATTTTGTCGACCACGTGCATGGCGCCTGGTACCGCATCCTGGGCCCGGACAATGCCAGGCTGACCGACGAGAAAAGCCCGGCCGGCAAGACCGACTACCACACGATGGGTGCCTGCTATGAAGTGCTGGCGGTGCTGAAATGAACGAACCCGTCTTCATCTCGGCCGGCGAAGCGCTGACGGACCTGATCGTGGCCGACGCCGCGCACATGCAATGGGCCGCGCGCACCGGCGGCTCGACGTGGAACGTGGCCCGGGCGATGGCCAAGCTGGGCGTGCCCACCGCGTTTGCCGGCGCCATCAGCCGCGATGTGTTCGGCGACGCGCTGTGGGAGGCATCGATGGCCTCGGGGCTCGACGCCCGCTTCCTGCAGCGGCTGGACAAATCGCCACTGCTGGCAGTCGTGCACCGGCTCTCGCCGCCCACGTATTTCTTCGTGGGCGACGACAGCGCCGACCTGCACTTCGACCCGCAGGCGTTGCCGGGACAATGGCGCACGCACTGCCGCTGGATGCATTTCGGCGGCATCAGCCTGGCACGCCAGCCGCTGGCTGGCCGGCTGGTGGAGCTGGCGCGGGAAGCGAAGCGCGCCGGCATCCGCATCAGCTACGACCCGAACTGGCGGCTGCTGATGGACGCGCGCTACGACCCCACGCTGCGCGCGATGACGGCGCTGGCCGACGTGGTCAAGGTGTCGGACGAGGACCTGGCAGGCCTGTTCCGCACCGACGACATCGAAGGCGCGTTCGCCACGCTGCGCGGTTTCAACCCGCAGGCACAGTTCCTGTATACGCGCGGCGAACATGGCGCATCGCTGCACGTGGGCGATGCGGCATGGCACACGCCGGCCTTCAATGTGAAGGTGGCCGACACCGTGGGCGCCGGGGACGCCAGCATCGCCGGTTTCGCGTACAGCCAGCTGGCGGCTCCCGATCGCACGCCCGCGGAGCACCTGCGCTTCGCCGCCGCGGCGGGCGCCGCGGCCTGCATCGGCGCGGGCGCCACGCCCCCACCGTGGCCGATATCGCATCACTGCTGGAGGTGGGCAACGCTTGAGTTTATGATGGCGGGATTTACAACCCCACCGGAGTATTCGATGAAGTTTGCCTTGCCCCTGGCCCTGCTTGGCCTGGCCACCGCCGCGCATGCCGCGCCGTCCGCGGCCCGGTTGCCCGATGCCGCCCGCCTTTACCAGAACAATTGCGCGTCATGCCACGGCGTGAAACTGGAAGGCGCGACGGCCCCCAGCCTGGCGGACAAGCAGTGGCTGCACGGCACGCCAACGCGGGCCAACCTGTCGAAGATCATCGCCAAGGGCTTGCCGGACAAGGGCATGCCCGGCTGGGAAGGCACGCTCGACAAGGCGCAGATCGCCGCGCTGGCCGATTACGTGGCGCCAGGCGGACGCAAGGCCACGGCCGCGGCGCCGGTGGTAGCGCAATCAGACACAGTGCAATCCGGCCAGGACGACGGCCTGGCCCGCCTGACGCTGCCGAAGGGCTTTTCGATTGCCGTGTATGCCGAGAACGTGGACACGGCTCGCTCGATGGCCGTGTCGCCTGGCGGCATCGTGTACGTGGGCTCGCGCAAGGCCGGCAAGGTGTACGCGGTGGTCGACGAGAACGGCGACAGGAAGGCCGACAAGGTCGTCACCATCGCATCCGGGCTGGACAACCCGATCGGCGTCACGCTGCTGGACGGCGCGCTGTACGTGGCCGAGATCGGGCGCGTGATCCGCTTCGACGCGATCGACAGGAACTACGCGAACAAGCCGGCCTACAAGGTGGTGAAGGATGACCTGCCGAACGATAAATGGCATGGCGAGAAGATCATCAAGGCCGGTCCGGACGGCAAGCTGTACATCCCCGTCGGCTCGCCCTGCAATACCTGCGACAAGGACGACGAGGTCTACTCGAAGATCTGGCGCATGAACCCGGACGGCACCGGCTGGGAAATGGTCGCCAACGGCATCCGCAATACCGTCGGCTTTGCGTGGCACCCGGTCACGAAGGACTTGTGGTTCACCGATAACGGCCCCGATGAAATGGGTGACAACAACCCGTCGTGCGAATTGAACGTGGCGCCGAAGGCGGGCATGCACTTCGGCTTCCCGTACTGCCATGGCGGGGTGGTGCCGGACCCGAAATTCGGCGCCGGCCGCAGCTGCGCGCAGTTCACGCCGCCGGTGGCGAAATTGGGCCCCCACGTGGCGCCACTCGGCTTGGCCTTCTACTCGGGCACGCAATTCCCGTCGCAATACCGCAACCAGGTGTTCGTGGCCGAACATGGCTCGTGGAACCGCACGCAGAAGATCGGCTACAAGGTCAGCCTCGTGACGCTGCAGGGCAACCAGGAAGTATCGACGACGACGTTCATCGACGGCTTCCTGCAGGGTGACGACGTGAGCGGCCGGCCGGTGGACATTGCCATCGCCCCGGATGGTGCCATGCTCATTTCCGATGACCATGCGGGCAAGATCTACCGCGTGACTTATACGGGCAATACGGGCAAGTGATCGGCATCGCGCGCAGGCGCGCTGCCGTCACGCAAAAACGCAACATTCATACGACATCGTATGACCCTTGATGTTGCGCTGCATCAACACCCATGTTAAGGTTGGGGCCTTCGCTCCCGGAACGAGACGGCCCCAACCTCCTGCCCGCCTCCCGCCCCATCCCTACCGGAATTTCGGCAGCATCGCGCCATGTCCCCGCGCATACGCCCGCCAGGCATCCTGGCGAACCGACCTCCCGGGCCGTGCGCCCTGCTCATTCACGCAAATGCCATGTTGAATCGTCTTTCCATTCGTACCCGCCTCATCGCCACGATGGCCATCCTTGGGCTGCTGATTGCCGTTACCGGCACCGTGGGCATCTATGGCGTCCACTCCGTCAACGCCGCCCTCGAACAGACTTACAGCAACCAGATGGCGTCGGCACAGGCCGTCGCCGCTGCAAAAGCGCAGCTGATGCGCGCACGGCTGGTACAGGATCGCGCGGTCTTCCATCCGGAGTCTGCCGAAGTGCCGGCCCTGCTCAAGCGCGCCGGCGAGTTCGTGGCCAAATCGGACACCGCCTGGAAGGAGTACCTCGCCTTGCCGCTGGAAGCGGCGGAACAGGCACTGTCGGACAAGGTGGCGGCAACGCGCAAGGACCTGATCGACAAAGGCCTGCATGCGCTGGCGCAGGCGCTGCGCGATGGCGATGCCGCGCGTGTCGACCATCTCGCCATGCACGACATGCAAAAGCTGTTTTCCGCCTACAGCGACGCGTCGGACGAGCTCGACGAGCACCTCACGCATCTCGCGCAAAGCAACTTCAAGGAGAGCCAGCGCCTGTACGGCACCGTGATGGCGCTATCGATCGGCGCGGTCGTCGCGGGCATCGTCCTGATCTTCGTGGCCTGCGCAACGCTGATGCGCGCCATTATGGGCCCGCTGCGCGAATCACTGGAACATTTCGACGCGATGGCAGCCGGCGACCTGTCGCGCCGTATCGATACGACCCGCCATGACGAAATGGGCACGCTGATGAAAGGCCTGGCCAGCATGCAGGACAAGCTTGCCGAAACCGTGCGCACCGTGCGCGAAGGCAGCGGCTCGATCGCCGTGGCCAGCAACGAGATCGCCGACGGCAACATGGACCTGTCGCGCCGCACCGAGCAGCAGGCGGCCAGCCTGGAAGAAACGGCATCGTCGCTGGAAGAGCTGACGTCGACCGTGCGCCAGAACGCCGACAATGCGCGCCAGGCCAACACCATGGCCGTCTCGGCGTCGCAGGTGGCCCAGCAGGGCGGCCAGATCGTAGCCCGGGTGATCGACACGATGGGCGCCATCACCACCTCGTCGCGAAAGATCGAGGACATCATCGCCGTCATCGACAGCATTGCCTTCCAGACCAATATCCTGGCGCTGAACGCCGCCGTGGAAGCAGCCCGCGCCGGCGAACAGGGCCGCGGCTTTGCCGTGGTGGCCAGCGAGGTGCGCACGCTGGCGCAGCGCTCGGCTGCCGCCGCCAAGGAAATCAAGACGTTGATCGCCGAGTCGGTCGCGAGCGTCGAAACCGGCTCGACCCTGGTCGGCCAGGCCGGCAACACGATGGACGAGATCGTGACCGGCATCGCCCGCGTGGCGGATATCATGGCCGAGATCCAGACGGCCACCGCCGAGCAGAGCTCGGGCATCGACCTGATCAACGATGCCGTCACGCAGATGGACCAGGTCACGCAGCAGAACGCCGCGCTGGTCGAGGAAGCCGCCGCCGCCGCCGGCGCCCTGCAGGAACAGGCTGCCACGCTGGAGCAGACCGTTGCCGTGTTCCAGCTGGACCAGCAGGCCCCGGCCCGCGCCGCTTTGCCTGTGCGACTCAAGGCTGCACAACCAACCGCTCAGCTGGCCTGGCAGTAACATTTCCTGACACCGGGGTCAGACCCTAATGCCGTTCAGATAAACCAAACCCAGAGGCAGATTCCGGGGTCAGACCCGCCGGGTCTGACCCCAGCCCTTCGCTTTTGGGGTGTCTGCATGCGGATCAATAGGCCAGCCAAGCACTAACGTAACGGCATTAGGGTCAGAGCCCGGTTTTGGGCAATATTTCGCCACGTTACGCTTTTTGCGAGGAGGCCTCGGTGCCGCAGCTGTAGCAGAAGCGGGTGAAGGCGTTCTTGCGCGCCGTGCACGCGGTGCAGTGGTTGAACAGGCCGATGCCGCAGTGCGGGCAAAAGTCCATCTTCGGGTCCTTCAGGTCGACCCCGCGCTCGCAGCCGGGGCAGACGCCCTTCCCCATCCGAGCCAGCGCGATGTCGTAGCCGAGGTTTTCGCGGCGCTGCGTATCCGGCAGCGCCTCGGCGGCGCGCTGCCGTTCCAGGTAGCGCTGCAGGCCAAGGATGGCTTGCCGGCCGACGATCACCGTCAGCAGGATGCCGACCACGTAACGCACGTAGCCACCGTAGCTGGGCAGGTAGGGCACCAGTTCGACGAAGAACGCGAACAGCGCGAAGAAGATGAAGCCCCACACGAACGGCCACCACGTGCTCTTGCGCTTGGTCTTCCACAGCCAGCCGGCGACCAGCAGCAGCGGCAGGGTCAGCGCGAGGCGGTAGGCAAACACGCGCAGTTCGCGCATGTGCAAGGCACGTTCGTACGATGGCTGCGCAGCCGCTTCGAGCGATTGCAGTTGCGTGTAAGCCGCAACGCGCGCCTGGCGCGCATTGAGCTGGAGCTGCTCCTGTTCCTGCACGCCGGTCAACGCCTTGTGCTCCGCCGCGGCCAGGCCATCGAGCTGCCGCGTGCGCGCGATGAGATCCGGATCCTGGTCGGGCCGGGCGGTGGCATGGCGCGTCGACAGCCAGTTGTTGAATGTTTCGCGCGATGACTCCGTATTGGCCTTCGCGACCCTGTGCTGTTGCGCGGCCTGCTCCAGCGCATCGTCGGCGGCTTTCTCGTTTCTTTGGGCAACCTCGATCGTTTCGCGCACGGATGCCAGCTTTGCATGATCGATGAATTGCTCCAGCTCAATCGGTTCCTCGACGAGATTGAGGTTGTCGACGATCTTGCCACCCAGGCCGATCAGGAAGCCTGCAAACAGGAAAGCCACCAGCCATAGGCCGCGCTGGAACCATTTTTCAGAAAGACGAAGGGCCTTGCTCATCGTGATGCTCCCGGTTAGTTGGACCGGAACGGAGCATAGCGGCTTTCGCTGCGGCGATGCTGTGGCAATCCTCTAAAAAAAAACCGCCGGGCTTGCGCACCGGCGGTTTCGGTCATCCAGGAAGGACGATTACTTGGCAGCGGCGCCTTCTTCGGCGGCAGCCTTCATCGACAGCTTCAGGCGGCCGCGATCGTCCGTTTCCAGGACTTTCACGCGCACTTGCTGGCCTTCCTTCAGGTAGTCGGCAACGGCGTTCACACGCTCGTTGGCGATCTGCGAGATGTGCAGCAGGCCATCCTTGCCCGGCATGACCTGCACGATCGCGCCGAAGTCCAGCAGCTTGAGCACGGTGCCGTCGTAGGTCTTGCCCACTTCGACCGATGCGGTCAGCTCTTCGATGCGGCGCTTGGCTTCCTGGCCGGCGGCGGCATCGACGGAAGCGATGGTGACCACGCCTTCGTCGCTGATGTCGATCTGCGTGCCGGTTTCCTCGGTCAGCGCGCGGATGACGGCGCCGCCCTTGCCGATCACGTCGCGGATCTTCTCGGGGTTGATCTTGATGGTGATAAGGCGCGGCGCGAAGTCGGACAGTTCCGTCTTCACGTGCGGCATCGCCTTCTGCATCTCGCCCAGGATGTGCTGGCGGCCTTCTTTTGCCTGCGCCAGCGCGACCTGCATGATTTCCTTGGTGATGCCCTGGATCTTGATGTCCATCTGCAGCGCCGTGATGCCGTTGGCGGTGCCGGCCACCTTGAAGTCCATGTCGCCCAGGTGGTCTTCGTCACCCAGGATGTCGGACAGCACGGCGAACTTGCCGCCTTCCTTGATCAGGCCCATGGCGATACCGGCCACGTGCGCCTTCATCGGCACGCCGGCATCCATCAGCGCCAGGCAGCCGCCGCAGACGGAAGCCATCGACGAGGAACCGTTCGATTCGGTGATCTCGGACACCAGGCGCACGGAGTAGCTGAACTCTTCCGGCGACGGCAGCGCGGCAACGAGTGCGCGCTTGGCCAGGCGGCCGTGGCCCACTTCGCGGCGCTTCGGCGTGCCCACGCGGCCCGTTTCGCCGGTGGCGAACGGTGGCATGTTGTAGTGCAGCATGAAGTCGTCGGTGTACTCGCCCATCAGCGCGTCGATCTTCTGCGAATCGCGGGCGGTGCCCAGCGTGGCCACGACCAGCGCCTGGGTTTCGCCACGGGTGAACAGCGCGGAACCGTGGGTACGCGGCAGGACCGACGTGCGGATCGCGATCGGGCGCACGGTGCGGGTGTCGCGGCCGTCGATGCGCGGCTCGCCGTTCAGGATCTGCGAACGCACGACCTTGGCTTCCATGTCGAACAGGATGTTGCCCACTTCAACGGAATCCGGTGCATCGGTGCCTTCGGCTGTGGCTTGCGCTGCCAGGTCGGCAATCACTTCGCTCTGCATCGAGCGCAGCGCCTGCTGGCGGGCCTGCTTGTTCTTGGTCTGGTATGCTTCGTTGATCTTGGCTTCGGCGAACTGCGCGACCTTGGCGATCAGCGCTTCGTTCTTGGCCGGCGCGGTCCATTCCTGTTCCGGCTTGCCGCCTTCTTCCACCAGCGCGTGGATCGCGTCGATCACGGCGCGCATCTGCTCGTGGCCATAGACCACGCCGCCCAGCATGATTTCCTCGGACAGCTGCTTGGCTTCCGATTCCACCATCAGCACGGCGGTTTCGGTACCGGCCACCACCAGGTCCATCTCGGACGTCTTCAGCTGGGTCGTGGTCGGGTTCAGGATGTACTGGCCATTGGCGTAGCCCACGCGGGCGGCGCCGATCGGGCCGTTGAACGGCACGCCGGCCACGCACAGGGCGGCGGAGGCACCGATCATCGAAGCGATGTCAGGGTCGATTTCGGGATTGACCGACAGAACGTGGATGATGACCTGCACCTCGTTCATGTAACCTTCCGGGAACAGCGGGCGGATCGGGCGGTCGATCAGGCGGGACGTCAGCGTCTCCTTCTCCGACGGACGGCCTTCGCGCTTGAAGAAGCCGCCGGGGATCTTGCCAGCTGCATAGGTCTTCTCGATGTAGTCGACCGTCAGCGGGAAGAAATCCTGGCCGGGCTTGGCATCCTTGCGCGCCACCACGGTCGCCAGCACGACGGTGTCGTCCACCGACACCAGGACCGCACCGGAGGCCTGGCGAGCGATCTCGCCAGTTTCCAGGGTCACGGTATGCTGGCCGTACTGGAAGGTTTTCGTAACTTTGTTAAACATGGGTAATCCCTTTCTATTTGCCGACAGATTTTCAGGCGCTGTCGTTCACCTCACCACAGGCGGCTGGCTGATGCCCGGCGCCTTACTGCTCTACTGTGCCGCGCGCAACGCGAGGTGCGTTCCACTTGGCAATAAATCATGATCCAGAATGCAAAATGCCTGCGTCAGCGAACTGGCGCAGGCATCTCGACTAAAACCGGGAATGCAAAAAATTACTTACGCAGACCGAGCTTGGCGATCAGGTCGCGGTAACGGGTTGCGTCCTTGTTCTTCAGGTAGGACAGCAGGCTCTTACGACGGTTGACCATCATGATCAGGCCGCGGCGGGAGTGGTGATCCTTGCTGTGGGCCTTGAAGTGGCCGTTCAGTTCGTTGATGCGTGCGGTCAGCAGTGCAACTTGGACTTCTGGCGAGCCGGTATCGTTCTGGGCGCGTGCGTTGTCCGCGATGATCGCGGATTTGTTGATGTTTTCTACGGACATGATGAACCTTTCACATGCGATGCGCGGAGTAAGAAACCCTGTACATCGTGAACTACGTTAAATGAATATGCCTGCCCATGCGGACAGACCCGCAAGTATAACGGAATTCGTGCGGGCCATGCGAACTTCTGACTACAATTGTTCAATTAGCCCGGGAGGCGATATGAGAAAGATGATCATTCCAGCAATGCCCGCCGTGCTGTTCGCCGCGCTGCTGGGCGGCTGCGCCTTTGGCCCGCCTCCGCAGCCGGGCGAGCCGATGGCAGCCGTCGAATCGCGCCTGGGCCAGCCCAGTGCCCGCTTCACGGCGGGCGGCGAAACGATCGCCGAATACGGCGCCGGCGCGTTCGGCCAGTTCACCTACATGGCGCGCTACGGCGCCGATGGCCGGCTGCGCTCCTATGAGCAGGTGCTCACGGATGAAAAATTCGCTGGCGTGAAGCTCGGCATCGATGACAAGACATCGATCCTGCACACCTTCGGCCACCCGGCCGAAACCATGTACCTGTCGCGGCGCGACCTCGAAGTGTGGAGCTACCGCTACAAGCAGTCGGGTGTGTGGGATTCGATGATGCACGTGCACTTCAGCCGGGATGGCAAGGTGCGCGAGATGATGGCGGGGCCGGACCCGCTGCGGGAGTCGCGGGAAGGATTCTTCTAACAAAAACCGGTGTCAGACACTGTTTTCCGGATGAATCTCCCGGAAAACAGTGTCTGACACCATGCCTCGAAGCCTGGCGCTAGATGCGCTCGGTCTGCGGATTGACGCGTTCCTTCGCGTGCAGCTTGTTCAGCGCGGCGAGATAGGCCTTGGCGGAGGCGACGACGATGTCCGGATCGGCGCCCACGCCGTTGACGATGCGCCCGGCCTGCGACAGGCGCATCGTCACTTCGCCCTGCGACTGCGAGCTGGGGCTGATGGCGGCGATCGAGAACAGCACCAGTTCGGCACCGGTGCGGGCCTCGCTTTCGATCGCGTTGACGATCGCGTCGACCGGGCCGTCGCCCGTGCCCTCACAGGCGACTTCGCGTTCGCCGGCCGAGAAGACGACGCGCGCATGGGGCAGTTCGCCCGTTTCGCTGCGCTGCGACAGCGACACCAGCCGGTAGTGCTCGCCCCCTTCCCGCTCTTCCGTGGAAACGAGGGCCATGATGTCCTCGTCGAAGATCTCGGCCTTGCGGTCGGCCAGGTCCTTGAAGCGGGCGAATGCGGCGTTGACGTCGCTTTCCGAATCGAGTTCGATGCCCAGTTCCTGCAGGCGCTGCTTGAAGGCGTTGCGGCCCGACAGCTTGCCCAGCACGATCCGGTTCGCCGTCCAGCCCACGTCCTCGGCGCGCATGATCTCGTAGGTTTCGCGCGCTTTCAGGATGCCATCCTGGTGGATGCCGGACGCATGCGCGAACGCGTTCGCGCCGACCACCGCCTTGTTCGGCTGCACGGCAAAGCCGGTAATCTGCGACACCATCTTCGAGGTGGCCACGATCTGCGTGGTGTCGATGCCGCACTCGAGGTTGTAGTAGCCGCCGCGCGTGCGCAGCGCCATTACCACTTCTTCCAGCGCGGTGTTGCCGGCGCGTTCGCCCAGGCCGTTGATCGTGCATTCGATCTGGCGCGCGCCGCCGATCATCACGCCGGCCAGCGAATTGGCCACGGCCAGGCCCAGGTCGTTGTGGCAGTGCACCGACCACACGGCCTTGTCGGCATTGGGGATGCGCTCGCGCAGCCGGCGGATCGTTTCGCCGAACAGTTCGGGCACGGCATAGCCGACGGTATCGGGGAAATTGATCGTGGTGGCGCCCTCGGCGATCACGGTTTCCAGCACGCGGCACAGGAAATCCTCCTCGGAGCGGCTGCCATCCTCCGGGGAAAATTCGATGTCGTCGGTGAAGCGGCGGGCAAAACGGATGGCTTGCGTGGCCTGCTCCAGTACCTGCTCGGGTTCCATGCGCAGCTTCATCTTCATGTGCAGCGGCGAGGTGGCGATGAAGGTATGGATGCGCTTCCGGGCCGCCGGCTCCAGCGCCTCGGCGGCGCGTTCGATGTCGCGGTCGTTGGCACGCGACAGCGAGCAGACGGTGGAATCCTTGATGGCGGCGGCGATGGCGCGGATGGCCTCGAAATCGCCGGGCGAGGCCGCGGCAAAGCCGGCTTCGATCACGTCCACGCGCAGTTTTTCCAGCTGGCGCGCGATGCGGATCTTTTCTTCCTTGGTCATCGAAGCGCCCGGCGACTGCTCGCCGTCGCGCAGGGTGGTGTCGAAAATAATCAGGCGGTTGCTCATGCATTGCTCCTTGATTGGCCGCCTGCCGGCACCGGTCAGCGGCGGTCGCTTTCGTCGATTTCCTCGTCGACCTGCACGATCGACACGGGCTTGCCTTTCGCCAGCCGCACGGCGAAGACCACGTAGCCGGACAGGCCGTACAGCACGAACAGCAGGAACATCACCTTGGGCGGATCCAGCGACACCAGCGTGAACGCCAGCGCGATCAGGAACACGGTGATGAAGGGCACCGACTTCTTGAAGTTGATGTCCTTGAAGCTGTAGTACGGCACGTTGGTCACCATCGTCAGGCCGGCGAACAGCGCCAGCGCCCACGATGCCCACGGGTAGTACACGCCATGCTCGCCCATGTCCACCATGACCAGCACGAAGCCGGCGATCAGCGCCGCCGCGGAGGGGCTGGGCATGCCCTGGAAGTAGCGCTTGTCGACGACGGTGATGTTGGTATTGAAGCGGGCCAGCCGCAGCGCGGCGCCGGCACAGTAGACGAAGGCGGCGATCCAGCCCAGCTTGCCCAGGCCGCGCAGCGACCATTCATAGATGACGAGCGCCGGTGCGGCGCCGAACGACACCATGTCGGACAGGCTGTCGTATTGCGCGCCGAATTCGCTCTGCGTATTGGTGAGGCGGGCCACGCGGCCATCGAGGCCGTCGAGCAGCATCGCCACGAAGATGGCCCAGGCGGCGTGCTCGAAGCGCTGGTTCATCGCCATCACGATCGCATAGAAGCCGCAGAACAGTGCGCCGGTCGTGAACGCGTTCGGCAACAGGTAGATGCCGCGGCGCGGCTGGAGTTCGCCCCGCTCGTTGGTCTTGCGGGCGAACCTGCTGAATGCGCTGCGACGCGGCGCCTTGCCGTTGGGAGCGGCACCGGCCTTGGGCCGGCGACGGGGAAATTTAGCCATGGAATGCCTGAGTGCTGCGTTATTGTTCTGTTCCTGCCGGGCATGCTGACCCGGCAGGGCGCACCCTATTATAGAGGAGCATGCAGGCGCACTGTCGCCCAAGTGACCCACCAGAAGCGTCAGCGGAAGCGCACCTTGCCCACGAGGCGCATCTGCAACGTGGTTTCGCCGGGCTCGAACGACGGTTCGGCCACTTCCGCCGAGTCCATCGACCGCTTGCTCATCGCCATCATCACCTGGCCGCCGGCTTCGCGGTCGGCATAATTGCCGGACCCCTCGAAATCCACCGTATCGAGCACGGCGTCGCTTACCGGCCGGCCCATCGCGCCCGCCACCGAGGCGATGCGTTCGTTGAGGTTCTTGTAGGTGGCGGCGATGCGCTGGTCGTCCAGTTTCTTTGTCGCGGCCGGCGTGAGGCCGAACTGGATCGCATTCAGCGTGAGCACCTTCTGCGCCGCGGCCACGGTCTTCGGCAAGCCGCCCAGATTGGTGGTCTTCACTTCCACGTAGTGCCCGACGCGCCAAGCGGTGGGCACGCGCGGCTTGCTCGCCGCCATCGGCTGCACCGGGCGGTCTTCCGGGTACACCGGGTAGGTGTAGTAGTTCATCGTCTTCAGGCTGGCCTGCGGATCTTCGCGCTTCAGGATGTCGAGGCCCTGCTTCATCTTCTGGTTGACGCGCGAGGCGGCGGCGGCCTTGTCCTTGTCCTGCTCCTCGACGGCCAGCACGGCGATCGCCTGGTCGTTCGGCGCCTTCACTTCGCCCGTTGCGGGGATGATGACGGTGGTGCCGGTGGTCGGCACCTGGGCCTGGGCACCCGCCTGCGCGGCGCTGAACACGAGTGCCGCGGCGGCGACGGTTTTCATCAGGGTCATGAGCCTCTCCTTGGTTGGATCCCGTTGTGTGAATCCTGGTTGAAATGGTGAGCGCACTTTAACCGATCCGCAACAACCGCCGGCCCCCAGTTGGTGAACGTTTGTAACAGCGATTCCATTGCGGCGGCACGCGAATCTGTCATCATGGAAGACTGACCGTTTTATGACCATGAAAATGAAAACTGCGATCTTGCTGCCACCGCTCCTGACATCACTGCTGCTGTCGATATCCGTGCCTGCCGCGGCGGCGCCGGCCAGGCCCGCCCCCGCCCCCAAGCTCGTCGTCGTGATGGCCGTCGACGGCCTGCCGCAGGAACAGCTGGTGCGCTACCGCGACCAGTTCGGCAAGGGCGGCTTCCGCCGGCTGCTCGACGGCGGCGCCTGGTTCAGCGATGCGCACCAGGCGCATGGCACCACCGTGACCGCGGTCGGCCATGCCGCCATCCTGACGGGCGCCTACCCGAACCAGCACGGCATCGTCGCCAACAACTGGATCGACCGGGCCACCGGCCAGCCGGTCTACTGCACCGAGGACCGCACCCACCAGTACATCGGCGAGGACACCGACCCGAGCGACGGCACCTCGCCCGCCCGGCTGCGCGTGGATACGCTGGGCGACCAGCTGCGCTACGCAACGGGCAACCGGGCCAAGGTCATCGCGGTATCCGGCAAGGACCGCGGTGCGATCCTGCTGGCCGGCAAGGGCGGCACCGCGTACATGTACATGGAAGGCAGCGGCAATTTCGCCAGCAGCACGTGGTACATGCAGCAGCACCCGCAATGGGTGCAGGCTTACCTGGCCGGCAAGCCGCAGGACCGCTACTACGGCCAGACGTGGCGCCCGCTGCTGGCCGACAGCGCCTATGCGAACGATGCGGAAGGCCCGCCGTTCTCGTTCTCCTACCGGGGCGAGAGCGGCAAGCCGGATGCCGATTACTACAAGCGGCTGAAGGAAGGCCCGGCCGTGGATGAGCTGACGCTGGACTTCGCCCGCGCCGCCATCGACGGCGAAGCGCTGGGCGCCAACCCGGCCGGCGTGCCGGACCTGCTGGGCGTGAGCCTTTCCGGCCATGACTACGTGAACCACCGCCATGGCCCGGAAAGCAAGATGTCGCACGACCATCTGCAGCGACTGGACCGCATGCTCGCCAGCTTCTTCACCCACTTGGACAAGCGCGTGGGCGCGGATGGCTGGATGATCGTGCTGACCGCCGACCACGGCTTCGCCAACAGCGCCGAGTTCTCGCAGCGGCAGCGCATCGATGCCGGCCGCATCGACGGCAAGAAGCTGCTGGCCGGCCTGGAACAGCACCTGGCCGCGACCTTCAACGGCCTGAAGCCCATCGTCAACGCCGTGCCGCCCAACATCTACCTCGACACGGCCGCGATCGACAAGGCGGGCATCCGGCGCGCCGACGTGGAAGCGGCCGCCAGCAAATGGCTGCAGGCGCAGGCCGGCGTCGCCGACGTCTACACCCGCACGCGCTTCGAGGAGAGCGGTGCCACCGGCACCCGGCAAGACCTGCTGATGCGCCGCGGCTGGCACCGTGCCGAATCCGGCGACATCGTCGTCGTGCCACGGGCCTACTGGGCATTCGGTTCGGGCACCAGCGGCGCCACGCACGGCACGCCGTACCGCTACGACACGAGCGTGCCGCTCATCATGATGGGCAAGCGGTGGATCACGCCAGGCAACTACACGCAATATGCCGAGGTGGTGGACATTGCGCCGACGCTGGCCGCCCTGCTGCAGGTGCGGGCGCCGGCCGGGGCCGAGGGCCGCGTGCTGACGGAGGCGCTGCGCCGGCCGTAGTGGCCATGCAGGGTGCCGGACACTATTTCCAGAGGAAATGGTGTCCGGCATCGGTTTTCGCTTGCTTTACCTGAGTGCCTGGAACAACTCCGCGATATCGTAAGGCTTGGCCAGCAGGCGCACGCCGGGCAGGCTGACGCGGCTGTCGGTGTAGCCGGTGGCCAGCACGATGCGCACTTCCGGGTAGCGCGTCAGCACGATACGCGCCAGTTCCACGCCGCCGATCGCGCCGGGCATCACGATGTCGGAGCACAGCTGGCGCACCGGCGCCCCCGACTCCAGCACGGCCAGCGCTTCCTCGCCGCTGGCGGCGGCCTGCACCTCGAAGCCGGCCGTGGCCAGTGCCGCCATCATCGTCTCGCGCACGAGCGGGTCGTCCTCGACGAACAGCACCAGCCCCTCGGCGCACTGCAGTTCGGGCGGTACGGCCGGCGCGCTGGCGCCCTGCACCGTTGCGTCGGCGGCCGCGCGCGGCAGCCAGATCGTCACCGTGGTGCCGGCACCCGGCACGCTGTCCAGCACCAGCGTGCCGTTCGACTGGGTCGCGAAGCCGTAGGCTTGCGGCAGGCCCAGGCCGGTGCCCTTGTCCACTCCTTTCGTCGTGTAGAACGGTTCCAGTGCGTGCGCCAGTGTTTCCTGGCTCATGCCGGTACCGGTATCCGTGACCGACAACCGCAGGTAGTCGCCCGGTGCCAGCCCGTGCGCCGGGCCCGGCAGCACCTGCTTGCTCAGTGCCACGCCGACCTTGCCGCCGGCCGGCATCGCATCGCGCGCATTGATGACGAGATTGAGCAGGGCCAGTTCCATCTGCAGCGGATCGATCGTGACCGGCCACGGCGCGGCAGGCAGGTCGAGCGACAGTTCCACGCTGTCCGGCAGCGCATTCTTCAGCATCGGCAGCACATTGTGGATGGCTGTCACGGGATCGACGGTGGCCAGCCGCGCATCCTGCACCGTGCCGAAGGAGCGCATCTGCCCCGTCAGCGTGGTGGCACGCGCGATGGCGCGCTGGCACGTTTCGGCCAGCGCCTGCACGCGTGCCCGGTCGTGCGTGAGCGGAATCAGTTGCAGCGCGCCGGACAGGGTTTGCAGCACATTGTTGAAATCGTGGGCGATGCCCGCCGTCAGGCGCCCCAGCGCTTCCAGCTTCTGGCCCTGCAGCAGCGCACGCTGGGCGCGCTCGGCGGCGGCCACCGCCTCGGCCACCTTGCGTTCCAGCTCCGCCTCGTTGTCGCGGATCCGGGTGCCCGCGTCGGCCAGCGCGGCGCTGACGGCGTCCGCTTCGGCCATGCCCGACGCCACCGCCACGACCGGTTCGCCCCGGCCCAGCGCTTCCGCGCAGCGCCGCAGCTGCTCGATCGGCGCGGCAGTGCGCCGGGCATACCAGTGGGCGCCGCCGATCGACAGGGCCAGCATCAGCAGCGTCATCGCGGCAAACCCGGTGGCCGCATAGATCGCCGGCCGGCGCATCTCTTCCAGCGGCACGCTGAGGATCACGGTCCAGCCCGACAGCGGCGCACGGCTGAAGAAGGCCATCGTCTCGATGCCTGACAGCGTGACGCCCTGGTGCACGCCGGACCGTTCGCCGGCCTGGATGCGGGCGCGCAGCGCGGGGCGCACGCTCATGCCGATATATTTGTGCGCATCGCGGCTGCGCGCGATCACGCGGCCCTGCCGGTCGGTCAGCGACGCGGTCCACGCCGGCGGCAAACCCTGCTGGACCAGCAGCGGTACCAGCCGGTCCGCCGCCAGGCCCATCGCCAGGTAGTAGCGCAGCTTGCCGTCGATCCGCACCGGGACCTGCACCGCGATATCGGGTCGCTTGCCGACGGGCGCGACGAACAGGTCGGAAACGACCGTCCCCTCCAGCCCGGCGGCGCGGCGCAGTGCCATCAGGTTCGACTTGCCCTGCACCGGCGCGCCGCCGAACGGCTGCCGGCTGTTGAGCAGCTGGCGCCCTTCCAGGTCGGTCACGACGATCACCGAATATGCCGGTGGCGCCACCCGGCGGGCCTGCTCGTGAAAGGCGCGGAAATCGCCCTGCTGCAGGGCCGGCACCGTGGCCAGCGTGCGCAGGATGCCCTCCATCGTCAGCAGCTCGCTGTCCGCCAGCAGCGACAGTGCCCGCACCGCCTCCTGCATGCCGGCCACTTCCGCCTTGCGCTGCTCCTGGTACACATACCATACCGCCACCGACGCCGCCACGATGGCGGGAAACAGGATCGACAGGATCAGCAACAGCAGGCGGGTTCGGATGCGCATGGGACTTTCGGAACGGTGGTGACGAAACAGCAATATCGATTCTAGCCGAGCAGGGCGCGCAGCGGCGTGCCCGTTCTGGCGCGCACAGGTACCGGTTCGCCGCAAAATGGCACCGGCCCGCGCGCGGCCGGCCTACATTGCCGGCATCACTTCTTCCGGAGCATCGACCATGAAAAGACTGCTTGCCACCGCCCTGCTGCTGTCCGCCTTCTGCCATCCCCTCGCCCACGCGCAGCCGGCCGGCGACGATGCGGTCGCCGTCGCGGAGATCGGCACCATCGTCAAGGCGTTCCAGGCCGCGATCGTGGCGAAGGACCGGGCCGCGCTGGAAGCGATGTTCCTCCCGGCCGACAACAGCTGGCTGACCGTGGCCAGCGATGCCGTGAAACGCAAGCCGGGCCAGCCACGCGTGCGGCCATCGAGCTACCGGCAGTTCGCCGAGTTCGTCGGCAACAGCAAGCTGCCCGTCGAGGAGCGTTTCTACAATGTGCGCATCCACAGCAATGGCAGCGTGGGGGCGGTCTATTTCGATTTCGACTTTGTCGAGGATGGCAAGGTCACCAATCGCGGTGCGGAATCCTGGCACCTGGTAAAGACGGAAAGCGGCTGGAAGATCAGTTCGATGGTGTTTTCGCTCGGCTGACGTTTCGGCGACTTGCCGCTACAATCGCCCGATGTCCGAACGCTCCTTCGATACCGCCCGCCTGGCCGACCCGCCTTTTCGCCATGCGCTGCTGGCGGCGCTGCCGATCACGGCATGCATCGCGATCATGGGCGTGCCGGACTTCGGCCACGAGCGGCCGCTGATCTTCCGCACGCTGTACCTGTGCACCTACCTGGCGTGGATCGCACCGACCGCCTGGCTGCAGCGCCGCCTGTGGCAGCGTGGCCTGCCCTGGTGGGGCACCGTGCTGGCGCTGCTGGCGGCCACGTACGCCATGTCGGTGGCGAACAGCCTGCTGGGGCAGACACTGGGCATCCACCTGGCGCTGCGCGAAGGCTACCACTGGCGGAACCTGTTCGCCGGCCTGGACGGCTGCTGGCTGCCGCTGATCGCCTTCTGCGCCACGCATGCGGTGGTGGCCTACAACAGCGCGCTGGGCCACGAGCGCTCGCGCGCGGCCGAGGCGCTGCTGCTGGCCCGCGATGCGGAGCTGCGCGCGCTGCGCTTCCAGCTGCAGCCGCACTTCCTGTTCAATACCCTGAATGCGGTGTCGGCACTGGTGGCCACGGGCCGCGACCGCGACGCCAACCGGATGATCGCGCAGCTGGCGGATCTGCTGCGCGCCACGCTGGCCACCGGGCACGCGCACGAGCACGCGCTGGCCGACGAACTGGCGCTGACCGAGGCTTACCTCGAGATCGAGAAGGCGCGGCTGGGCGAGCGGCTGCACATCGACATCGATATCGGCCCAGGCCTGCTCGATGCGCAGGTGCCATGCCTGCTGCTGCAGCCGCTGGTGGAAAACGCCGTGCGGCATGGCATCGCGCCCGATGCGGCGGGCGGCGCCCTGGCGCTGGCGATCGCCGATGCCGGCGGCATGCTGCGCATCCGGCTGGTCAACGATGCGCGCATCGCGGCGACGAAGGATGGCGAATCGCTCGGCGTGGGCATGCGCAACGTGGCCGATCGGCTGAAGAAGCTGTATGGCGACGCGTCCCGCTTCACGGCCCGGCAGCTGGCCGACAACCGGTTCGAAGTAACGATCGAATTGCCGCTGCGGCGCGATGCCGGCGCGGGCGCATCATGGATGCGTGCATCGGGGGCGCATGTGTCAGGGATGCATGCGTCAGGGGTGCGGGCGGCATGATGCGCGCCCTCGTCATCGACGACGAGCCGCTCGCGCGCGCCGGCGTGCTGGCCCGGCTGCGGCACTGCCCGGATATCGACGTTCTGGCGGAACTCGGCGACGGCCCCGCGGCGCTGGCCGGCATCCGCGAGTCACGGCCGGACCTGGTGTTCCTCGACGTCGACATGCCGGGCCTGAACGGGCTCGACGTGCTGGCCGCCCTGCCGGCGTCGGAACGTCCGCTGGCCGTGCTGCTGACGGCCTACGAACAGTTCGCCGTGCAGGCGTTCGCACTGGACGTCGTCGACTACCTGTTGAAACCCGTGGAAGACGAGCGCTTCGCCGAAGCGGTGGCGCGGGCGCGGCAGGCGTGGCGCTTCCGGCACCAGGCCACGCCGTCCCCGATGGTGGACCCGCGACCGCAGGCCGGATACCTGTCACGCTTTACCGTGCGCTACGGCAGCCGCCTTGTGTTCGTGCCGGCGGACGACGTGGAATGGATCGATGCGGCCGGCGATTACGCCACGTTGCACGTGGCCGGCCGGGAATACCTCGTGCGCACGCCGCTGCACCGGTTGATTGAAGCGCTCGATCCGGCCGTGTTTGCCCGCGTGCACCGCTCCGCCATCGTGCGGGTCGACCGCGTAGCGGAACTGCGCACGCTGGGCAACCGCGACGCCTTGCTGCGCCTGCGCGACGGCACGCCATTGCGTGCCAGCCGCACCTATATCGACGCACTGCTGGCGGCGCTGGAAAAGCAGCGCAGCACCGCCTGAATCGATTGTTGCCCTCGAAGCCCGCCAAGGAAATATTTCCAGAATTCGGGGACTGTCCCCATTTCCTGGAAATATTTCCTAAAATCGGGGACAGTCCCCGATTTTAGGAAATATTGCGGCGAAAAAAAACGGCCCGCGAGGGCCGTTTTCCGTGACGCGCAAACCGATCAGTTCTTCGACTTGTCGACCATCTTGTTGGCGGCGATCCAAGGCATCATCGCGCGCAGCTTCGAGCCCACTTCTTCGATCTGGTGCTCGGCCGTCAGGCGGCGGCGCGAGATCAGGGTCGGTGCGCCGGCCTTGTTTTCCAGGATGAAGGACTTGGCGTATTCGCCGGTCTGGATATCCTTCAGCACGGCGCGCATGGCTTCCTTGGTTTCGGAAGTCACGATGCGCGGGCCGGTCACGTACTCGCCATACTCGGCGTTGTTCGAGATCGAGTAGTTCATGTTGGCGATGCCGCCTTCGTAGATCAGGTCGACGATCAGCTTCAGTTCGTGCAGGCATTCGAAGTACGCCATTTCCGGCGCGTAGCCCGCTTCCGTCAGCGTTTCAAAGCCGGCCTTGATCAGTTCGACGGCGCCACCGCACAGCACGGCCTGTTCGCCGAACAGGTCGGTCTCGGTCTCTTCGCGGAAGTTCGTTTCGATGATGCCGGCCTTGCCGCCGCCGTTTGCCGAAGCGTAGGACAGGGCGATGTCACGGGCGTTGCCGGACTTGTCCTGGTACACGGCGATCAGGTGCGGCACGCCGCCACCCTGCTTGTACGTGTTGCGCACGGTGTGGCCGGGGGCCTTCGGTGCGACCATGATCACGTCCAGGTCTTCGCGCGGCACGACCTGGCCGTAGTGCACGTTGAAGCCGTGAGCGAACGCCAGCACGGCGCCCTGCTTGATGTTCGGTGCAACGTTTTCGTTGTAGACCTGGGCGATGTTCTCGTCCGGCAGCAGGATCATGACGACGTCGGCCGCCTTGACTGCATCGTTGACTTCGGCAACCTTGATGCCGGCCGATTCGACCTTCTGCCACGACGCGCCGCCCTTGCGCAGGCCGACGGTGACGTTCACGCCGGATTCGGTCAGGTTCTGTGCGTGCGCGTGACCCTGCGAGCCGTAGCCGATGATGGCAACGTTTTTACCCTTGATCAGGGAGAGGTCAGCGTCTTTGTCGTAGAAAACTTTCATGGTCATTCCTAAGTATTTTGTGTGAATCGTATTAACGTTTTACTGGTCCGGCCTGGCCGGTGATCAGAGCTTCAGGATCCGCTCGCCGCGGCCGATGCCGGAACCGCCCGTGCGGACCGTTTCCAGGATCGAGGTACGGTCGATCGCGTCGATGAAGGCATCGAGCTTGCTCTTTGCACCGGTCAGCTCGATCGTGTAGGTTTTTTCGGTCACGTCGATGATGCGGCCACGGAAAATGTCCGCGGTGCGCTTCATCTCTTCGCGCTCCTTGCCTACCGCCCGCACCTTGATCAGCATGAGCTCGCGCTCGATGTGCTGGCCTTCGGTCAGGTCCACCACTTTCACCACTTCGATGAGGCGGTTCAGGTGCTTGGTGATCTGTTCGATGATGTCGTCCGAGCCGCTGGTGACGATCGTCATGCGCGACAGCGTTGGATCCTCGGTGGGCGCCACGGTCAGCGTTTCGATGTTGTAGCCGCGCGCCGAGAACAGGCCGACGACGCGGGACAGGGCACCTGCTTCGTTTTCAAGCAGTACAGAGATAATGTGTCGCATATCAGAGGTCCTCCGAACCAAGCAGCATTTCGGACAGGCCCTTGCCGGTCTGGATCATCGGCCACACGTTTTCGCTTTGGTCGGTGATGAAGTTCATGAACACCAGGCGGTCCTTCATGCCGAAGGCTTCGCGCAGCGCGCCGTCGACGTCGCCCGGCTTTTCGATGCGCATGCCGACGTGGCCATAGGCCTCGGCCAGCTTCTCGAAATCAGGCAGCGAATCCATGTACGACTCGGAATAGCGCGAACCGTAGTCCAGCTGCTGCCACTGGCGAACCATGCCCAGGAAGCGGTTGTTCAGCATGATGATCTTCGGCGTCAGGTGATACTGCTTGCAGGTAGCCAGTTCCTGGATGTTCATCTGGATCGAGCCCTCGCCGGTGATGCAGGCAACCGTCGCATCCGGATTCGCCATCTGCACGCCCATCGCGTACGGCAAGCCGACGCCCATCGTGCCCAGGCCACCGGAGTTGATCCAGCGGCGCGGCTTGTCGAACTTGTAGTACTGCGCGGCCCACATCTGGTGCTGGCCCACGTCCGACGTGATGAACGCGTCGCCGCGCGTGATCTCGTAGACTTTTTCCACCACGGCCTGCGGCTTGATGACCAGGTCCGACGTTGGATACTTCAGGCACTCGCGGTTGCGCCATTCGGTGATCTGGTTCCACCACTTCGACAGCTGGGCCGGATTCGGCCGGTGGTCGGCCGCGTCGAGCTGCGCGAGGAATTCGACCAGCACGTCCTTGACGTTGCCGACGATGGGGATGTCCACCTTCACGCGCTTGGAGATCGACGACGGGTCGATGTCCACGTGGATGATCTTGCGGGGGTTCGATGCGAAATGCTTCGGGTTGCCGATCACGCGGTCGTCGAAACGGGCGCCGATGGCGATCAGCACGTCGCAGTTCTGCATCGCCATGTTCGCTTCGTAGGTGCCGTGCATGCCGGGCATGCCCACCCACTGGTCGCTCGAGGAGCGCGAGCCGCCCAGGCCCATCAGCGTATTCGTGATGGGGAAGCCGAGGCGCTCGGCCAGTTTGTTCAGTTCGGGGGCTGCATTGGCCAGGATCACGCCGCCGCCGGCGTAGATCATCGGGCGCTCTGCCGACAGCAGCAGCTGCACCGCCTTGCGGATCTGGCCCGAATGGCCCTTGTCGACCGGGCGGTACGAGCGCATCTCGATCTCCTTCGGATAGGAGAACGTATGCTTGTGCATCGAGATGTCCTTCGGGATATCGACGAGCACGGGGCCTGGACGGCCGGTGCTGGCGATATAGAAGGCCTTCTTGATGGTTTCCGCCAGGTCCTTGACGTCCTTGACGAGGAAGTTGTGCTTGACGACCGGGCGCGTGATGCCGACGGTGTCGCACTCCTGGAAGGCATCCTGGCCGATGGCATGGCTCGGCACCTGGCCGGAAATGACGACCATCGGCACGGAATCCATATAGGCCGTCGACAGGCCGGTCACCGCATTGGTGACGCCGGGGCCCGACGTGACGATGGCAACGCCGACCTTCTGCGAGCTGCGCGAGTACGCGTCCGCTGCATGGATGGCGGCCTGCTCATGGCGAACCAGGATGTGCTGGAATTTGTCTTGCTTGAAGATGGCGTCGTAGATATAGAGGACTGCTCCTCCCGGATAGCCGAAGACGTGTTCGACGCCCTCTTCGGCCAGACAGCGCACGAGTATCTCGGCGCCAGTGATGGCTGCTTCGTTGTTCATGAAACATTCCTTTCAAGGTCCATAGGAGATTGAACGGATGCTCTTGCCTGTCGAAGTTAGCCTATCGCCACAGCTCCCTCATGCATACTTTTCATTCACGGTCACGCCGGCTGTTCCCCCAACCGTAGTGGGGTGCGAGACGGTCGCTGTAACGCGATTCTTTCTGCCTGAGTTTCTGCAGCTGTTCGGCCGACCTCTCGCGCTTTTGGCACGGGCTGGAGCAAACTGCTGACATATGAAAGCGGATCGGGCACGGCGGCCTTTTGTGCAGCGGCGCGCGATCTGGGAGCCTCGTGGTGTGCGAAGCATTCCATACGTTACTGCGTTGCACCATCAATGGTCAAGGAATATTATGATTTTTCCGTCTTGATGCTCCCGTTCGGTGCATGAAGAATGGATAAGCGTGGCAAAAAGCGCCAAAAAAATGCGGGAATACTTGATTTTTGCTAGGATGCACTCCTTAGAAGACCTCAACGGCACGTTTCCCCCTCCTGATGGCAACAGATAAAGAACTTTCGGACTTTCTGGAAAACGTCGAACGACGTGCCTTCAAGCAGGCGGTCTATGCGGTACGCAAGGATGAGGCAGCACTGGACATCGTCCAGGACGCAATGATCAAACTGGCGGAGAAATACGGCGACAAGCCGGCCGCCGAACTCCCCCTGCTGTTCCAGCGCATCCTGCAAACCACCATCCTCGATTATTTCCGCCGCGAAAAGGTGCGAAACACGTGGGTCAGCCTGTTTTCCGGCCTGGGAAATTCCCAGGAGGAACATGAGGATTTTGATATACTCGAATCCTACGAGGCCGAACAAGGCACCCAGGCCGCCGAGTCCAGCGCCGACCAGGTCGAGCGCATGCAGACCTTGCAACTCATTGAAGATGAAGTGCAAAAACTCCCGACACGTCAACGGGAAGCATTCCTTATGCGTTACTGGCAGGATATGGATGTAGCAGAGACGGCCGCAGCGATGGGATGTTCCGAAGGGAGCGTGAAAACACATTGCTCTAGAGCAACTCACACTCTCGCCGAAGCACTCAAAGCCAAGGGAATCAAACTATGAATACCGAAGAAATCAATTTCGCTTACCGCGTGCGCCATGCGCTCAACGAGAAGCTGGACGATTTGCCGGCTTCGACGACCGACCGCCTTGCCAGCGCCCGCCAGGCTGCCCTGGCCCGCAAGAAAGCGCACGTCGACGTGCGCGTGACCCGTAGTGCCACGGTGGCTACCACCGCTGGCGGCAACGGTTTCTTCTCGGCACCGATCGGCTGGATCAGCCGCTTCTCCGTCGTGCTGCCGCTGTTGCTGGTGGTGGGCGGCATGGTGGGTGTTTACCAGTACGAGCAGCAGCAGTCGATCGCCGAGCTGGCGGAGCTGGATGCCGCCCTGCTGTCGGACGAACTGCCGCTGTCGGCCTACCTGGATAACGGCTTCAACGCCTATCTCGAAACGCGCGGGCGTTGAGGATGGCGCAAAAGCACGGGCGTGCATGGGCAGTTGGTGGCATTGCCGCGCTGATCGTTGCGATCGGCGTCGGCGTTGCTGCGTTGCGCTATAACCGTCCGGATGCGGCGCCGTCACCGGCGGCTTCCGCATCGGCATTGCTCGCGCCTTCCGTCGCCGAATTGCGCTGGCAGGATCTCACGCCTGCCCAGCAGGAAGCGCTTGGCCCGCTGAAGGCGGGTTGGGACGACCTGGGGCCTGTGCGCAAGCAAAAGTGGCTCGACATCGCCGGCCGCTATGCGTCCATGAAACCCACCGAGAAAAAGCGCATGCTCGAACGCATGCGCGCCTGGACGGAAATGTCGCCCGAGGAACGCAAGGCCGTGCGCGAAAACTACGCACGTGCCCAGCGCGCCGTCGGCGGCAAGAAGGCGGCCCAGTGGGAAGAATACCAACAGCTGTCCGACGAAGAAAAACGCAAGCTGGCCAAGGCCGGGACGGCGAAAAAGCAGCAGGTCGCCAAGCCGCCCACGCCCGCGCAGAGCCTGGCCAAGACACCGCAACCGGTCAAGCCGCACGGCCCGGTCGCGCCCCCGCCGGCCATGACGTCCACGTCGCCGGCGCCCGTGCCCTCGCCTGCCCCGGCCCCTGCGCCGCAGCCGGCCCAGGAACTCGTGTATCCGCTCGAAGGAGCCGCTACGCCAGCCGTGATGATGCAGCAGAACCCGCCGTCACCGGCCGCTTCCGCGCCCCCTGCCGCCCCGGCAACGCCGGCAGCGCCGGCATCCACCGTGTCGGGCTCTCCCAATGCAGCCAGATAACGCGGCAGTATCCATGCCCTCGATCAGGCGCCGCCTGGTGTCGATGGTGTATGAACTGCTGCTCGCGTTTGCCGCCCTGTTCCTGCCATTCCTCGTGTTCGAATTCGCCGTCGACGCCAGCCATGCCGCCGCCGTCGAGCATGGCCGCCAGGCGCTGGCGTTCCTCGTGCTGGGCGCGTATTTCATCCATCAATGGAGCCGCAAGGGCCAAACACTGGCCATGCAGACGTGGCGCCTGCGCGTCACGCTGCCCGACGGCGCGCCATTGCCGCTCCAGCGCGCCGCGCTGCGTTACCTGCTGGCCTGGATGTGGGTGCTGCCGGCGCTCATCGCCAGCCGGGTGTTCGGGCTGGAGCACTGGCATGCGCTGGGCGCCATCGCCATCGGCATCGGTGCGTGGTCGCTGACGGCCTTCCTCGACCGCGACCGGCAATTCCTGCACGACCGCATCGCCGGCACGCGCCTCGTGCAGTTGCCGAAGCCTGCAAAGAAGGCTGCCGCCAAGGCAGCCTGACCTTGCGCGCGGCCATTGCCGCCCTCATTTGCGGCGGATGAAACCGGACGACGACACCCCCGCCGAACCGCTGTGCCCATTGTGCGGACGCCCGCTCGGCACCGCCAACATCGACCGGCACCACCTGGTGCCGAAGACGTTCAAGGGCCGCGCCCAATTCCCCATCCATAAGATCTGCCACCGCAAGATCCACTCGGTCTTTACCGAAAAAGAATTGTTCCGCACGTATCACACGTGGGACAAGCTACGGGAAAACGACGATATCCGCACGTTCATCGACTGGGTCGCCCGCAAGCCACCGGAGTTCTATACGACCACGGCAACGGCGAACAGCAAGAAGCGGAAATAAGATAACAGAAAGCAAAACTGGGGACGTACCCCTGTTTAGAGGAAATTTCCTCCAAACACGGGTACGTCCCCAGTTTTTTTGGGCGGGTCAGAAGCGTTCGTAACCCAGCAGGTAGCGCCATTGGCCGGCCGGCAGGCTGCCCATCGACACACGCCCGATGCGCAGGCGCTTGACGGCGGTTGGCGTGAGGCCGACGGCGCCGCACATCCGGTCGATCTGGCTGGGCTTCGGCCCCTTCACGGCAAAGCGCAGCCGGCGTTCGTTTTGCCAGCTCACCTTCGTGGCGCCCTGGTTCAGCTGGGCAAGGCCATTGTCGACGATCGTGCCGTCGACGTCGACAACCAGTTCCTGCTCGACGGAGCCCGGTTCGTCGACGAGCTTGCGGATCACCCGGTAATCCTGCGTGAACACGAACAGCCCGCTGGCCGAGGCGTCGAGCGGCAGCGCGGGCGTCAGGTTGTGCAGGTGGCGCTTCAGGAAGCGCTCGCCCCCATGGCCGCTGCGGTGCAGCGTCTCTTCCGACAGGCAGCGCAGCGCGTCGGCGCCAGCCGGTTTGTTCAGCAAGATCGTGACCGGCACGATCTCCAGCAGCGTGGCATCGGGCGCCAGCGCCACCGTCTGCGCCGGCGCCACGCGGGCGCCCGGCTCTTCGACGACGGCACCGTCGACCAGCACGAAGCCGCCTTCGATGTACAGCTCCGCTTCGCGCCGCGAGCAGCCCTTCTCGTCCATTACCCGCTTGGACAGGCGGATCGTGTCGTCACTCATGGCCAGCCTCCGCGCCCGTATAGAAACGGTCGCCCATTTCCTGCAAGCCGACCGTATCGAGCACTTCCTTCAGTCGGTCGGCCGGGCGCCTGCGCGGCAGGTTCTTGTACGTGGCAATGATCAGTTCGTTCTTCATCGAATGCTCCCAGCCCACCAGCTCCGTCACGTTGACCTGGTAGCCGTGCGCTTCCAGCTGCAGGCAGCGCAGCACGTTGGTGATCTGGCTGCCGAATTCGCGGGTGTGGATCGGGTGGCGCCAGATTTCCGTGAGCGCGCTCTTGCCGAGCGACTGGCCCTTGTTTTTCTTGAGCACCGTTGCCACTTCGGCCTGGCAGCACGGCACGAGCACGATGTGCTTTGCGCGTTTTTTCAGTGCGAAGTCGATCGCGTCATCCGTCGCCGTATTGCAGGCGTGCAGCGCGGTGACGATGTCGACCGTCGGCGGCAGTTCGGACGAGGTCGTCGACTCGGCCACCGACAGGGGCAGGAACGACATGCCCGGGAAGTCGAACTTCGCGGCCAGCTCGCGCGAACGCTGCACCAGCTCGTCGCGCGTCTCGATGCCGTAGATATGCGAATCGCGGTGCGCGTCGCCCTGCAGCGCCTTGAAGAACAGGTCATACAGGATGAAGCCGAGGTAGGACTTGCCTGCGCCATGGTCGACCAGCGACACGGCGCCCTTCTCCTTCACCACGTCGTTCAGCAGCGGCTCGATGAACTGGTACAAGTGATAGACCTGCTTGAGCTTGCGCCGGCTGTCCTGGTTCAGCTTGCCATCGCGCGTGAGGATGTGCAGTTCCTGCAGCAGCGCGACGGACTGGCCCGGCTTGATTTCCGGGATATCCGTCACCGTGGTGGGCAGCACCGCTTTCGCGGCCTTACTGTGCTTCATCGATCCACGCCTGCTGGATCGCTTCCAGGATCTTTTCGCCGCCGCGCTTGTGGTCGTCGTCGAAGCCTTCGAGCGTCACGACCCAGTTGTGCAGGTCCGTGAAACGGATTGCCGTGGGATCCAGGTGCGGATACTTGTCATACAGCGCTTCCGCGATCGCCGTGATGTCCGTCCATTTCATGGTCAGTGCGAACCTTCGCTGGCATGGTTGATGGTGTATTTCGGGATTTCGATGACGAGGTCCTCATCGGCCACGATCGACTGGCAAGACAGGCGCGACTGCGCTTCCAGGCCCCAGGCCTTGTCGAGCAGGTCTTCTTCCGTTTCGGTGGCTTCGTTCAACGAATCGAACCCTTCGCGCACGATCACGTGGCAGGTGGTGCAGGCGCACGATTTTTCGCACGCGTGCTCGATATGGATGTCGTTGTCCAGCAGGACGTCGCAGACGGACTTGCCCGCTTCCGTCTCGATGACGGCGCCTTCGGGGCACAGCTTGGCATGGGGCAGGATGACGATTTGTGGCACTTGCTACCTCTGTAATGATTTTGTATGAAGCGGTTTGGTTATGCGACCCGCACTTAGGCAACTTGATCCAGCGACTTGCCCGCCAGCGCGCTGCGCACGCTGCGGTCCATGCGGCGCGAAGCGAATTCCTCGGTGCCGTGCGCCAGTTCCTCGACGGCGGCTTTCACGGCAAGGTGGTCAACTGCATTGTCCCCTGAAGCGGCCACCGATGCGGCCAGCACGTCGCGCGTCTTCTGCATCAGCGCATCGACGGCAACCCGCTCCTCGTCCGACAGCAGGCCCGCATCGTCGTCGAGCGCGGACTGCGTGGCCAGCAGGATGCGCTCGGCCTCGACCTGTTCTTCGCGCAGCGCGCGCGCCTTCATGTCGCTTTCAGCGGACGTGTACGACTCCTGCAGCATGCGCGCGACATCGTCGTCGCCCAGGCCGTACGACGGCTTCACGGTGATCGACGCTTCGACGTTGGAGCGCAGTTCGCGCGCCGAGACGGACAGCAGGCCATCGGCATCGACCTGGTAGGTGATGCGGATGCGCGCCGCGCCGGCCGCCATCGGCGGAATGCCGCGCAGCTCGAAGCGCGCCAGCGAACGGCAGTCGGTCACCAGTTCGCGCTCGCCCTGCAGCACGTGCACGGCCAGTGCCGTCTGGCCATCCTTGAACGTGGTGAACTCCTGGGCGCGGGCGCAGGGAATCGTCGAATTACGCGGGATGATCTTTTCCACCAGCCCGCCCATCGTCTCGATGCCCAGCGACAGCGGGATCACGTCCAGCAGCAGCCAGTCGTCGCCGGCGGCACGGTTACCGGCCAGCAGGTTCGCCTGGATGGCAGCGCCCAGCGCCACTACCTTGTCCGGGTCGATGTTCGCATGGGGGATCGTGTGGAAGAATTCGCCCACGGCGCGCTGCACGTGCGGCATGCGCGTGGCGCCGCCCACCATGACGACGCCATCGATATCGTCGGCGTCCACGTTCGCGTCGCGCAACGCCTTCTTCACGGCGTTCATCGTCTTGGCGACGAGATGTTTCGTGATCTCGTTGAACGTCTCGGCGGTAATCACCAGGTGCACGTTTTCGCCGGAAGACAGGCTGGCGTCGACCAGCACTTCGCTCTTCGTCGACAGCAGTTCCTTGGCTTCGCGCGCCTTGACCATCAGCACGGCGGTGTCCTTGTCGTTCAGCGGCGCCAGCTTTTCCTGCGCGTGGATCCAGCAAAACAGGCGGTGGTCGAAATCGTCGCCGCCCAGCGCCGAGTCGCCGCCGGTGGCCAGCACTTCGAACACGCCTTTCGACAGTTTCAGGATCGAGATGTCGAACGTGCCGCCGCCCAGGTCATACACGGCGAACAGGCCTTCGGAGCCGTTGTCGAGGCCGTAGGCGATGGCGGCGGCGGTCGGTTCCGACAGCAGGCGCAGCACGTTCAGGCCGGCCAGCTGGGCCGCATCCTTCGTGGCCTGGCGCTGCGCGTCGTCGAAATACGCCGGCACCGTGATCACGGCGCCCACCAGGTCGTCGCCCAGTGCATCTTCCGCGCGCTGGCGCAGCGTGGCCAGGATCTGGGCCGACGTTTCGACCGGGCTCTTCACGCCGGCCACCGTCTTCAGCTGCACCATGCCCGGGCCATCGACGAAGTCATACGGCAGGTTTTCCGCGTACGCGATGTCCTTCAGGCCGCGGCCCATGAAGCGCTTGACGGAAACCACCGTGTTCTTCGGGTCGGTGGTCTGCGCCGCCAGCGCCTTGTAGCCGATGTTGGCGTTGCCGTTCGGCAGATAGCGCACGACGGACGGCAGCAGCGGCCGGCCATCCTCGTCGTTCAGCACCTCGGGAATGGACGAGCGCACGGTGGCGACCAGCGAGTTCGTCGTGCCCAGGTCGATGCCGACCGCCAGGCGATGCTGGTGCGGCGCCGTGGACATGCCTGGTTCGGAAATTTGCAGAAGAGCCATGTAAAACCTGTTGTTGTTGTGCGCCTGCCGGATGCTGCATGCCGCCAGGGCAAGCCACCGCGGCGCGTGGTGGATATGCGGCTATGCGTCGAGCGCGTCGAAGGCAAAGCGCACTTCTTCGCCGAATTTTTCCAGGAACATCAGTGCGCGCACGCCCTGCGCGGCGGCGTGGTAATCGCCCGCGTCCAGCTGCGCCTCGATATCCTTCAGCAGATCCTTGCGGGCGGTGCGCAACTGGCCGTCGAGCTTGTCGAGCAGGGCGGCATCGCGCGCCGCGCGCGCCTCGGCCAGTTCCTCGCGCCATTCCATCTGCTGCATCAGGAACGCCATCGGCATCGCCGTGTTCGACTCGGTCTGCAGGTCGACGCCATGCAATTCGCACAGGTACTGGGCGCGCCGCTGCGGATTCTTCAACGTTTGATAGGCTTCGTTGGCGCGGGTGGCCCACTGCATCGCGACACGCTTTTCAGCGTCCGTGGCGTTGACGAACTTGTCGGGATGCACGCGGCCCTGGACTTCGCGATAGGCGGCGTCCAGCGCACCGGCATCGATGGCGAACTGCCGCGGCAGCTGGAATAATTCGAAATGGTTCTGCACGGTCGATTAATCTGTAATGCGGGATCCGCGATGCGGATCAGACGCGGAAGCTCTCGCCGCAACCGCAGGCGTCTTTTTCGTTCGGATTGTTGAACTTGAAGCCCTCGTTGAGGCCTTCACGCGCGAAGTCGAGTTCCGTGCCATCGATGTACGGCATGCTTTTCGGATCGACGAATACCTTCACGCCGTGCGATTCGAACACCGAATCCTCCGGCGCCGCTTCATCGACGTATTCCAGCTTGTAGGCCAGCCCCGAGCAGCCCGTCGTGCGCACGCCGAAGCGCAGGCCGACGCCCTTGCCGCGCCGTTCGATGTAGCGGGAGATGTGCTTTGCTGCTTTTTCGGTCAGGGTGACTGCCATGCGAATTCCTCCTTCTGCGGAACCCGCGTTGCGGGTTCCGTTCATGCATTCAAACTCAGGCCGAGTGCTTGGCCTTATAGTCGCTCACTGCTGCCTTGATGGCGTCTTCTGCCAGGATCGAGCAATGGATCTTCACCGGCGGCAGCGCCAGTTCCTCGGCGATCTGCGTGTTCTTGATGGCCAGCGCTTCGTCGAGCGTCTTGCCCTTGACCCATTCGGTCACCAGCGAGCTCGAAGCGATCGCCGAACCGCAGCCATAGGTCTTGAATTTCGCGTCTTCGATCAGGCCATTCGCACCGACCTTGATCTGCAGCTTCATCACGTCGCCGCAAGCCGGCGCGCCGACCATGCCGGTACCGACGGTGTCGTCGCCCTTTTCAAACGCGCCCACGTTGCGCGGGTTTTCATAGTGGTCGAGTACTTGTTCCGAGTAAGCCATGATATTGCTCCTTGTTTGTAGACTTGGTGTCTGACACCGGTTTTCCCGATTGGTGTCAGACACCAACTGAATAAGTTGAACTGCTTAGTGAGCGGCCCACTGGATCGAATTGATGTCGATGCCTTCCTTGAACATGTCCCACAGTGGCGACAGTTCGCGCAGCTTGCCCACTTTCGACTTCATCAGTTCGATGGCGAAGTCGATGTCCTGTTCGGTCGTGAAGCGGCCGATCGTGAAGCGGATCGAGCTGTGCGCCAGTTCGTCGCTGCGGCCCAGCGCGCGCAGCACGTACGACGGTTCCAGGCTGGCCGAGGTGCAGGCCGAACCGGACGATACCGCCAGGTCCTTCACGGCCATGATCAGCGACTCGCCTTCCACGTAGTTGAACGACACGTTCAGGTTGTGCGGCACGCGATGGTCCATGTCGCCGTTGATGTAGACCTCTTCGATCGTCTGCAGGCCCGTCGCGAGCCGGTCGCGCAGCACCTTGATGCGGGCGATCTCGTCATCCATCTCTACCTTGGCCAGGCGGAACGCTTCGCCCATGCCCACGATCTGGTGCACCGGCAGCGTGCCCGAACGCAGGCCGCGCTCATGGCCACCGCCATGCATCTGCGCTTCGAGGCGCACGCGCGGCTTGCGGCATACATACAGCGCGCCGATGCCTTTCGGGCCGTAGGTCTTGTGCGCCGTGAACGTCATCAGGTCGACTTTCAGCGCCTGCACGTCGATGGCCAGCTTGCCGGTCGCCTGCGCGGCGTCGCAATGGAAGATGATGCCCTTGCCACGGCAGAATGCCGCGATCTCGCCGACCGGCTGGATCACGCCGATCTCGTTATTGACCAGCATGACGGAGACCAGGATCGTATCCGGGCGCACGGCCGCAGCCAGCTGCTCGACGGTGATCAGGCCGTTATCCTGCGGGTCCAGGTACGTGGCTTCAAAGCCCTGGCGTTCCAGTTCGCGCACGGTATCCAGCACGGCCTTGTGCTCGGTCTTCACCGTAATGATGTGCTTGCCCTTGGTCTTGTAGAACTGTGCCGCGCCCTTGATCGCCAGGTTGTTGCTTTCGGTAGCGCCGGAGGTCCAGATGATTTCCCGCGGATCGGCATTGATCAGCGCCGCCACGTGGCCGCGCGCCTCTTCCACGGCCGCTTCCGCCGTCCAGCCGTACATATGGCTGCGCGAGGCGGGGTTGCCGAACTGCTCGCGCAGGTACGGGATCATCTTGTCCGCCACCCGGGGGTCGATCGGCGTGGTGGCCGAATAGTCCATGTAGATCGGGAAGTGCGGCGCGGTCTTGAAATCGACCGGGGCAACCTTGGGGACGTTTTTTTCAGGGGCGTTCATCTTTTCACTCCAGTGCTTTGCGGCGTGTGTGGGTTTGTTCTGTGTGCCGAGTTACTTGGCCAGGGCGGCGTGCTCGTTGCGGTGCATGACCACCACGTTCTGCTCGGCGTTCTTCTGTTTCTGCTGGTCGACCAGGTCTTGCAGGGAGACCGAGTCGAGGTAATCGACCATCTTTTCGTTCAGCGTGGTCCACAGTTCGTGGGTCATGCAGCGGGCGCCATTGGCGTGGTCCGCGCCATGGCAGTTTTCCTTGCCGCCGCACTGCGTCGCATCCAGGGGCTCGTCGACGGCGATGATGATGTCGGCAACCGTCACCTTGTCGGCGCGGCGGGCCAGGCTGTAGCCGCCGCCGGGCCCGCGGATCGATTCCACGATTTCGTGCCGGCGCAGCTTGCCGAACAACTGTTCCAGGTAGGACAGCGAAATGGCTTGCCGCTGGCTGATGCCAGAGAGCGTGACGGGACCCTTGCCCTGGCGCATCGCCAGGTCGATCATTGCCGTCACGGCAAAGCGGCCTTTGGTAGTCAGACGCATACGACCTCGAATAAATGCCGCCGAGAAAACCCTCCCGACGCGCTCCTTGCTGGTTTTCCTGATACTCGTACTACAAGTTCGGTATTGATTTCAGGTAAAATCTTGTGCCTGCTTCACCACATGCTTGCTCTTGTTGATCAAGCTCATCGAAAGTCACGTTGCGAACTCTCAATGGGGCGCCACTAAAACCTGATTACCCGAACGATTTAGTCAAGTATAACAGCTTCCTGAAATCCTTGCCGGGCCCGGGTTCGGTGCCGCTGGCCGGGTAACAAGCCGTTTTGCCCGGTGCACGCGGCGTTTCCGACAAGCTCAGCTGCGATACAACAAGCGCATGGGGCCAAAGAGAGCATGCATGTCCGCGTTGCCAATGAACGACAGGTTATACGGATGTTCGGCCACCGCCTGCGGCATCGCTGCCACCGCCGGCAACTTGTTCAACTGCTCCGCAATCTTTCCCCACAGCACCAGCCTGGGCTGCTCCGGGCGCGCCGCCAGCACGTCGACCACCGTGGCGAAAAACGGCAGCCATGCCCTGGCGTCCTTGACGGGCGCCACGTGCGGCCGGAACACCAGTGACGCGTTCAACAACAGGAAACCGTGATCCATCAGCCGTGCCTGCAGTTCCGCCAGCGTGCCGATCGCCGCCCCGCCCCGGGCGCGGCGCGCGCACGCAGCCAGCGCCACGCCGGCGGTCTCGGTCACATCCAGTTGGCCATCCGCCACCAGCAGCATCTTCATGAAATTGCGCAGTGAGGTGGCCCGGTTGACGCGTTTGGACAGTCCGCCATCGGCATCGTCCGACCACAGGCTGCCAACGGCGCCATCCATGAAGCCGATACCGGTCGCGCTTTCCGCACGGGGATAGGGTCCCTCGCCCACCAGCACGTAGCGCACCCTGTCCAGCGGCTGCGCAAAGGCGGCGAACAGGCGCAGGTCGGTGGGCAGGTAAGTGTCCTGGGCCAGCGCCGGCAGGTAAGCGGGATCGGCGGCCGCCACGGCTTCGAGGCCAGCCACCAGCGTGGGGTGCCAGGAAGGATCGGCCTTGTCGAGGGCGGCGAGGAAGTGCGGTGGAATCGTCATACGCTGGCGAGGAGCAAAGCGCGGGATTCTACCGCAGCAGCGTGCAAAAAAGTTGCTTGAAAAATGGGGACGCCGGAGCGCCGTACCGCCCCATTTTTCAAGCAACTTTCAGGGCCGGCCAAACAGATCGTGCGCGTCCAGGATGGCAAAAGCGATTTCCGGGTGGGCTTCAAGGCAGCGCCGGATCGCGGCGGGCACGGCCTGGCGTGTCTTGCGGCACAGCCCGGGCCGCGGTGCCAGCTCGATGGCGAAGCCGCGCACCGTGCGCACTTCGTTGGGGCCGGGCGCGATCGTCAGCGTCACGCCCAGCTGCTCCTGCAGCCGCTGGCCTACCCGCATCAGCTCGGCATAGCTGCCGATTGCCGCGATCCGTTCGACCAGCCGCTTTTCTTCCTCGCGCGTCAGGCGCAGCACGCGCACGTCCGCCTGCGGATCGTTTTCCAGCAGCTCGCGGCGGCAGTCGCAGGCGCCGGGCGGACACTCCGTGCGGATCGGGAAAGGGAACGTCATGGTTCGAAGGTGATGTCGGGTCAGTATCCTGCGCACGTCATTGATTGTCAAACCAGTGCCGTTGGCGGGCCGGCATGCCGCTGCGCCAGCGTTCCAAGCGTGCGCGGCTTGTGTGCCGCCACGCTGTCACGTAGAGTAAATGATAATCAACATTGCTGAAATTATTTGCACATGACGGAGAGCGCCTTGAGAGATGACGAGCAGCCGGCGCGGCCCGTCCTGCCTGCCCACCTGAGTTTCCTGAACGCACCCGGCGAAATGCCGGGGCTGATTGCCGCGCATGACTGGTCGGCTACGCCGCTGGGGCCGCTGGAGGCATGGCCGCAAAGCCTGCGCACCACCGTGAGCCTGATGCTGAACTCGAGCCATCCGATCTGGATCGGCTGGGGGCCGCAAGCCACGTTCCTGTACAACGATGCCTATGTGGACGTGCTCAGCCGCGCCAAGCACCCCTGGGTGCTGGGCCTGCCGGCCGCGCAGGTATGGGCGGAAATCTGGGACATTTGCGGTCCGCTTGCCGACAAGGTGTTCCAGCAGGCCGAAGCCACGTTCGTCGCCAACGTGCAGCTCTACATGAACCGCGGCAGCTACCTGGAAGAAACCTGGTATTCATTCTCCTATAGCCCGATCGTCGATGAATCGGGTGGGGTGGGTGGCCTGTTCTGCCCATCGACGGATGTGACCGCCAGCAACCTGAACACGCGCCGGCTGGCGACCCTGTCGGCGCTGGCCGCCGCCGCCCTGGGCGAGGACAGCGTGGCGCGCGCCTGCGCGACGGCGATGGCGACCATAGGCCGCAATCCGCTCGACATGCCGTTCGCCCTGCTCTACCTGGCGGCGGACAACGGCGACACCCGGAACGGGATGGGCACCGTGCTGCTCCAGCAGGCGGCGCACCTGCCGGCGGGCCAGGGCGTGGCGCCGACCGCCATCGCGCTCGACGACCCCGCCGCGCCATGGCCAATCGCTGAAATCTGCACCACCGGGAGTGCCAGGGTGGTGCCGGTCGGCCACATTGAAGGTCTTCCCGCTGGCGTGGCCGGACAAGCGGTCATGCAGGCGCTGGCGCTGCCGCTGACCATACCCGGACGGGCACGGCCGTCCGGCGCGCTGATCGTGGGTGTCAATCCGGCGCGGCCGCTCGATGCCGAATACCGCACGTTTTTCGGCCTGGTCGCCGGCCAGGTGGCGGCGGCGCTGCAGAACGCCACCGCGGCCGAGGAGCAGCGCCGCCGCGCCGATGCACTAGCCGAACTGGACCGTGCCAAGACGGCGTTCTTTTCCAATGTGAGTCATGAGTTCCGCACGCCGCTGACATTGATGCTGGGCCCGGTGGAAGATGCGCTGGCGGACGAGGCGGTGCCATTGCCGCCGGCCCAGCGCCAGCGGCTGGAACTGGCGCATG
Source organism: Pseudoduganella lutea (assembly GCF_004209755.1). NCBI lineage: Bacteria > Pseudomonadati > Pseudomonadota > Betaproteobacteria > Burkholderiales > Oxalobacteraceae > Pseudoduganella > Pseudoduganella lutea. The sequence continues at coordinate 4,910,819 of NZ_CP035913.1, read as the reverse complement.
ACAATGCGTTGCGGCTGCAGAAGCTGGTCAACACGCTGCTCGATTTCTCGCGCGTGCAGGCCGGCCGCATGCAGGCATCGTATGCCGAGGTCGACCTGGCCGCGCTCACCGGCGACCTGGCCAGCGGCTTCCGTTCGATCGTCGAGAGCGCCGGGCTGGCGCTGGACGTGCAGTGCGAGCCCCTGCCCACGCCGGCCTGGGTGGATACGGCGATGTGGGAAAAGATCGTGCTGAACCTGCTCTCGAACGCGTTCAAGTTCACGTTCGAGGGCCGCATCGCGGTCGCGCTGCGGCAGCAGGATGGCCATGCGGTGCTGACGGTGCAGGATTCCGGCGTGGGCATTCCCGCCCCGCACCTGGGCAAGATCTTCGAGCGCTTCCAGCGCGTGGAAGGCGCGCGCTCGCGTTCGCACGAGGGTTCGGGCATCGGCCTGGCGCTGGTGCGCGACCTGGTCGACCTGCATCACGGTGAGATCAGCGTTCGCAGCGAACCGGGCGCCGGCACCTGCTTCACGGTGACGCTGCCGCTGGGCCGGGCGCACCTGCCGGAGGAACAACTGGCGGGACGGGCCGATGGCACCGCCTCGACCGCCACGCTGCAAGCCTACACGACGGAGGCACGGCGCTGGTTGCCGCGGCTTGCCGACGATGAAAAGGAAGACCGCACGCTACTGGCGCACGGTGCCCACGTGCTGGTGGCGGACGACAATGCCGACATGCGCGGCTACCTGGAACGCCTGCTGCGCCAGCGCTGGCGCGTGACGGCCGTGGCCAATGGCCGCGCCGCACTCGAAGCGGCGCGGCGCGAGCGGCCGGACCTGATCGTTTCCGACGTGATGATGCCGGAACTGGACGGTTTCGGCCTGATCGCCGCCGTGCAGGCGGACGATGCGCTGCACGACGTGCCGGTGATCCTGCTGTCGGCCCGCGCCGGCGAGGAAGCGCGCATCGAGGGCCTGAACGCCGGTGCCGACGACTACCTCGCCAAGCCCTTCTCGGCGCGCGAACTGCTGACGCGGATCGAATCCCAACTGATCCGCTACCGCATCCGCCAGGTGGAACGCGCCCATGCCGAACGGATGGCCGAGGTCTTCAAGCAGGCCCCGGCCGCGATCGCCATCCTGCGCGGGCCGAGCCTGGTCTACGAACTGGTGAACGAGCGCTACGCCGACCTGATCGGGCGACGCGACGTGCAGGGCACGCCGTTCCGGCAAGCGCTGGCGGAAATATCGGACCCCGCGCTGTTCGAGGAACTGGAGCACGTGCTGGCCAGCGGCGAGCCGGCGGTGGGCCAGGCACGCCGGGTATGGCTGCAGCGCCAGCCCGGTGGCGCACCGGAGGAATGCTTCTTCGACTATGTGCACCAGCCGATCCGCAACGCGGCCGGCCAGACGGACCGTGTGGCCATCGTGGCGTTCGACGTGACGGCGCTGGTGCGGGCGCGCAGCGACGCCGAGGTGGCCAACCGCGCCAAGGACGAATTCCTGGCCATGCTCGGCCACGAGCTGCGCAACCCGCTGTCGCCGATCCTGGTGGCGCTGGAACTGATGCGGCTGCGAGGCATCGGCGCGCTCGGCAAGGAACACGCGGTGATCGAACGGCAGGCCCGCCACCTGGTGCGCCTGGTCGACGACCTGCTCGACGTGGCCCGCATCGCCCAGGGCAAGTTCGAGCTGCGGCGCGAGCGCATCGAACTGGCGGCGCTGGCGACGCAGGCGGTGGAGACGGTCAGCCCGCTGTTCGAGGAACGCCGCCATCGCCTGCACCTCGCTGTGCCGCCGGCCGGGCTGGCGGTGGATGCCGACGCGGTGCGCTTCGTTCAGGTGCTGTCGAACCTGTTGACGAATGCCGCCAAGTACACGGGTGACGGCGGCGATATCGGCCTGGAGGCGCGCCGCCACGGCACCGACGCGATCATCCGCGTAACCGATTCCGGGATCGGCATCTCGCGCGAGATGCTGCCCCAGTTGTTCGACAAGTTCGTGCAGGAGCGCCAGGCGCTGGACCGCTCGCGCGGCGGCCTGGGCCTGGGACTGGCGATCGTGAAGAGCATCGTCACATTGCACGGCGGCACCGTGACCGCCAGCAGCGGCGGCCCTGGCATGGGCAGCGTGTTCGAGGTGCGCGTGCCGCTCGCGGCCGGCGTACCGGAAACCGCCCTGCCTGCCGCCCTGCCCGGTCCCGGCGCCGCGCAGGCGGCTGTCCATCCTGCCGCGCAGCCTTCCGCGCAGTCGTCCACCTCGATGCCGGCCGGGCGCAGCCGGATCATGCTGGTGGACGACAACCCGAACGTGCTGGAGAGCTTGCGGGCGCTGCTTGAACTGCGCGGCCACGAGGTGCATGCGGCTTCCGATCCCGCGATGGCGCTGCGACTGGCCGACAGCGTGACGCCGGACCTGGCGATCCTGGACATCGGCCTGCCGGGGATGGACGGCTACGAGCTGGCAGCGGAATTACGCCGCCGGCCCCACTTGCGCGAGACCAGGCTGATCGGTCTGGTGGCGTATGGCCAGCAAGCCGACGAGCGCCGATCGACCGCGGCCGGGTTTACAGCGCACCTGGGTAAGCCGGTCAGTGCGCGCGACTTGCAGGCACTCGTGGAACACGAAGCCGCGCCGCCGTGAGCGCAGCCCACGTTGTTGCAACACGGCCACGGATGATTTCCAATAAGAAACAATATTCCGCACGACCGTGTTACACTTTCTACGCAACAATCCTTGGCGCGCTGCGCCAACTTCGTCACGCCATGAGCGTCTTTTCCCGACTCGTCCGTAATCGTTTCGCCATCCGCCTGCCACCAATCAATGCTCTTCACGCTGCATTCAAGGTTGCATTTTATGCAACTTTCCCAGCCGCATTCCCGGCCGCCCCGCCAGCGACTTTCGCTGGTGGCCGGCTGCTGGCTGGCATTGGCATCGGTATTGGCGCTGGCACTCTTGCTAGCCGTGCAACCGGCACAAGGCGCCAGCGCCACTGACGAACGCAGGGTACTGCTACTGCATTCGCTGGGCCCGGATTCCATGTCGAACTGGCAGCGGCTGCTGCAGGAGGGCATGCATGACGAGCTGGCCCGGCGCGGCATGGTGCCCATGCCGGTCATTTTCGAGGAGCGCCTCGATGCCGGCCGGGTCGGAGTCGAGGCCGCGACGGCCGGCATGGCGCCTCACCTGCGCAGCAAGTATGCCCGCGCAGGGCTCGACGTGGTCATCGCCGAGGGCCAGGCAGCCGCCATCTTCCTCGGCGCGCACCCTGAGCTGTTCCCCGGGGTGCAGCGCTTCTACGTCAATTACGGCCATACCGGCTGGCGGCCGACGGACGGCTCGTCGATCAACACCGACCCGGATTTCAGCCGTGCGGTCGGCATCGTGCCACGCACCGCGCCGAATGTTCGGCGCCTGGTCGTGATCGGCGACAACAGCGCGCGCGTGCAGCGCTGGATCCTCGCGATCCGGGCAGCCGCACCGCGCTATGCCGGCAGGCTCGCTTTCGAGTACTGGACCGATGACGACTTCGAGCAGGTGTCGCGCAAGCTGTCGACGCTGGACCGGCACAGCGCCCTGCTGCTGCTGGCCGCGGGCCTGAATGACAGGGGTGGCAAGCTCGATCCGCATGACCTGGCGCACCGCATCGCCGCGGCCAGTGCGGTGCCCGTGTTCACCCACCTGGATTCGCTCGTGTTGCCCGGCATGGTCGGCGGCTACGTCATCAGCGGCGAAGGCATCGGGCGCGTGATCGGCCGCATCATGCTGGGTGCCCGTATCGACGATATCCCGCTGCAGCGCTATGTCTTCGATGCGCCGACGGTCAGCCGCCATGGACTGCGCGACCTGCCGCCCGAGGCGAAGCTGCTGAACCAGCCGGACAGTGTATGGGACCGGTATCGCTGGCAGATCGTTTCCGGCCTTACGCTGATCGTGTTGCAAGGGGCGCTCATCTCGGCGCTGGTGGTCGCGCTGCGCGACCGGCGCCGCACGCTGGCCGCGCTGAACGATGAACGCAACAACCTGGAAGACCGTGTGCTGCAGCGTACGCTGGAACTGCTGATGGCGAACACCCGGCTGGAACAGCTGGCGACCACCGACCCGCTGACCGGCATCGCCAACCGCCGCAAGATGACGGAACAGATCGCGGGCGAGCTGGAACGTGCGCGCCGCTTCGGCCATCCGTTGTCGGTACTGATGGTGGACATCGACTTCTTCAAGCGCATCAACGATACGTTCGGCCACGACACGGGTGACCGGGCCATCGTGGCCGTGTCGAAGCTGCTGGCCGAATCGCTGCGCGCGATCGACACGGCGGCGCGCTTTGGCGGCGAGGAATTCGTGGTGCTGATGCCGGAAACGGAGGTCGCGGTGGCCGCCGTGGCGGCGGAACGGCTGCGCGCCGCGGCCGCCGCGATCCTCGTGCATGCCGAGGATGGACGGGAAGTAACGCTGACGATCAGCATCGGCGTGGCCGAAGCGATCGCCGGCGACAAGCCCTCGACGCTGCTGATGCGCGCCGACGGGGCGTTATACCGCGCCAAGCAGGAAGGCCGCGATCGCGTGGTGCGCGGTTGACGGACGCCCTGCTGCCTGTCACCGCATATAATTGCTGGTCCACCATCCCTTTTCCGCTCATGTCGCACAACACCATCGAGATCAACCGCGCGATGGATCTGTTCGATCGCCACCACAACGTGTGGCTGTTCGGCTACGGTTCGCTGATCTGGAAAGCCGATTTCCCCTTTATCGAACGGCGCCCGGCCAGTATCGCCGGCTGGGTGCGCCGCTTCTGGCAAGGCTCGCACGACCATCGCGGCACGCTGGAGGCGCCGGGCCGCGTCGTCACGCTCGTGCCGCAGGAAGGCGCCGTGTGTCACGGCATGGCTTACCTGGTGACGCCGGAAGAATTCGCGCACCTCGATCACCGCGAAAAGAACGGCTACCTGCGGCTGCCAATCGATATCCGCTTCGACGATGGCGGCAGCGAGACCGGCCTGGTCTACATTGCGCGGCACGACAATGCGGCTTATCTGGGCGAAGCGTCGGAAGCCGATATCGCCCGGCATATCGCCGCCGCGCGCGGCCCGAGCGGGCCGAATGTGGAATACCTCGTGCACCTAGCACATGCGCTGCGCGCGATGGGGCACGAGGATGAGCATGTTTTCGCGATCGAGCGCCATTTGCTGGCGCTTGCCGGCGGATAAGGCCTCGGCCATAAGGCCTCGGCCCGCTGTCGCTCAGCTCGCAGTTGATATGACGCCGCTGGGGCCGGCCCGGGAACCTTCCAGCAGTTTCCGGAGCCTGAAAAGGCCGAATACGGAGCCCTGGAGGAGGAGCATGGAATCCCCGCATGGCGACACAGTGACCTTATTTTCACCCCACCGCAACCAGCGCGAACCGACAGGCGTATAGCGGATTGCGCCGTTGCCCATTGCCGTGATCATGTAACTCGATGCCAGGATATGTTCGCGGATCGCGCGCGCGACTTTGCCGGTGCCGCCGCTCGTGCGTATCGTCATTTCCGCCGGCAGCATGGCATACGATACCGGAATGCCACCCATTGCCCCCACCAGCAGAACCGGTAACAGTGGCGCCCCCGGGCGAGGAAATACAGCAGGGACGATATTGCCAGCAAGCCGGCTGGAAGCAGCATCGCATATGAAATCAACCGGCCCCTGGATTGGAATGGCCAGAGATAGCGCCATACGGGATGGCAAATGACGATCCTGGATGTAGAGATAAACACGATTTCCCCCGGCGGGCAGCGCCCGGCCACAAAGGGTGGGCGCTACTGATAAATTAGTTCCAATAGGAAATAATTTAATCATGGGCATCGTTTCACTACTCTGATAAATGTCAAATGTTGATGTTAGGAAATCCTGTTCCTGGCTCGGCATCTGTCAGAAGTTGGATCGGTTACGCAAACCGGTGCAAGTTACTGTCATCAACCTGCGTCAACCAGATCATCCAGGGCGGCCATCAAAACAGGCTCAACTGCCCTGCCGCCTCGGCCTGCTTCGCTTTCGCTCCCATCTGCGGCACGACCAGTGGCGGCCGGAACCGCGTGCAATCGAGCTGCCGGAACCGGCTGCCCCGCCCCGCCATGCCGCAACGCTGGATGGCTTTTTCCACCCGCTGGCGGATCAGGTCGGCCCACAGACCCTGGCCGCTCATCCGCGTGGCGAACGAGGCGTCGTAATCCTTGCCGCCATGGATTTCGCGAACGCGGTTCATCACGCGCTGGGCGCGGTCCGGGAAGTGGGCTTCCAGCCATTGCTGGAACAGGGGATTGACTTCCCACGGCAGCCGCAGCACCACGTAGCTGGCCTGGACGGCGCCGGCATCGAATGCCGCCTCGATGATCTTCTCGATTTCCGGCTCCGTGACGAACGGAATGATCGGTGCGACCGACACGCCGACCGGGATGCCCGCCTCCGTTAGCGTGCGGATGGCGCGCAGCCGGCGCTCGGGCGCGGCGGCGCGCGGTTCCAGCGTGCGAGCGATCTTCGGGTCGAGCGTGGTCAGCGTGATCGACGCCGCGGCCAGGCGCTTTTCCGCCATGGGCGCGAGGATGTCGATGTCGCGTTCGATCAGCGCGGATTTCGTGATCAGCCCCACCGGGTGCCGGCATTCCTGCAAGACCTCGAGCACGCGCCGTGTGAGCTTCAGTTCCCGCTCGACCGGCTGGTAGGCATCGGTATTGACGCCCAGCGCGATCGGCTCCACCGTGTAGCCGGGCTTCGACAGTTCGCCGCGCAGCAGGTCCGGCGCATTCATCTTTGCAAACAGCTTGCTCTCGAAATCAAGCCCGGGCGACAGGCCCAGGTAGCTGTGCGTGGGCCGGGCAAAGCAGTAGATGCAGCCGTGCTCGCAACCTCGGTAGGGATTCAGCGATACGCCAAAGGGAATGTCCGGCGACTGGTTGCGCGACAGGATCGATTTCGCCGTTTCCTCGGTCACCTGGGTGCGCCAGACCCGGGGTTCCTCTTCCTCGCGCAACCAGCCATCGTCGAAGGTTTCGCGCACGTCCAGCTCGTAGCGGCCCTGCACGTTCGTGACGGCGCCGCGCCCTTTCAGCGCCTTCAACGACCGGGGCATGGACATGACTTGCCCGGCATGAGGCTCGCGGTCCGTGGCGAGGTGACTTGAAAACAAGTTACTTGTGGTGAAGTTATCTCGGTGCATGGGAGCTCCAGCGTTTCACTATAACTGTATGTATATACAGTATTCTAGGCCTGTTTTCAAGGGCATGCAACCACCGCACGTGCGTTGGCAGTTCCTCAACTGGTATGATTCGCAATTGTCCGTCCGGTATCGAACCGGGCCCCACCCTACAAACCCAATATGACCACGACTACTCCGTCCTTCCTGGCGAGGATCCCGCTTGCGTTCAGCGCCTTCTTCAAGACGCTCGGTGACGCCGAATTCGCCGCCCGCTTCCAGAACGACCAGGTCGGCCCCATCAGGGCTCCTTCTGCTCCTTCAGCTCCCCCGCCGCCGCCGGCTCCTGCGCCCGTCCCGGCCCCCGCACCTGCGCCGGTGGCCCCACCGCTGCGCGAAGCCACGCCGGATGCCGCGCTGCAACTGCTGTCGCTGCTGCAGCGCGAAGCGCGCCTTATCGATTTCACGCAGGAAAACCTGGCCGGCTATTCGGATGCCGACATCGGCGCCGCCGCGCGCGTGGTGCACGAAGGCTGCAGCAAGGTGCTGAAGGAACACTTCACGATCGAACCGGCCCGCGCCGAAGCCGAAGGCAGCCGCGTGACGCTGGAAGAAGGCTTCGATGCCGCCGCCGTGCGCCTGACCGGCAACGTCGTCGGCAAGCCGCCATTCAAGGGCACGCTGAGCCACCGCGGCTGGCGCGCCACGGCCGTGCGCCTGCCGAAGCTGGCCGAAGCGCATGACGCGAAAGTGCTGGCGCCGGCGGAGGTGGAACTGTGAGCGAAACCACCAACACGCCACGCTTTGCGATCGGCATCGACCTGGGCACCACGCACAGCGCGCTGTCCTATGTGGACCTGGCGGGCAGCGATGGCGAAAAGACGCAGCAGTCGGTGCTGGGCGTACCCCAGCTGACGGCGCCAGGCACGGTGGAAGACCTGCCGCTGCTGCCCTCGTTCCTGTACCTGCCGCACCCCGATGAATTGCCGCCGGGCGAACTGGCGCTGCCGTGGAGCTCGGAAGGTGAAACCTCGGTTGCCGGCGAGATGGCGCGCAGCCGCGGCGCCACCACGCCGATCCGCCTCGTGTCGAGCGCGAAGAGCTGGTTGTGCCACCCCGGCGTGGACCGCCGCGCCGCGATCCTGCCGAACGACGCGCCGGAAGAAGTGACCCGCGTGTCGCCGCTGGAAGCGTCCACCCGCTACCTGGCGCACCTGCGCCAGGCATGGAACACGGCGCACCCGGATGCGCCATTCGGCGAGCAGGCCGTGACGGTGACGATCCCCGCCTCGTTCGACCCCGCGGCGCGCGAGCTGACCGCCGAGGCGGCCCGTGCCGCCGGCTACCAGGCCGTGACCCTGCTGGAAGAACCGCAGGCCGCGCTGTACAGCTGGATCCAGGGCAGCGAAGGCCGCTGGCGCAAGGAAGTCAAGCCTGGCGACATCATCCTCGTCGTCGACGTCGGCGGCGGTACCAGCGACTTCTCGCTGATCGCCATCACCGAGCGCGATGGCGTGCTGGAACCGCACCGCGTGGCCGTGGGCGACCATATCCTGCTGGGCGGCGACAACATGGACCTCGCCCTCGCCCACCTCGTGGCGCGCAAGCTTGCCGCGAACGGCACGCAGCTCGACCCGTGGCAACTGCGCGCGCTGACCTACGGCTGCCGCGCCGCCAAGGAAAACCTGCTGGCCGACGCCAGCGCCCAGACCTGGCCGATCGTGGTGCCGAGCCGCGGCTCCAAGCTGATCGGCGGCTCAATCCGCACCGAACTGACCCGCGACGAAGTCACGGCATTCATTACCGACGGTTTCTTCCCGAAAGTGGAAGCGGCGGCCCGCCCGGCCGTGCGCACCCGCGCCGGCCTGACGCAACTGGGCCTGCCCTATGCGCAGGATGCCGCGATCACGCGCCACCTGGCCGCCTTCCTGGGCCGTCAGAAGGGCGCGACGGCCGACGTGCCGGGCTTTGCCGACCTGCAGAATCCGGACCACTCGTTCCTGCACCCGAGCGCGGTGCTGTTCAATGGCGGCGTGTTCAAATCCGAACTGCTGGCCCGGCGGGTAATGGAGACGATCAACGACTGGCTGTACATGGAAGGCGCGGAAGCCGCACGCATGCTGGGCGGCGCCGACCTCGATCTCGCCGTGGCGCGTGGCGCGGCCTACTACAGCTACGTGCGCCGCGGTACCGGGGTGCGCATTCGCGGCGGCACGGCCCGCTCGTACTACGTGGCGGTGGAATCGTCGATGCCGGCCATCCCAGGCATGGAGCCGCCGATCCAGGCGCTGTGCGTGGCGCCGTTCGGCATGGAAGAAGGCAGCGAACTGGAATTGCCGGGCCAGGAGTTCGGCCTCGTTGTCGGCGAGCCGGTGCAGTTCCGCTTCTTCGGTTCGTCCACGCGCCGGCAGGATGCCATCGGCACCGTGCTTGATTTCTGGGGCCCGGACGAACTGGTGGAGCTCAACGAGATCCAGGCCGAGCTGTCGCCGGAAGGCCGCCAGGCGGGCGACGTGGTACAGGTGCGGCTGCACGCGCATGCCACCGAGGCCGGCACGCTGGAACTGCTGGCGGTGGCCGATGACGGCCAGCGCTGGAAGGTGGAATTCGACGTGCGCGGCAACGCCGAAGGGCAATGACACCCTACCTGGTCAGCATCGATCTCGGCACCACCAACACGGTGCTGGCCTATGCGGCACCCGGCGCCACCGAAGTGCAGTTGCTGGACATCGACCAGCTGACCGCGCCAGGTGAAGTCCATGGCGCGCTGCTGCTGCCATCGAACCGCTACCACCCGGCCGAAGGCGAGCTGGGGCCGGCCGAGCTGCAATTGCCGTGGGTGCAGGCCGACGTGGCCGGCGTGGAGCGCTTCGTCGTCGGCCGGCTGGCGCGCACGCTGGGCGCCCAGGTCACGGGGCGCTACGTGGCCAGCGCCAAGAGCTGGCTGTCGCACCCCGGCGTCGACCGCACGGCGCCGATCCTGCCATGGGGCGCGCCCGAGGGCGTGCCGAAGGTGTCTCCCGTGGCCGCCAGCGCCAGCTACCTCGCGCACCTGCGCGGCGCGTGGAATGCCCGTTTCCCCAACCACCTGCTGGAAGACCAGCGCATCGTGCTGACCGTGCCCGCGTCGTTCGACGAAGGCGCGCGCGCACTGACGCTGGAAGCGGCCAAGCAGGCCGGCCTGCATGGCGTGCGGTTGCTGGAAGAACCGCAGGCGGCGCTGTACGACTGGCTGTATCGCCACCGCGCCACGCTGGCCGGGGAGCTGGCCGATACGCGCCTCGTGCTGGTGGCGGACGTGGGCGGCGGCACCACCGACTTCTCGCTCGTGCAGGTCCGCGTGGCGAACGGCGAGCCGGTGCTGGAGCGGATCGGCGTGGGCAACCACCTGATCCTGGGTGGCGACAACATGGACCTCGCGCTGGCGCACCTGGCCGAATCGCGGCTGGCGCCGGCCGACAGCCCCCAGCGCCTTTCCGCTGGCCGGCTGGCGCAGCTCACGGAGCGCTGCCGCGCCGCGAAGGAACAGCTGCTGGCGGCCGGCGGCCCCTCGCAGGCCAACGTCACGCTGCTGGGCAGCGGATCGAAGCTGATCGGCGGCAGCCGCTCCGTGACGTTGACGCGCGACGACGTGGCGCAGGTCGTCGTCGAAGGCTTCTTCCCGCTGAACGCCGACCAGGCCGACGCGCGCCGCTCGCGCGGCGGCATCGTCGAATTCGGGCTGCCGTATGCCAGCGATGCCGCCGTCACGCGCCATCTCGCCAGCTTCCTGCGCCAGCATGCGCAGGCTGCCCGCGCCGCGCTCGGCATCGACGACGGCACCACGTTCCCCGTGCCGGACACGCTGCTGCTGAACGGCGGCGTGTTCCGCGCCGAAACGCTGGCGCGGCGGCTGGCCGATACGCTGTCCGGCTGGCGGAGCCAGCAAGGGCTGGGACAGATCAAGGTGCTGCACAACGATAATCCGGACGTGGCGGTGGCCCGCGGCGGTGTCGCCTATTCGCTGTCGCGACAGGGCATGGCGCCGTCGATCGCCGGCGGTTCCGCGCGCGCCTACTACCTGCTGCTCGACGCCGACAAGGCGCCGGGCGTGAAGCGCCGCGCCGTGTGCATCCTGCCGCGCGGCGCCCAGCCGGGCAGCGAGATCACGCTGGCCGACCGCACGTTCGGCCTGCGCGTGGGCCGGCCGGTGCGCTTCCATCTGGTCTCCACCGTCACCGACCTGCGCCATGGCGCAGGCGACCTGGCCGACCTCGATCCGGCCGACTACGTGCCGCTGCCGGCGATTTCCACCGTGCTCAAGACCGACAACACGAAGGTGCCGAGGGAGATCCCGGTGCGGCTGGCGGCGGCGCTGTCCGAAGTGGGCACGCTGGAAGTGCATTGCGTGGAAGCGGCCAGCGGCCGGCGCTGGCTGCTGGAGTTCCAGCTGCGCGGCGTGGAAGAAGAAACGGCCGAGACGCAGGAACCGGTGGCACCGCCGCCGCGCTTTGCCGACGCCGTGGAGAAAATCGACCGCATCTTCGGTTCGCGCGTGCTGCACGTCGAGAGCAAGGAAGTGCGCCAGCTGCGCGGCCAGCTCGAACAGCTGCTGGGCAGCCGCGAGCGGTGGCCCACGCCGCTGCTGCGGCACCTGTTCGACGCGCTGATGCAGCGCGCCAAGGGCCGCCGCCGTTCACCCGAGCACGAGCGCGTGTGGCTCAACCTGGCCGGCTGGTGCCTGCGGCCCGGCTTCGGCGCGCCGCTCGACGAATGGCGCATCGGCCAGCTGTGGGCGCTGTTCGACAGCGGCGCCCAGTATTTCAAGGACAGCCAGGTGCGCGCCGAATGGTGGACGCTGTGGCGCCGCGTGGCCGGCGGCCTCACGACCGAGATGCAATTGCGCTTGCTGGACGATTTCGCCTTCAACCTGCAAGCCAGCGCGGCCGAACGCGGCACCCGCCCCGCCACGCTGGTCGACGGCAGCGAGGAAGACATGCTGCGCCTCGGCGCCTCGCTGGAGCGCATTCCTTCCGCCTACAAGGCGGAGATCGGCGACTGGATGATCGGCACGATCCGCAAGCTGCCGACCAGCGGCCCGAAGTTCGAGGCGAAGGGCGCTGCCAGTTTTACCCGCTACCTGTGGGCACTGGGCCGCGTGGGTGCGCGCAAGCCGTTCCACGGCAGTGCGCACGAAGTGGCGCCGGCCGCTGCCGTCGAAACATGGCTGGGCGAAATCCTGAAGCTCGACTGGAAGAAGATCGAGCCGGCCGGCTTTGCCGCCGCGCACCTGGCGCGCATGACGGGCGACCGGTCGCGCGACATCAGCCCCGCCCTGCGCGAGGAAGTGCTGCGCCGGCTGACGGCCATGGGTGCGCCGCCGACCTGGGGCGCCATGGTGCGCGATGTCGTCGAACTGGACCAGGCCAGCGAACAACGCATGTTCGGCGACGCGCTGCCGCCGGGACTGAAGCTGATCAGCTGACCGGATTGGCCCGACCGGCGTCGGCCAGCGCCTGCTGCTGGCCGACGAAGCCGTCGAATGCCGCGATCAGCGGCATGAAGCGGGCTTCGTCGTTCTCCAGCTGGGCCAGCGCGTAGGCCGTGGCCTCCAGTGTCGACAACTGCCCCGGCGCGTGCGCCTTGCGGATCAGGTAATGCGAGGCAGGTACGTCGCGCAACGCCAGCCGGGGCAATGCCTGCAATGCCGGATTCAGGTACAGCATCTTGCGGCTCTTGCGCCACGTGGCGTCGAGCACCACCAGCATCACGTCTTGCGCCGCGGCCGGCGCGAATGCGGGCGGGGGCGCGATGCCGAGCGAGCGGTCGCCCGGCGTGTCCGGATACAGCAGCACGGGGCGGCGCGGTCCGGCCGAAGGCGGCCGCGATGAAGGATCATGCAAAGGATCGAGCAGCTGCGCGAGATCGTCGAACGTTTCGCCGACGACGAGCGTGCTGCCCGGCAGGCACAGGTGGAGCAAGCGCGCGCTGTTCTTGGCATTCGCGGTTTCCATCGGATGCTGCAGGATCAGCACGGCGGTGGCGGCATGGACCGGCGCGATCCAGCGACAGATGCAGGTGCTGGCGGCGCGCAGGCAGGTGGGGCATTGCGCCCGCCTAGACGCCGTTCTCGACGCCGCTCTCGACGCCGTTTTCAAATAAGTCATGCGCGCATTGTAGCCGCGCTCAGGCTTGCAGCAAGGCCCTCGTTCCCGCATGAGGGTCTTCGCGGCGGCGCGATGGCGGCGCCGTGTCGAGCCGGAACACGGCCACCGCGTCGGCCAGCCGGCCCGCTTGGTCCTGCATGGCGGCCGCCGCCGCGGCGGCCTGCTCGACCAGTGCCGCGTTCTGCTGCGTCACCTGGTCCATCTGCGAGATGGCCTGGTTGACCTGCTCGATGCCATCCTGCTGCTGGGCGCTGGCGTCGGCGATGCCGTTGATGATCTGCGTGACCTTGCCGATGGCCGCCACGATATCGCCCATCGCTCCCCCGGCCCGGTCCACCAGTGCGGTACCGGCCTGCACCTTCTGCGCCGAGTCGCCGATCAGTTCCTTGATTTCCCGTGCCGCCGTCGCGGACCGTGCCGCCAGGGCGCGCACTTCGGATGCCACGACGGCGAAGCCCCGGCCCTGCTCGCCCGCCCGTGCCGCTTCGACGGCGGCATTGAGCGCCAGGATATTGGTCTGGAACGCAATGCTGTCGATGACGCCGATGATGTCGACGATGCGGCCCGACGACGCGTTGATGGCCTTCATCGTGTGCACCACATCGGCCACCACGGTGCCGCCCTGGCCGGCGATGACGGCCGCGCCGTCGGCCAGCGTGCGCGCCTCGCGCGCATTGTCGGCGTTCGAGCGCACGGTGGATGTCAGTTCTTCCATCGTGGCGGCGGTCTGCTGCAGCGCGCTGGCCTGCTGTTCGGTGCGCGACGACAGGTCAAGGTTGCCGGCGGCAATTTCACTGGCGGCGCCGACGATCGTATCGGTGCTGTTGCGAACTTGACTGACGATCGTCAGCAAGCTGCCGTTCATGCGTTTCAGGGCGCGCAGCAGTTGGCCCGTTTCATCGCCGCGCGAGGTTTCGATGACGCTGGTGAGGTCGCCGGACGACACGCTTTCGGCAACCTGCACGGCCTGGTGCAGCGGCTCCGTGATCGCGCGCGTCAGGTACCACGCAAGCGCGATGCCGGCCGCGATGGCACCAAGGCCAAGCGCGACCAGCAGGTTGCGGCTGGCGGCATAGCTGGCACGGATTTCGGCGGCGGTGGCGTCGAGCGCCGTCTGCTGCGTTTTCAGCAGGCTTGCCAGCGCGGCCAGGTAGGCTTCACGGGTTGTATTCAGTTCGCCGCCGTAGATGCGCTGCGCGGTGGCGCTGTCGCCGGCGGCCTTGGCCGTCAGCATGGTCTTGCGGATGTCCGAGTACGCCTTGCGGGCTGCCATGACAGCGGCGTGGCCGCTGCGCGATTCGGCGTCGACCAGCTCCTTGCCCAGCTGGTCCTGGATTTCCGTCGCCCGCTTCGACGACGCGGCCATCGTGGCCTCGATGGCCTTTTGCGCCGCCACGTCCGGCACCAGGAAGGCGGCGATGGTGCGGGCCGCGTTGACTTCGATGACCTTGTTCCATTCGGCCATCAGGCGTTCGTTGTGCACCCGCTGCGTCACCAGCTCGTCGGTCAGCCGGCTGGCGCCCTGCATGCGCGTCACGGCGGTGATCGTCATGACTGCCAGCAGCACCAGCACGAGCGCGAAGCCGAGCGCAAGGCGCGCGCCGATCCGGAGATTGTTCATAATTGCCTCCCTGCATTATCTTTTCAGGCCAGTCTGACGATAACGCCGGGAGAATGCAAGCGGAACACGGTACGGGTATCAGTTCTCCGGCGGCGGCGCGACAGTGCCCAGCAGTTCGTCGAGCTGGGCCATCTGGCCGGCGTCCTTGACGACGGTGCGCAGCCATTGATGCAATGGCATCGCTGCCCAGGCGGCTGCCTTGTCGGCAAGATACATGTCGACGAGGTTCTTCTCGATCTGTTCCGGGCTGCCCTCCAGAGTGAGGTCGTCGCGGCTGGATGTCTTCAGCACCCAGTCGGTGCTTTGCAGCTCCTTTGCCGACACGTCGCGGATCGCGCCGGCCACGTAGCTTTCCCATGCCTGGCGGGTGAACGTGCCGGACACCGCATGGCTGCCCTGCACCAGCGCCGCATCCTGTTCGCCGACGATGCGGCCGACGGTCATGGCCGGGAAGCGCGTTGCGGCGCGGGCGCGGATCTCGGCATACACGCGGTCGCGCGCCGGCATGCCGCGCACGACACGCCGCAGGTTCTCGCGCGCCGTGTCCACCAGCGCCAGCTTCTGCTCGATCCGCGGCCACGAGGGATCGCCGAGGTGCGCCAGGTGGAACGTCATCAACCGCTCGGCGCTGCGGATCATCTGCTCGCGCGGCATGGCACCGCGGTTCGCTTCCAGCCAGCCGCGCCAGAAACGGGTCAGCTGATCGTTCAGGTGGCCCGGCTCGGCGTGCGCCGGGTCGGCCAGCATCAGGTACGTCTTCAGCGCGTTGTAGGCATCTTCCACGCTGGTGGGCGACGCGTCGGCATACGCGCGCGCAGTGCCTTGCGCGGGCTGCTGCGCCGCCGTTGCGGGCGCGGCGAGCTGGCTGGCGTTCGCGTTCATCTCGTACAGCAGCGCCTCCAGGTTGGCCGTGACGGGTTTCACCATCACCTCGCGCACGCCGCCGAAGAATTCCTCGCGCAGCTTGCGCTCCAGCAGGTCGCCCTGGTACAGGCCGAGCGACAGCGCCCATGGATGTTCCAGGCGGTAGTTTTCCAGCTGCGCGATGCGCTGCTGCAGCACGTCCAGCGCCTCCAGCCGCGACTGCAGGTCCAGGCGACCATCCTGCAGGCGCACCACCTTGTCGAGATCGCCCTGCACCGTTGCCAGCAGTTGCCGGTTGCCGAGGTAGGACCAGCTCCACCCCGCCAGCGATACCCCGAGCGCCACGGCCACCATGACGAAGGCGCCGTACTTCCATTGCTGCTTGCTGCGGCTGGCATATTGCGAGACCAGGTTACGGTCTTCGAAGATCACCTTGCGGAACAGGTCCAGCAGGAAGTAGCCGGCCTGGCGCACTTCTTCGCGCGGCGCGGGTTCGGTGCGGCACGACAGCGCGAAGCGCTCGGCCACGAGTCGCGACTGCGGGCACTCGGGCACGCCCTCCTGCAGCGCACTGGTGAAATAGAAGCCGCGGAACAAGGGCTTGAACTGGAACGGGTTTTCCTCGAACAGCGTGGCCAGGAAGGCGCGCAGGGGCACGCGCAGCGACGCGAATTCGAGCGGGAACGTGAACGCGCCCGACGGTGGCACGTCGCGCCGCCGCAGCGACATGTTGGCGATGCAGGTTTCCTTCAGCCCTTCATGCAGTTCGTCGAACGCGCCGTCGAAGAAGGCAAGGATGGCCTGCGTGCCGATCTTGCGCTGGTAAGGCATCGTGGCGCCCCACGGCCGTTCGCGCTCGGCGCGCTCGAAGGGTGCGAAGAATTCCGTGAAGCCGGCGATCAGGTCGGCCTTGGTGAAGACCACGTAGACCGGTGCGAACACTTCGAGCCGTTCGATCAGATCCTGCACGCGCTTGCGCAGGCTGCGCGCCAGGCGCATGCCGGCATCGGCATCGGCGCCGCGCAGTTCCGCGATGCTGACGGCGACGAGGATGCCGTTGATCGGCGCACGCGTGCGGTGCTTCTTGAGGAGGTCGAGGAAACCGTGCCATTCACCGCGATGCTCGTCGTCCACCGAGTAGCGGCCCGCCGTATCGAGCACGATGCCTTCGGTGGTGAAGAACCAGTCGCAATGGCGGGTGCCGCCGACACCCTGCACCACCTTGCTGTCGGCGATCGGGAACTGCAGGCCAGAATGGACGACCGCGCTGCTCTTGCCGGCGGCCGGGTTCCCGATGATCATGTACCACGGCAGCTCGTACAGCGCGCGACTGCCCGATGTGATGCCCAGCTTCGAACCGCGGATCGTGTCGATCGCCTTCAGCAAGCCGGTGCGGAGCACGTCCACATCGTCGCCGGCGGCTGCCGGTTCGGCGCTTTCCCCGATCGCGCTCTCCAGCCGCGCCGCGCGCCGCGCCGCGAGCACGCGCCGCAGCCACCGCACGAGCAGCCAGAGCAGCACTGTCGTACAGGCGGCCCCGATTGCCCAGATCAGCGCCAGCTCCAGCAGCTCGGCACCGAGGTAGTACAGACCGGCCATCGCGGCCAGGCCAAGGATCGCAAAGTGACGGGAGTCCGTCAGGAACAACCAGATTCGTCGCATCATGTGGCACCCGTTCGTTTCGGATCGGATGATGGTGCCACTATCCTTGAGGAAATTTATTGACTGTGCGCAACTACCGGCGGCGTTGTGTCCGCAGTTCCACGTGGCCGAAATCCATCATCTTCCAGCGCCCGCCCCACGTCATGCCGGCCGCTTCCGCCACCTGGCCGTACAGCTCGTAACCGCGCATCGCCCACGGATCCTTTTCCGAGATCACGACTTTTCCATTGCGCAGGAAGGCGCAGTCGCCCGCCAGGCCGAACTGGTGCCAGCTCTGGAAGGCACGCGCATTCGTGACATGACCGCCGGCGTCAGCGAGCCGGTTCTGCCGCTCGGGGCTGCGATAACCTTCCAGCAGCACCATTTCGTAGCCGTACTGGTCGCGCATGACCTTGAACATGAGCAGCAGGCGCTGCGTGAAATCCGGGTCCAGCAGGTCCCAATTGCGGTTCGCGCCGGCCAGTTGCGGGCGCACCAGCGTCACTTCCGCCGTGGTGAAGGCGGCAGGCGGCAACGGCGCCGGTGCGGCCAGCCGTTCGCCGCGCAGCAGGTCGGCGACCTGTTCGTTGACGGCGGGGTCCGGCGCGGCAACGCCGGGCAGTTCCGTGCGCCCGGCCAGCGACAGCGCGGCCAGTGGCGGCAGCAATATCAAGGCGGCGCAGGCGGCGGTCAGGAGGGGGGAGCGCCGCAAGAGCCGCCCCAGCCTTGCAAGGAAGGCCCGCATGCCGCGCCCCGCCTCCAGCATGCCCCGGGACCCGTGCGCGGTGACGTCCTTGCGGGCCCGGTCGACATCGCGCCCCAGCCGCAGCGCCACCGCGCCGGCCGCGTCCCGCCCAGCCGGGAACACCAGCAGCCAGCCCGCCAGGCAGGCGGTGAGGAACAACACGAATATGGAAAAGAGAAACATGGTGCGCTCCGTCAACACGATGAAAAAATGCCCGCGCGAAACTAATCGTCGGACGGGCCCATCGTAAGCCAGCGGGCCACCCGTGCAAGACGCCCACATCAAGCTTTGGAGAACAATCTTGGATCGATCAAAACCCGGCAAGGGCATACTGGCCAGTCTCGAACACAAGGGCGTGGAAACGCCGCGGCGCCCCGGCACCGTCGCGCCCTCTTCTGCACCCTCTGCCGCGCGCGGCGCATCGCTGCTCGTGTGCAGTGGCGTGCTGCTTGGCGCATTGGTGGCCTGGTGGCTGTACAGCGGGCCGTCGCCCGTGATCGTGCATGAAACGCTGCCGCCCATGGTGCAAGCCGCGCTGTCACCGTCGGCATCTTCAGCGGAAATCGGAGAAGCGGCCGAGATCGTCGACGAAGCGCTGCCGCCCGCCCAGCCTTCACTGTCCATATTGCCGACACCGGCCGCCGTGCCGGCGCCAGCCCGGATCGCGGCAATGGTCCGCCATGACCGGGTGGCAAAGGCGTCGTTGCATCCCAAGCCGAAACCCGCAGCGAAGCCCAAGGCGCGGCAGGTCGTGGCAGCTCGCGAGCCAGTCCGCCGCACGCCGCGGACGGCAGCCGATACCGACGTGGTCTTGCTGTCCGCCCTGGTCGCGCATGCCGATGAGCGCGACGTGGTCGAACCGCGCACCGGCGACAGCACGGAAAGCCTGCTGCAGCGCTGCTGGCGAGTGGGCGGCGAGGAAGGCCGGCTGTGCCGGGTGCGCATCTGTTCCAGTCGTGGCGGCGAGAGTGCCTGCAACGACGGCTGAGATGGCGCCGTATACGGAAAAAGCCCAGCATCGCTGCTGGGCTTTTTAAATTCTGGCTCCCCGACCTGGACTCGAACCAGGGACCTGCGGATTAACAGTCCGTCGCTCTACCGACTGAGCTATCAGGGAAAAGAGGCCGTATTATAGCGGCCGCTTTGACCGCTGGCAAGAAGAACCATTGCCAGCAGCCTCACATCCAGCTCTTAGAACAGACCCTTCAGCTGCACACCCCACTGACGCGGCTCGTTGACGAAGCCGGTCAGGTTGTTGAAGTCGATGGCGCCCGTGATGCGACGCTGGTCGGTGATGTTGCGACCGAACGCGGCCACTTCATACTTGCCGCCCTGCCAGTTGTAGCCCACGCGCAGGCCGCCTTCCGTCAGCGGCGCGCCGGTGAACTCCTTGGCCTCGTACAGGAAGAAGTTGACCTTGCTGCGGTACGACCAGTCGGTCAGCACGAACAGGTTGCCTTCGGCCAGCGGCCAGTTGTAGCGGGCCGACAGGTTGACGATCCACTTCGGCGCCTGCGGCAGCGCGTTGCCGTCGATGACGACACGGCCGGCGGCGTTGAGCGGGTCCAGCACCGTGCACTGGGCGCACTTGTTGACCGACAGCGAAGGATCCTGGATTTTCGTGTAGTTGTAGCTGGTCGATGCCGACACCTTGAAGTCCGGCGTGACGAAGCCTTCGATCTCCGCTTCGATGCCGCGGCCCTTGGTCTTCTCGGCGTTGATCAGCGCGGTCACGTTGGAATTGCCGCCCACCACCGTCAGCTGCTGGTCCTTCACGTCGTAGTCGAAGATCGACAGCGAAGCGCGGGCGCGGCGGTTCAGCAGATCGGCCTTGATGCCGGCTTCATACGACGTGATCGTTTCCGCATCGGCGATGGTGGCCGGGCCGGAAGCCGAAGGCGCGCCGATCGACGGGGCACGGAAGCCTGTCGCCACGCGGGCGTAGGCCGACACGTCCGGGTTGATCGCATACGTGGCCGACAGGTCCCAGTTCGCCTTGTGGCGTTCCGCGTTGATCGTCGACGGGCCCTGCAGCGTGGTGCCCGTGGCTTCGATCGTCTGGAAGTCCTTCTTGTCGTTCGTGTAGCGCAGGCCGCCGCGCACGGTCAGTGCATCGGTCACCGCGTAGTTCACGGAACCGAACGCCGCCCAGGCCTTGTTGCGCTGGTTGCTGACCACGCGGCTGGTGCGGGCGCCGGCGGTGTTGAAGTTGTCGCTGCCGCCGGTGGCGTCTTCGTCGAAGTAGTACACGCCGGCCTGCCAGCTGAGCGGGCCCGCCTTCTTCGATTCGACACGGAATTCCTGCGTGTACTGCTTCAGGTCCGGCAGCACGGAAGCCGTCTCGACCTGGAACGGCACCACGCCCGGGCCGTAGACCGGGTTGCCGCCGTCGATGTCGCCGCGGCTGTTGTACTCGGCGATCGACTCGTAGCCGGTCACGGAATACAGCTTCACGGCGCCCAGGTCCCACGACAGGCGCACGCTGCCGCCGCGCGTGGTCAGGTTCTGGTAGTTCTGGCCGTTGGTGAACACCATGCGTTCGTCGAAGTTGTCAACGAGCTGGTTGCTGCCCTTCTTGATGATGTTGGCCTGGAACAGGCGCGAGTTGCCGGTTGTCGTGCGCTGGTGCACGTTGAACAGCGCGTTGAACGTGCCGTTCGGCTGGTACAGCACCTGCACGCGCTCGGCATGCTCGTTGTAGCCATCCAGCGAATCGCGGCCATCGGTAAAGCCGTTGGCCACGTAGTCGTCGCGGTGCTGGCGCAGCGTGGAAACGCGCAGTGCCCACTCGTTCGACAGCGGAATGTTGGCGGCGCCTTCCACGTTGGTGGTGCCGTGGCTGGCCACGGAGAAGTTGTAGTAGCCTTCCACGCCCTTCAGGCTCGGCTTGGCGGACTCGAACTTCACCACGCCGGCCGGCGTGTTACGGCCGAACAGCGTGCCCTGCGGGCCGCGCAGCACTTCGATGTTGGCCAGGTCGAACATCGGATAACCCTTCAGGATCGGGTTCTCCTGCACCACGTCGTCATAGATCAGCGACACGGGCTGCGAGGCGAAGATCGAGAAGTCGGCATTGCCGTAGCCGCGGATATAGAAGCGCGGGAACACACGGCCCGTGGACGATTCCACGTTCAGGCTCGGCGTCTTGCCGGCGAGGACGCGCACGTCCTGGCCACCCGACAGGATCACGTCCAGCTTCTCGTGCTGCAGCATCGAGACCGACACCGGCACTTCCTTGATGTTCTCGGCGCGGCGCTGGGCCGTTACGGTCACGGTTTCCAGCTGGCCGCTGGCGACCGGCTGCTGCGCGACCTGCTGGGTCGATTGTTCCGTGCCTGCCTGGGTGGCGTCCTGGGCCATGGCGGCCATCGGCAGCGCGGCCGTCAGCGCGAGGAGACGCTTGTGCATCTTGGACAGTTTCATCATTTGCCTTCCTGGGTTAAGAATAATGCTGCAAGGGTGGTCAACGCTGTCTCCGTCTTCTGATGCGGATGCTCATCGTGCGGCTCCGCTTTATGGTTGCACTGCCAACTACCTGAAATTCTGTCATTGCCGCGGATAACAAAAAGCCGCGATAAACGCGGCTTTTGAAATTCTGGCTCCCCGACCTGGACTCGAACCAGGGACCTGCGGATTAACAGTCCGTCGCTCTACCGACTGAGCTATCAGGGAAAAGAGGCCGCATTATAGCGACGCTCGGCAAAGTCGACAACACAATTTTACGGCGCAAGTTGTGAGGTGCATCAAGGCAGCGACAATTACAGACAATTTGCAGGTAGCTTCCATCAATGAACCGCCTAGACTGAATGGGATCGCCTCGCGGCGACCAGTCTCCCCGGCCGAGGGAATCCGCAAAACGAGGATTAACCCGAGGAAGAGTCATGAACCGATTTCCCGAAGTGATGGCCCACAGCACCGGCGCACCGCTGGCGCGCGATCCGGGCCGCGTGCTGCTCGCGCTGAAATCCCCGCGCGAGCGCGCCGACGTGGAGCAATTCCTGCACGGCATGGAAATGTTCCTGGAAGACGAGCCCGAAAGTTCCCATATCCCAGGCGAGCGGGTCAACCATACGAAGTCGCGCTACTGGGCGCAGGCACGCAGGCCGATCGACGACGAGCGGCTGCAGAAGATCGAACAGGCGGGCACCGCGATCGGCCTCGACTGGGTCGGCCCCGTGTACCGCATGGCCGGGCAGGAAGGCCGCCGCGGCCTCATGACGCCGCTGCCCAACGTGGGCGTCATCAAGCTGCGCGACGGGCGCGATCCCGATCCCGCCCGCCCCGGCGTGCCGGCCGCGCTGACCCGCGCCGACGGCCCGCAGCCGGCACTGAAGGAAGTGCCGGAAAAATCGCGCTACCTGAACGGCTACCGCTACTTCCAGATCGCCAACGTGCGCGAGGTCAACGCCTACCAGCTGCGCGAACGCGTACGGCAATCGCCGGACGGCGCCCTGGTCGACTTCCAGTTCGAGACGATGCCGCTGCTCACGCCAACGTCGATCGCGCCGAACGATGCGCTGTTCCCGCAGCAGTGGGACATGACGCGCATCGAGGCCGGCGGCCCCGGCACCACCGGCTGGGACATCACCACTGGCGTCGCCACCGTGGTCGTCTGCGTGCTCGACGAGGGCTGCGACCTGAACCACCCGGACCTGCGCTTCTCGGCGCCCGGCATCAACCTCGGCACCATGCTGCCGGACGGCGCGCCCACCGGCAACCACGGCACCGCCTGCGCCGGCATCGTGGCGGCGACCTATGACAACGGTACCGGCGTCACCGGCGTGGCCGGCAATGCGCGCATCCTGCCGGTGGCGTTCGATGCGTGGACCGACGTCGAAGTGGCGGCCGGCATCAACTACGCCACCGCCAACGGCGCCGACGTGATCAGCATGAGCTTCGGCTGGAACGCCTGGAGCCCGGCCATCATCGATCCGGCGATCCAGAACGCGTTCAACAGCGATGTCGTGATGTGCGTGGCCACGCACAACTACAACGGCCCGATCACCTACCCGGCCACCAACCCGCTGGTCATCGCGGTCGGCGCATCGGACGAGATCGACAACCGCAAGACGCCGCTGTCGCCCGACGGCGAGAACTGGGGCTCGAACTTCGGCCCGGCGATCTCCGTGGTCTCGCCGGGCGTGCACATTCCCACCACCGACATCCAGGGCGCAAGCGGCTACAACACCACGCCGGGTACCGGCGGCGACTACGACCTGGTCTTCAACGGCACGTCATCGGCCACGCCGCACGTGGCCGGCCTGGCGGCACTGATCCGCAGCACCTACCCCGGGCTGTCGAACGTGCAGGTGCGCGCCCACATCGAGCGCACCGCGCAGAAGGTCGGCGCGGTGGCCTACGCCGACACGGTGGGCCGCCCGAACGGCAGCTGGAACCACGAAATGGGCTATGGCCGCATCAACGTCTACCGCGCGCTCGACGAGGCCGACGTGATGATCAAGGACGCCCCGTCCGACAATGGCCTGGAGCCCTACACGGGCGGCAATTTCTGGGACTTCTCGGATGTGGTCGTGCGCATCACCGACGACAATGTGTTCAATCCCAGCGACCCGCTGCAATCGAAGAACGTCGAGCGGGGCCAGGCCAACTACATCTATGTGCGGGTGACCAACAACGGTTCGCGGGAGGCCCGCAACGTCACCGTCAGCACGCGCATCACGCCCTTCGTGGGCCTGCAATTCGTGTATCCGCAGGACTGGACGCTGACGGACGCCACCCACGTGGCGCCGGCCGCGCTCGCGGCCACCTTCGGCACCGTGGCTGCCGGCGCCTCGGTGATCGCCCGGTTCCGCATCGAGGCCGCGCAGACGAAAACGCTGTACGGCTGGGAAGCCAACAACGGCTGGCACGGTTGCCTGATGGCCGTGGTCAACGCCGACAACGACTATGCCTTCGCGACCGCGCCGCTGACGGGCGATCCGATCACGGCACGACGCAACAACCTGGCGCAGCGCAACCTCTCGGTGATCGACGTGCTGGCCAGCGCGCCGGCCACGTTCCACTTCATCGCCGGCAACCGGTGGAACGCCGAACCGCGCATGACGCTGCAGGTCGACCGCAGCCGCCTGCCGGCCGGCATGCCGCTGACGCTGTCGCTGGATGAACCGGGTACCGTGTTCCCGGCCGTCGACTTTGCCGGGCAGGTGGAACAGGGCGAGCCACGGGACGAGGCCAGTTGCGACAGCGCCCTCGTCTTCCTCGAGGAGACCAGGGTCAAGACCCGGTTCGGCTGCTGCACCGGCATCCTCACGCTGGGCAAGGGCTCCAGGTTCGAGTGCAACAAGCAGCACAAGCTGCGCAACGTGACCGTGCAGGGTGGCGACGTGGTCATCCGCAACGGCCAGCGCTACGTGGACATCACGCAGCCGCTGGTGCGCGTGACGATGGAAAAGGCAGCCGGCATCGTGTACCCGCTGGCGCTGCGCACCACGATCCCGGCATCGGCCGGCGCCGGCCAGCAGTACATGATCGGCGTCGAACAGCAGAACAGCCAGGGCATGGCCGTGGGTGGCGCTGGCATGGTCTACGTCGTGCGGTAGCGGCATCGTGACCGGCATACCGGGGCATCGAGCCCCGGTATCGGCAGGCTGGCCGGCGGTGCCTCCAGCCTCTTCCCGCACCGCCAGTACGATGCCCCCCGCGGCACGTCACAACACACGTACTGCGAGCTGATCGGCAGTCGCGCAACGGTTTCAAAAAGGACTGGCGCAGCCCGAGTCCGCTGCCTATAGTTGAAGAACAGTGCTGGCGCACAGCGGGGAGTCCACCATGAATGTCACTGCCGATGTCACTGCGAATGTCACTGCCGATGTCACTGCCGATGTCACTGCGAATGTCACTGCCGATGTCACTGCCGATGTCACTGCGGACTCCACTGCGTCGGGCGACCATGCGCTCGGCCCGGTCACGATCTCGCCCGATACCAATGTACTCACGCTGGACCCCGGCGAGACATTCGATGAAACCATCACTGTCACCGTGCCGAAGAGTCCCGGCACGCACGGCATCGATCACCTCGACCTGGTACCGTCCGCCACCATCGCGCCGTTCGTCGTATCGATCACGCCGGCCGGCGGCTACGGCCCGCTGCAGGGCGACGTGGAACACGTGCTGAAGTTCGAGGTGCGCTTTCGCGGCACCGAATGCAGGGACAAGGAGCAGGTAGCCACCGGCACGCTGGACGTGGTGGCCGATGGCAGGATCGTCGCCGCGAAAAAAGTGCAGATCACGATCCCGGCCTGCCGTCCCCGCACGGTGCGCTACTCGGTCAAGTTCGTGTGCGGCACGCAGCCGGAGGCGTGCGGCTGCAGCCCCGTGCAGCCGGGCCGGTATGCCACGCAGGTCAGCATCCACAACTACAGCCAGTTGGAGATCACCGTTCGCAAGCGCTTCATTCCCGTGGTGCTCGCCGGTGCCCCGGTGGGCCGCGAGCCCCGCTTCGGCACGAGCCGTGCCGAGGACGGCATCGAACTGCCGCCGCACACGGCCACGATGGACGATTGCTGCCGCATCGGCGAACTGCTGTTCGGTGCCCCCGTCGATGCGCTGACGATCGGCATCCTGGAAATCACCGCCACGCGCGACGTGGCCGTTACCGCAATCTATACGACCGGCACCACCGGCATCGACGTGGTGCCGGTCCACGGCCGGCCGGTCTGACGGGAGGTCATCATGTCGCACATCACAGGCACCGTGCAGGTGCTCGGCGCGCCCCTTGCCATCGGTCCGGACACCGGCAGCCCGCCCACCGCGCCCGATACCTGGGCCATCGATTTCGTGCACGCGCCGGCCCCAGGCGGTACCAAGTTCGTCATGCTGCATTTCCAGAACGTGAACCTGCCCGGCGCCAACCGCATCGAGGTGGAGCTGGGCTACGACACCGACGTGTTCACGGCGGCCGATGGCGGCGCGTTCTGGACGCGGCCCGTCAACGTGCACGCGCTTGGCGGCGGCACGGTGCCGGTGCGCTACATCGTCAGTGGCGCCGCATCCGGCGGTGCGCAGATCGACCGCTACGGCCGCGGCGAGCGCCATGCGGGCGAACCGGGCCACCCGTCGTTCTCGAACAGCGATCCGTTCCTGCCCGATCCCGTGTACACCGAGCCCACGTATGACCCGTTCTGGTTTTGCTCGCCGCCGCCGAACTGGGAGAACGTGCGCTGCATGCCGTCCGGCGACCTGCGCCGGCAGGTCGCGCGCAGCGTCGGCATGATCGTCACGGTCCACCCTGGCCATGGGCCGGGCGGCGCGGAGTCGGTGTCCACGTGCACCGTCACGCTGGTCGATGCCGACAAGGTGATCTCCGCCGGCCACTGCCACACCCCGGCCGAGGCGCTGTCCAGCTCCGTCGTGTTCGACTATGAAACGGAATGCGACGGCAGCCGCCCGGCCGGCTACGCGCCCCGCTTCCACAAGGTCTCGGCGGCCTTGCAGCAGCGTTTCGATTCGGGCTTCGACTACAGCCTGCTGCAGTTGAAGACCAGCCCGGCCGGCATCGCCCCGATCACGCTGCGGCCCGATATTCCCGTCGTCGGCGAACAGGTCTTCGGCATCCACCACCCGAACGGCGCGGTCAAGAAGATGTCGCTGCCCCATCCGGGCTTCGCCACGGTCACGGCGAGCGGTGCCACGAGCATTCGCGTGCCGAACACGTTCCACGTCTCCGGCGGCAGTTCGGGCTCCGGGCTGTTCGACGCGGCGGGCCGCATCGTCGGCGTGCTGTCGAATGGAAGCCCCTGCACCGGATCGCAACTGTCGTACTTCCCCACGGCCACGTTCCTCACGCAGATCGCCCCATCACCGCCACCGCCGCTCACGCGCGACGTGATGCTGGTGATCGACCGCTCGGGCAGCATGGACGAGCCGGACGGCACGGGGCGGCGCAAGATCGATGCCGCGAAGGATGCGGTATCGCTGTTCGTGCAACTGGTGCGCGCCGATACCGGCAACCGCGCCGGCCTGGTCTCGTTCAGCACGAGTGCTGGCCCGCCCACTTTCGCGATCGCGCCGGTCACGAACCCGAACAAGAACACGCTGGTCGGGCCGCCACCGTTTGCCGGCGGCATCGTGGGCAGCCTGGCCTCCGGCGGCGCCACTGGCATCGGCAGCGGGCTCGATGCGGCGCGTGCGCAATTTGCCATGCCCGGCGCGAACCCGCGCGCGATCCTGCTGCTGACGGATGGCCTGCAAAACCAGACGCCGTCGATCGTCGACGTGGAGCCGTCGCTGGGCGGCATCGACGTGCATGCGATCGGCCTCGGCGCCGACTCGAACCTGGACAGCGCCCTGCTCTCCACACTGGCCACGAACCATGGCGGCCTGTTCACTCGCGCCAGCAGCGGGCTGGCGCTGCTGAAATTCTTCTCGCAGGCGTTCGGCAACATCTTCGAGGCGGGCGTGCTGCTCGATCCGGAAACCGACCTGCCGGCCGGTGCCGATGCGGCGCCGGTCACATTCAACGTGTGCGGCGAGGAGCGCCTGACGGCCGTGATTGGCTGGGACCGCACGGATGCGTGGCTGGACGTGCGCCTGCGCACGCCGGGCGGCACGATCGTCAGCGCCGCCACGGCCGGCGTCGACGGTTCGACGGGCCGCAACTGGGCCTACCTGCGCGTGCCGCTGCCGCAAGGCGGCGAGCGCGACGGCGCATGGCAGGTCGAAGTGCTGCGCCCGGGCGGCGGCGGCGAATTCCCGCCACCCGCGCCGGCGCTGCGCTTTTTCGTGTCGATCATCCCGGCCGGTGGCCCGCGGCTGCTGCGCGAACCCGAGCCACGACCGCGCCGCTATACGGGCGACGATATTTCGCCGCTGCTGCGCGTCCGCCATGCCGATCACAGCTGGCCGCAGCATGTGCATGCCGAACTGACGGTCACGCGGCCCGACAAGGGCCTCGGCAACCTCCTCAGCGATGCAGGCCTGGGCCCGGCACTGCCGGTGAACGGCGATACGATCCCGCCGCGCCAGGCCACGCTGAAGTCGCTCGAAGGCGCTGGCCCGCCAGTGATCCAGTATGTGCAGGATCACTTCACGCTGGAGGACGATACGGCCAGCACCCGCGGCGCATTCGAGCCGGGTGGCTCGGTGGGCATCCAGCTGCCCGATTACCTGCGCATGGAAGGCCATTACACGTTCCATGCCAGGGCGCGCTATGGCGAGTGCGATGGCATGCGCGAACTGGTGTGGACCGAACACGTGGATGTGGGCATCGATGGCGGCAACACGATCGTCACCACCGATCCGCTGGGCCCCGGCCCGGATGGCCGCGACTGCATGCGCATGACGTTTACGCCGCGCGACAAATACGGCAACCGCTTCGGCCCGGGCCGCGAGGCGGACATGGTGATCACGCCGGCACCCGGCTCGATCCTGAACAGCCCGGTCACCGACCTGGGCAATGGCAGCTATCGCGTGGACGTGTGCTGGGACGTGGCCAGCGGCGAGCCGCCCGGCATCGTCATCGGCCAGCCCGACCGGCCCGCCGTCACGGTGGGCGCCACGGACATCCGCCTGTTCGTATGGAGCGTGAATTTCATCTGCGGCACGCAGGGCGACGCCTGCTGCGCTTGCGCGCCGATGGCGCCGGGCCGTTACGCCACGGAAATCAACGTGCACAACCTGGCCGAGCGCCCTGCCCCGGTGCTCAAGCGTCTCATTCCGCTGGTACTGGCGGGCGCCGTGCGGGGCCGCGAGCCGCGCATCGCCACCATCACGGCGATGGAGGTGATCACCCTGCCGCCGCATACGGCAACGATGGACGATTGCTGCCGCCTGCAACAGCAACTGCTGGGTGGTGCCGTGGACGGCGATTTACCGCTGAGCTCGGGGATCCTGGAAATCATCAGCACGGTCGAGCTGGCGGTGACCGCCGTGTACACGACCGGCAGCGGGGCGATCGATGTGGAGGCGATCACGGCGCGGCGCTTGCTCTGAGGGCATGGATTCAGGCGCCCTGTATGCCGGCACCATGTAGGTCAGCACCATTTATGCCAGCACCATGTATGCCGGCACCATGAAAAAAGGCCGCGTTCGCGCGGCCTTTCCGGTTCCCGATCACGGCACGGCCAGGCTATTGCCCCAGGCAGATGATCTTCGTTTCATATTCATGCGCGGCGGCTTTCTTTTTCTTTGCCCAGTCGATAACTTCCTGCGCCTGGGTGACCGTCATGATCGTCGCCTTTTCCTTGTTCTTTATGAACGACACGCCCTCGAACACCCCTTCCTTGCTGCGCATCACCTTGGCAAAGACCGGCGGCTTCTTGTCGCCGTCGCTGATTTTGTTTTGCTGAACCAGGTAGCGCTGATCGTTGTTTTCCATAATTGCCGCCGCATAAAAAGTGAAAGGACCAAGGCCGAATCGCCAGGACGAAATGCAAAAAGCCCAACCGGTAAAGGCTGGGCTTTTCACATGAATTCTGGCTCCCCGACCTGGACTCGAACCAGGGACCTGCGGATTAACAGTCCGTCGCTCTACCGACTGAGCTATCAGGGATTAGAAGCAGCATCTTATACGTTCAGAGCAACATTTGCAAGCTTGCTTTTCGGTATCGTCTGCCACCGTTTCCGGCATTCTTCGCTGACGTACGTCAACGAAGAAGCAGGATTTTAGAGAACTTTGGCGATCGCGTCAACCACGATGTCGATGTTCTTCGAGTTCAGCGCAGCCACGCAGATGCGCCCAGTGTCCACGGCGTAGATCGATTCTTCGCGCAGCTTGGCAACCTGCTCTTTCGTCAGGCCCGAGTACGAGAACATGCCCACCTGTTCGCGCACGAACGCGAAGTCGTGGCCAGGTGCCTTTTCCTTCAGCTTCTGCACGAACTCGTCGCGGGTGGCCTTGATGCGCACGCGCATCGCGCCCAGCTCGTCTTCCCACAGCTGGCGCAGTTCCGGTGTCGACAGCACGGTGGCGACCACTTTGCCGCCGTGTACCGGCGGGTTCGAGTAGTTGGTGCGCACCACGCGCTTCAGCTGCGACAGCAGGCGCGACGCTTCTTCGGCAGTCGAGGCCACGACAGACAGTGCACCCACGCGCTCGCCGTACAGCGAGAACGACTTCGAGAACGAGTTCGACACCAGCAGCGGCACGCCGGTGGCGGCGAAGCGGCGCACCACGGCGCCGTCTTCGGCGATGCCGGCACCAAAGCCCTGGTAAGCCATGTCCAGGAACGGGATCAGGCCGCGCGTCACGACGGCGTCGATCACCTGGTCCCATTCCTGCTGGGACAGGTCGGCACCGGTCGGGTTGTGGCAGCAGGCGTGCAGCACGACGACAGCGCCTTGCGGCATGGCCTTCAGCGCGGCCAGCATGCCTTCGAAATTCACGCCATGGGTGGCGGCATCGTAGTAGGCGTAGTTGTTGACCTTGAAGCCGGCGCTTTCAAACAGGGCGCGGTGGTTTTCCCAGCTTGGATCGCTGATGAACACTTCGGAATTCGGCGAGAAACGCTTCAGGAAGTCGGCGCCCAGCTTCAGTGCGCCGGTGCCGCCCAGGGCCTGCACGGTGATCGCGCGGCGCTCTTGAACTACGGCACTGTCAGCCCCAAATACCAGTTCCTGCACCGCCTTGTCATACGCGGCCAGGCCTTCGATCGGCAGGTACGTGCGCGGGGCTGGCTGTTCAATCAGGATGTTTTCAGCTTTCTGCACGCACGACAGCAGCGGCACCTTGCCATTGTCGTCATAATAAACACCCACGCCCAGGTTGATTTTATTGGGGTTGGTGTCGGCGTTAAAAGCTTCGGTGATGCCCAGGATCGGGTCGCGCGGAGCCATCTCGATGGCACTGAAAACGGAAGGATTCGTCATGATAGGATTGGATTCGATTGGATGCGATTCGCAGCGGGGTGAGCATTACAAACTACAAAGGAAGCTGTCAAGGTACTGCGGCGGTACCGCGATGACGGTACCCGGCAATTCCGATGCGCAACATTGACCATCTGTGCCGGTCGCTGCGCAACAACTGCGCAGTGTGTGCGCAACTCCCTATTCTAGCAAAGGTCTGACTTCATGGCTGATTTATCACTGGCAGGCGCTCCCGAGCCCACCGTGCTGACGTTCCCGGACTCCCCGTTCAAGCTGCACCAGCCCTTCCCGCCCGCCGGCGACCAGCCGACGGCGATCGACAGCCTGTGCGAAGGCATCGAGGATGGCCTCTCGTTCCAGACGCTGCTGGGCGTGACGGGTTCCGGCAAGACTTACACGATGGCCAATGTGATTGCCCGCATGGGCCGCCCGGCAATCGTGTTCGCGCCCAACAAGACGCTGGCTGCCCAGCTGTACAGCGAATTCCGTGAGTTCTTCCCGCAGAATGCCGTCGAGTATTTCGTGTCGTACTACGATTACTACCAGCCGGAAGCCTATGTGCCGCAGCGCGACCTGTTTATCGAGAAGGATTCGTCGATCAACGAGCACATCGAGCAGATGCGGCTGTCGTGCACGAAGTCGCTGATGGAGCGGCGCGACGTCGTCATCGTGGCGACCGTGTCGGCCATCTACGGTATCGGTAACCCGAACGAATACCACCAGATGATCCTGACCTTGCGCGCCAAGGACAAGGTGAGCCAGCGCGACATCATCGCCCGGCTGATCCAGATGCAGTACACGCGCAACGAAGTCGATTTCGGCCGCGGCACGTTCCGCGTGCGGGGGGACACGATCGACATCTTCCCCGCCGAACACGCGGAACTGGCTGTGCGCCTGGAAATGTGGGACGACGAGCTGGAATCGATCCAGCTGTTCGACCCGCTCACGGGCCGCGTGCGCCAGAAGATCCCCCGTTTCACCGTCTACCCCGGTTCGCACTATGTGACGCCGCGCTCGACGGTGCTGCGCGCCATCGAGTCGATCAAGGCGGAGCTGCGCGACCGGCTGGAATTCTTCCGCAAGGAAGGCAAGCTGATCGAGGAGCAGCGCCTCGAGCAGCGCACCCGCTTCGACCTGGAAATGATGGCCGAGATCGGCTTTACGAAGGGCATCGAGAACTACTCGCGGCACCTGTCCGGCGCGCTGCCGGGCCAGCCGCCGCCAACGCTGATCGACTACCTGCCGCAGGATGCGCTGATGTTCATGGACGAGTCGCACGTGCTGGTCGGCCAGTTGTCGGCCATGTACAACGGCGACCGGTCGCGCAAGACGAACCTGGTCGACTATGGTTTCCGCCTGCCGTCGGCGCTCGACAACCGCCCGCTGAAGTTCGAGGAGTTCGAGGGCAAGATGCGGCAGACGGTCTTCGTGTCCGCCACGCCGGCCGATTACGAGCAGAAGCATGCCGACCAGGTGGTGGAACAGGTGGTGCGCCCGACCGGCCTGGTGGACCCGCAAGTGATCGTCAGGCCGGCGCGCACCCAGGTCGACGACCTGCTCTCGGAAATCAACGACCGTGTCGCGAAGAACGAGCGCGTGCTGGTGACGACGCTGACGAAGCGCATGTCCGAGCAGCTGACCGAATACCTGTCGGACCACGGCATCAAGGTGCGCTACCTGCACAGCGATATCGAAACGGTGGAACGCGTGGAAATCCTGCGCGACCTGCGCATCGGCACGTTCGACGTCGTCGTCGGCATCAACCTGCTGCGCGAGGGTCTCGACTTGCCGGAAGTGTCGCTGGTGGCGATCCTGGACGCCGACAAGGAAGGTTTCCTGCGTTCCGAGCGCTCGCTGATCCAGACGATCGGCCGCGCGGCCCGTAACCTGAACGGCGTGGCGCTGCTGTACGCGGACCAGATGACCGATTCGATGAAGCGCGCGATCGACGAGACGGAACGCCGCCGCGCCAAGCAGCTCGCCCACAACGAGAAGCACGGCATCATCGCCCGCGGCGTCAACAAGGTCATCAAGGACATGATCGACGGCGTGTACGATCCGAACCGCGAGTCGACGAACCTGAAGGCGGCGCAGGAGACCGCGAAGTACGAGTCGATGAACGAGAAGCAGGCGTCGAAGGAAATCAAGCGCCTCGAGAAGCTCATGGTCGAGCACGCGAAGAACCTGGAGTTCGAGAAGGCCGCGCAGGTGCGCGACCAGCTGCACCTGCTGAAGGAGCAGATGTTCGGTGCGCCGGGGGCGGACGTGATTTCGATCACGGGCAAGTAGAGGAACAAATAACCCTTCCCCACATGAAAACGCCGCGTTCGACGCGGCGTTTTTTCATGGCTGAGCCGTTTTCGTGGAATTGGCAGCGTCAGTGCGGGCGATGAACATCCCGGAACAGCAGCATGTCGGCGATGCGGTCCGGCTTGTCGCCGTCGAAGCCCAGCTCCGCCACGCGGTGCTCGGGGTTCGTCCACGTGCCGAACAGCAGGTCCCACACGGGCAAACCGTAGTTCTGGGCGTGGTGATGCAGCTGATGATGGACCGTATGCATTTCCGGCCGCTGCACCAGGTAGCCGAGCCAGCGCGGTGTCGCGATGTCGCCATGCAGGAACAGGTCGAACAGGCCGGTCAGCAGCAATGCGATTGCCGCCGCGGTCGGGCTGGCGCCCAGCAGCAGGTAGCTGGCGCAGCCACTGATGCAGATGGCCGCCGCCGAGTCGAGCGGATGGGCATAGAACGCCGTCAGCGCTTCCACCCGCCGCGCGCTGTGATGCAGCTGGTGGAAGATGCGCCACAGCAGGTCGAAGCGGTGCGTGGCGCGGTGCCACCAGTAGAACACGAAACTCGTGGCCAGGAAGCTGGCGAAGCCGGTCGCGAGGACCGGCCACCCGCTCGTGTCGAGCAACGCCGCCTCGTGGATGGCGGTGCTGAAGAACCAGCCGGCGGCCAGCGTGACGGCCACCGTGGCCGCGCCGGTACCGCTGGCCAGCAGCAGCCAGCGCCGGTCGCAATGATTGCGCGAAGCCGGCGCGATCACCTCGCGCGTAAACAGCGCAATGAAGGCAAGCGCCAGGACAGGGAGTGCCAGCAGCTCGCTCATGGCTACAGTGTCTTCACGAATTCGCGGATCCCGCCCAGCATCATCTCGACCGACATCGCCGCGAGGATGAGCCCCATGAGCCGCTCGAACGCCGTCATCACCTGCGTGCCCAGCACCTTCTGCAGGCGCTCGGCACCCAGGAACACGGCCAGCCAGACCACGACCACGGCCGCCAGCGCGGCGACGTGGATCATCACGTCGCCGCGGGTTTCGCTGGAAAACAGCAGCACCGTGGCCAGCGCGGACGGCCCGGCCAGCGCGGGAATCGCCAGCGGCACGATGAACGGCTCGCCGCCCTCGTTGCGACCGAGCACGCCATCCGGATGCGGGAAGACCATGCGGATCGCGATCATCAGCAGGATCACGCTGCCGGCGATGCGCAGCGATACCTCCGAAAGGCTCAGCGCATGCAGGAACGGGCGGCCGAAGAACATGAACACCAGCAGCACGGCAAACGCGATCAGGCATTCGCGCACGACAATCTTCGGCCGCCGCGCCGGTGCGACCGGTTGCAGTGCGGCGGCGAACAGGGGCACGTTGCCGAACGGGTCGGTCACCAGCAGCAGCAGGATGAAGGTCTGGAAGAAGTTTTCGGTCATCGGGCAAGCTCTTTATTGTTATTGAATGGGTACCAGAACGAAAAATGGCGGAAGGCCGTCAGGCCCTCCGCCATTGTCTCGCAAGCGCGAAAGCTTATGCGCTCTGCTCGCCCTTTTTCAGCCACGAAGCCAGCTGGTGGGGACGCAGCCCGTCGTAATCCTCGAACGGCTGGTGGATCCACGGGTTGTGCGGCAGTTCCTGCATCTGGTAATCCGGCTTGAAGGCGGAGCTGCCCTTCGTCCAGATCACGGCCGAGCGCACCTCTTCGACATCCGCGTAGTTGGCCTTCAGGTGGTCGATGACCTTCATCAGCGTCACGCCGGAATCGGCCAGGTCGTCGATCAGCAGGATCTTGCCGGCCAGCGTGCCGCGCGTCACCGTGATGTACTTGGCGATGTCGAGGTCGCCCTGCACCGTGCCCTTGTCGGCGCGGTAGGAGCTCGTCGACAGGATCGCCAGCGGCACGTCGAAGATGCGCGAGAATACGTCGCCGGGGCGCACGCCGCCGCGCGCCAGGCACAGCACCATGTCGAACTTGAAGCCCGATTCATAGACCTTCAGTGCCAGGCCTTCGACGAGGCGGTTGTATTCATCCCAGGTCACCCACAGGTGCTTGTTGTCGGATTGAGGGCTGCTCATTTGATTCCTTCCTGCTTGTGGCTTTTTTTATTCGAACGGGTGGCGCAGAACGATGGTTTCTTCGCGATCCGGTCCCGTGGAAACCATGTCGACGGGTACGCCGACGAGTTCCTCGATGCGCTTGATATAGGCGCGTGCATTGGCCGGCAGGGCTGCCAGCGATTTCGCACCGACGGTGCTTTCCGTCCAGCCGGGCATTTCTTCGTAGATCGGCTCGCAACGGGCCGCGTCTTCGGCGCCGACCGGGAAGATGTCGACCTTGCGGCCGTCGATCATGTAGCCGGTGCACAGCTTCAGCGACTCGATGCCGTCGAGCACGTCCAGCTTCGTCAGGCACATGCCCGACACGCCGTTGATCTGCACCGAGCGGCGCAGCAGCGCGGCATCGAACCAGCCGCAGCGGCGGGCACGGCCCGTCACGGTGCCGAATTCATGGCCGACTTGCGCCAGGTGGTGGCCCACGCCGGCATCGGTCGGCAGCTCCGACGGGAACGGGCCGGAACCCACGCGCGTCGTGTAGGCCTTGGTGATGCCCAGGATGTAGTGCAGCATGTTCGGGCCCACGCCGGCACCGGCGGCGGCGTTGCCGGCCACGCAGTTCGACGACGTCACGAACGGATAGGTGCCGTGGTCCACGTCCAGCAGCGAGCCCTGCGCGCCTTCGAACAGCAGGTTCGCACCGGCCTTGTGCGCGGCATACAGCGCGCTCGACACGTCGGCCACCATCGGGCGCAGG
This sequence comes from Pseudoduganella lutea, assembly GCF_004209755.1. Taxonomy (NCBI): domain Bacteria; kingdom Pseudomonadati; phylum Pseudomonadota; class Betaproteobacteria; order Burkholderiales; family Oxalobacteraceae; genus Pseudoduganella; species Pseudoduganella lutea. The sequence goes on along the minus strand of NZ_CP035913.1, from coordinate 4,874,751 downwards.
CGCGGCACATAGGCCAGCGCATCGTCGAGGGTCTTCTGGTACTCGACCTTCGGTGCCTTCAGGTAGTTTTCCAGCACGAAGTTGTGGTAGTCCAGGTTTTCGGCCAGCTTTTCGGCGAAACGCTTTTCGTTGAGCAGGTCGGCAACGCGGATGGCGCGGCGCGCCACCTTGTCTTCGTAGGCCGGGCCAATGCCCTTGCCGGTGGTGCCGATCTTGGCGGCGCCGCGGGCGGCTTCACGGGCGCCATCGAGCGCGGTGTGGTAAGGCAGGATCACCGGGCAGGCTTCGGAAACCTTCAAACGCGACGCCACTTCCACGCCCACGGCTTCCAGCTTGTCGATCTCGCGCAGCACGTCCGGCACGGAGACGACGACACCGTTGCCGATGTAGCAGGCCACGCCCGGGCGCATGATGCCCGAAGGGATCAGCTGCAGCGCGGTCTTCACGCCGCCGATCACCAGCGTGTGGCCGGCGTTGTGGCCGCCCTGGAAGCGCACCACGCCTTGCGCGTGTTCCGTCAGCCAGTCGACGATTTTGCCCTTGCCTTCATCGCCCCATTGGGTACCGATGACGACCACGTTTGTTGCAGTGATTTTTTTTGACATCACACTAACCTAAGTTTTTAAGAATCCAGTTACTACCACTCTCGTCGAGCACCAGCGCGCGGTCGCACTCGAACTCGTCCTGTTCATCGCTGTGACCCGGCAGGGACTGGATCACAACCTCGCCGGCCTTGCGCAGCTCGGCGATACGTTCTTTCAGCTCGGGGGAGTTGCCCCATGGCGCGCGGATCGCGTGCTTGCGGTCGGCCGTCGGCAGCAGCCGGGCCAGTTCGCGCAAGTCCATCGAATAGCCCGTCGCGGGACGGGCGCGGCCGAAGGCTTCACCCACGTGATCGTAGCGGCCGCCGCGGGCCACCGCGTTCGGCAGGCCCGGCACGTACAGCGCGAACGTGGCGCCGCTTTCGTACTGGTAGCCGCGCAGGTCGGCAAGGTCGATCGCGACTTCCGCGCGACCGATGGCGGATGCGGCCAGCGCGGCCAGTTCGGCCAGCGCCTTTGCAATCCCCGGCAGGTCCGGCAGCGCATGTTTCGCGGTGCCCAGCACATCGATATCGCCATACAGGTTCGGCAACGCCAGCAGCGCGTCGCGCGTGGCGGCGGCATAGTTCGCAGTCTGCTCGCGCAGCCCCGGCACATCCTTCGCGCGCAGCAACTGCACGATCGCATCGTGGTCGCGCTGGGCGGCGGCATCCTGCTCGAGGATCGCGCGCAGCACGCCCACGTGGGCCAGGTCCAGCCGCACGTCGGCAAAGCCCGCCATCTCGAGCGAGGCCAGCGCCAGCTCCTGGATCTCGGCATCCGCTTCCAGGCCGGCGTGGCCATAGATCTCGGCGCCGATCTGCAGCGGTTCGCGGGTGGCATGCAGCCCCGACGGACGGGTATGCAGCACCGGGCCGGCATAGCACAGGCGGGTGACGGAGGCGCGGTTGAGCAGGTGGGCGTCGATGCGGGCGACCTGGGTCGTCATGTCCGCGCGCAGGCCCAGCATGCGGCCGGTGATCTGGTCGACAAGCTTGAAGGTGCGCAGCTCGGTATCCTGGCCGGCGCCGGTCATCAGCGACTCGACGTACTCCAGCAGCGGCGGCATCACGAGTTCGTAGCCGTAGCGGCGGAAGTTATCCAGCATCAGGCGACGCAATTCCTCGATCTTGCGCGCCTCGGACGGCAAAACGTCCGCAATATGTTCGGGCAAAAGCCAATTCGGCATGGGAGAACCGGTTTGTTAAAAAACGTTCAATCGGCACGGCGCGCAAGCGGGCGGCGCAAACCGAACCGCATATTTTACGCGAAAACGTGGTTAAAGAGGTAAAAAGTCTGGCCGCCCGGGGATCCCGGTGCCTGCGTGCCCGCAAAACTATGAACCCCAAAGGCAAAAAACTGGGGTCAGACCCGGCGGGTCTGACCCCGGCTTCCGCATTTGGGGTTTTCTGAGCAGTGGCGTGTTCCGGCTTATTTACCGGCCGAGCCGCTGCCCTTGAAGTACTTGAAGAACTCCGAGTTCGGGTCGATCAGCATCACGTCGGCCTTGGTCTTGAACGACGTCCGGTAGGCTTCCAGGCTGCGATAGAACTTGTAGAACTCGGGATTACGGCCGAATGCCTCGGCGTAGATCGCGCTGGCCTTGGCATCGCCCTCGCCGCGGATCTTCTCGGCTTCGCGGTAGGCTTCGGCCAGGATCACGGCGCGCTGCTTGTCGGCATCGGCGCGGATCTTCTCGGAGTCGGCCGAACCGGTGGAACGCAGTTCGTTGGCCACGCGCAGGCGCTCGGCCTTCATGCGCTCGTACACCGAGTTGTTGATCTGCTCGACGTAGTCGACACGCTTCAGGCGAACGTCCAGGATCTGCACGCCGATCTGTTTCGCTTCATTCTCCACCTTGGTGCGCAAGCCTTCCATCACCTTGCCGCGCTGGCCGGAGATCACTTCGCGCACGGTGCGCTTGGTGATTTCCTCGTTCAGCGCCGCCTTGACGATCTGCGCCATGCGGTTGCCGGCACGGCCTTCGTCGCCACCGAATCTGACGAAGTACAGGCGCGGATCGACGATGCGCCACTTGACGAACGAATCGACCAGGATGTTCATCTTTTCGGCCGTGATGAAGCGGTCCGCTTCCGGCGAATCCAGGGTCTGGATGCGCTTGTCCAGGTAGATCACGTTCTGGAACGGCGGCGGCAGCTTGAAGTGCAGCCCGGGCTCGCGGATCACCTGCTTGACTTCACCCAGTGCGAACACGATGGCGAACTTGCGCTGGTCCACCACGAACACGGTGGACGACAGCAGCATCAGCGCGATGAAGGCGGTGACGACGATAGTTACTAGACGGTTCATTAACGGCCCTCCCGGCTACGGGACGATTCACGCGCGCGATTCTGGTCACCGGCGTACGACTGCTCGGGCGGCGGCAGCAGCACGGCGGACGGTGGCGGCGCCGTCACGTTGGCGCGCTGCGCCTCGGTGGCGGCAACTTGCGCGATCAGTTTATCCAGCGGCAGGTACAGCAGGTTGCTGCCGGCCTTCGAGTCGACCATCACCTTGCTGGTGTTGGCGAAGATCTGCTGCATCGTGTCCAGGTACATGCGGTCGCGCGTCACGCCCGGTGCCTTCTGGTATTCCACGAGCACGGACTTGAAGCGGTCGGCATTACCGGCCGCGTTTTGCTCGACCATCGAGCGATAGGCTTCCGCTTCCTGGAGCAGGCGGAACGCGGCGCCGCGCGCCGTCGGGACCACCTGGTTCGCATAAGCCTGGCCTTCGTTCTTCAGCCGTTCGCGGTCCTGGCCGGCCTTGACGGCATCGTCGAACGCGGTCTGGACCTGCTCCGGCGGCTGCACGCCCTGCATCGTCACATTGGTGACCTGCGCACCGGATGCGTAGCGATCGAGGATCTGCTGCATCAGTTGCTGCGTGTCGTAGGCAACCTTTTCGCGGCCTTCATACAGCACGAAGTCCATCTTGCTGCGGCCGACGATCTCGCGGATCGCCGTTTCGGCGACCTGGCGCACGGTGTCTTCCGCATCGCGGTTGTTGTACAGCCATGCCACCGGATCACTCAGCTGGTACTGCACGGCGAACTGGATGTCGATGATGTTCTCGTCATCGGTCAGCATCAGCGATTCGCGGGCCTGCTTGTTGCGGGTATTGCCGCGATAACCCACTTCCACCGTGCGCACCTGCGCCACGTTGACGGTTTCGTTGGCCTGGAACGGATACGGCCAGCGCCAGTTGAAGCCGGCCGGCGTTTCATGGCTGAAGCGGCCGAACGTGGTCACGATGCCCTTCTGCCCTTCCTGCACGATGAAGGCGCCGCTTGCCAGCCAGACCAGCAGGGCAATCACCGCGGCGGCACCGACGGTCACGCCGGCACCGCGCAGCTCGCCGCCGCCACTGTTGCCGCCACCACCGCCCCCGCCGTTATTGTTGTTGCGGTTCTTGTTGCCGAACAGGCCGTTCAGGCGCTGGTTGAAGTCGCGCCACAGCTGGTCGAGGTCCGGCGGTCCGTCGCCGGGCTTCTTGCCTTCCTGGGCCTGCCTGTTGTTATCCTTGTCCTGGCCCCAGCGGGGGTCGTTCAGGGACAGCTTCAGGCCTAATCTTTTCGCTAGTGAGGAAAGAGGCATGTTTTAGACATCGGTGAATGTGGAAATGGCATCGGGCGGCGTGTCGTCCTTCGGACGCAGATTCGCCTCCCGTTGAACCTGGGCCGCCTCGGTGATCGATGAGCGCAGCAGATCGAGGCCTTCGCCCGTACGGGCACTGATGAAAACGCGAGCAATCTTATCATGCTCATCACGTTCCACCGCCGGCTCCAGGCCAGCCGCGTCGATCTTGTTCCAGACAAGGATCTGGGGAATATGGTCGGCGCCGATCTCGCGCAGCACAGCGTTGACCTCTTCGATCTGCTCCATCCGCACCGGGCTTGCACCATCGACGACGTGCAGCAGCAGGTCGGCGTGAATGGTTTCCTCCAGCGTGGCGCGGAACGCGGCCACCAGCTGGTGGGGCAGTTCGCGCACGAAGCCGACCGTGTCGGAGATCACGACGTTGCCGGCGTCCTCGCCCATGTACACGCGGCGCGAGGTGGTGTCCAGCGTGGCGAACAACTGGTCCGCTACATAGACGCCGGCCTTGGTCAGCGCGTTGAACAGCGTCGACTTGCCGGCATTGGTATAGCCGACCAGCGACACGGAAAAGGCATTGTTGCGGCCACGTGAACGGCGCTGCGTTTCATGCTGCTTGCGCAGTTTCGCCAGGCGTGCGCGCAGCATCCGCACCCGTTCGCCGATCAGCCGGCGGTCGGTTTCCAGCTGGGTTTCACCGGGGCCGCGCAGGCCGATACCGCCCTTCTGGCGCTCCAGGTGGGTCCAGCCGCGGATCAGCCGCGTGGAAAGGTGCTGCAGCTGCGCCAGCTCGACCTGCAGCTTGCCCTCGTGGCTCTGGGCACGCTGGGCAAAGATATCGAGGATCAGGCTGGTACGGTCCAGCACCCGCACGTTCAGGCGCTTTTCCAGGTTGCGCTGCTGGGCTGGCGACAGCGCATGGTTGAAGATGACGATCTCCAGCTGGTGGTCCTGCACCGCATGGCCGATCTCGTCGGCCTTGCCGCTGCCGACGAAATAGGCGGCATCGGGGCTGGAACGCTTGCCGGTGACGGTCGTGATGGGCTCCGCTCCCGCGGATCGCGCGAGCAGCATCAATTCGTCGATACTGGCGCCGAAGTCGCCCTGACCGAAATCCACACCGACTAAAGCTGCGCGCATGGGACGGTCAGAGGACGTTGAAGCGGAATGCAGGGCTGCGGCGTTGTCACAAGGATCAACGCGTTACTCCGCCTCGGAATCGATGTTGAGGTTGACGGCACGTGCCGGCACCACGGTCGAGATGGCATGCTTGTACACCATCTGCGTGACGGTATTGCGCAGCAGGACGACATACTGGTCGAACGACTCGATATGACCCTGCAGCTTGATGCCGTTGACGAGATAGATCGAAACAGGAACGTGCTCCTTGCGCAGCGCGTTCAGGAATGGGTCTTGTAACAATTGCCCTTTATTGCTCATAACAGCTCCAGTTTATGTTGTTGTGTTGGAATTGGAGGCGAAACGCTTGAATTCAAGTGCCGGCTACTCCTTATTGCAGAGGTAAAAAACACCCTCCGCCAGACGGAAATGCTTCGAAGCTACTGTAACCGGTTTTTGTAATTTATGCAGGGGTGTCCGAATGAAAACAAGGAAAAAAATGCATTCGGAATGTGAAGTTTCCGGGTCGGTGAAATACCGGGTTACAGGGGTCTGTCCCCGGTAAGTGACGCCTGGAGTGCTTGCCGCAGGATTGATTAGGGGACTGACCCCGGTTTTTCGTTATGCTGTCGAAATGCTGGCAAAAAACCGGGGTCAGTCCCCTCGACAAGCTGACAGCTGAGGCGCCTGTCCCTACTTACCGGGGACAGACCCCTGCGGCTCGGCTGCTATCTGCGACTTCTTTCTATCCAAGCGACAGCCGGTGGCCAGGTTCGCGGTCAGCTCTTCTCGCGCTTGTCGAACGGGTTTTTACCCGTCCGCAATTCGATGCGCAGCGGCGTACCGACGAGCTGGAATGTCTCGCGGAAGTGCTTTTCCAGGTAGCGCTTGTAAGGCTCGCTGATCGCGTCCAGCGAATTGCCGTGGATGACGATAATCGGCGGATTCATGCCGCCCTGGTGGGCATAGCGCATCTTCGGCCGCAGGCCGCCCTTGCGCTTCGGTTCCTGTTTCTCGACCGCTTCCAGCAGTGCCCGCGTGAGCTTCGGCGTGGACAGGTCGGCCATGGCTGCGCCGTAGGCGGCGTCGACCGACTTCATCAGCGGGCCGATGCCGGTGCCCTTCAGCGCCGAGATGAAGTGCGTCTTGGCGAAGCCGAGGAAATCGAGCTTGCGGTCCATGTCGTTCTTCACCTGGTCGCGCTGGTGCGACTGCAGGCCATCCCACTTGTTCACGGCCAGCACCAGGGCGCGGCCGGACTCCAGGATGAAGCCGGCGATGTGGGCATCCTGCTCCGAAATGTCCTGCTGGGCATCGAGCATGAGGATCACCACATTCGCTTCCGAGATCGACTGCAGCGTCTTCACGACCGAGAATTTCTCGATCGCCTCGAACACCTTGCCGCGGCGGCGGATGCCGGCCGTGTCGATCAGCGTGTAGTGCTTGCCGTCGCGTTCGAACGGGATCTCGATCGAGTCGCGCGTGGTGCCCGGCATGTCGAACGCGATCACGCGTTCCTCGCCCAGCAGCGTGTTGATCAGCGTGGACTTGCCCACGTTCGGGCGGCCCACCAGCGCCAGCTTGATGCCGCGTTCGGATGGCAGCAGCTCTTCGGCATTTTCCGGGCGCGAGGCAAATGCCTTGTCCAGCGCTTCGTACACCAGATCGGTGACGCCGTCACCGTGCGCGCCGGAGATCGCATAGGGATCGCCCAGGCCCAGTTCATAGAAATCGGACACGGCCGACGTGTACTTCATGCCTTCGGCCTTGTTCACGACGAGCAGCACGGGGCGACCGCTGCGGCGCAGGAAGTCCGTGATGGTCTTGTCGTGCGGCGTCATGCCCTGGCGGCCGTCAACGAGGAAGATCACCACGTCCGCTTCGGCGACGGCCTGCTTCGTCTGCAGGGCCATCTGGAACATGATGCCTTCCTTGGCGACCGGTTCGAAACCACCGGTATCGATGACCAGGAACGGGCGTTCGCCGACGCGGCCCTCGCCATAGTGACGGTCACGCGTCAGGCCAGGCAAGTCCGCCACCAGCGCGTCGCGCGAGCGGGTCAGACGATTGAAAAGGGTCGATTTCCCGACGTTCGGGCGCCCCACGAGTGCAATTACCGGCTTCATTTGTATTCTGCTCGACCGCTCGCGCGATCATCATTACTGCTTGGTGTTATTGAGGAAACTGCCCGGCCGCGATTGCCATCGCCATCGCGGCCGTCATTACAGCGTATCTTGATATCTGCTACTTTACTCGACCGCGATCGCGGCGATCGTTCCGGACTGGGTCTGGAAGATCATGTTCGATCCCGCCACCACCGGCGTCGACCTGATCGGGCTGCCGTCCGTGGCCACGCGGCCCAGCATCGCGCCATCTTCGCGCGACAGCAGGTGCACCTGGCCCTGGAAATCGCCTACGGCCACGACGCGGCCATACGACACGGGCGTCGACAGCACGCGGTTGCCCAGCGAATCGTTCTTCCATGCACTCTGCCCGCCTTCGCGGCCGAACGCGGACACGTGGCCCTTGTCGTCCGCCACGAAGACGAAGCGCTGGTCGACGCCCACGCCCACGTCGGACGATGCCGGCTTGCTCCACTTGGCCACGCCCGTGGTCAGGTCGAAACAGCCTACCTTGCCCTGGTACGTGACGGCGCAGATATCGCTGCCGATGACGACCGGCGTGCCGCCGATGTCCGACACGCGTTCCAGTTCGGTGGCGCCGCGCGGCTCGGCCACGGACACCTCGAAGCGCGGCACGCCGTTGGCCAGCGCCAGCGACAGCAGCTTGCCGGCCGGCTGGGCCACGTAGACGTTCGGCTGCGCCACCACCATGCCCGGCGCGTTGCGCAGGGTCAGCGGCGGCGTGGTGCGCTGCAGGAACCACTTGCGGTCGCCCGTTTTCGTGTCGTATGCGGTGATCTTGTTGTCCATGCTGCGCACGATCACCAGCTCGTCGGTCACGGCCGGTGCCGACAGCACTTCGGACGATGCCTGCACTTTCCACTGCACCTTGCCCGTCGCGGCGTCGAACGCCATCACGGTGCCCTTGGTGCCGCCCACCGCGACCAGCTTGCCGTTGGCGCCCACGCCCGCGGTCAGCTCGGTGCCGGCCTTGATCTTCCACTGCGAACGGCCGGTGGCCGCGTCCAGGCGCTCGATGTTGCCATCGTTGTCGGCCACGAACAGCGCGTTGTCGACCAATGCCGGCGAGAACACGTACAGGCCGGCCTTGCCGACCGAATGCTTCCACACGACCTTGGCGGGAATCGGCGACTTGATGTCCACCAGCGCGGCCGGCGGATTCTTGTCCTTTTCCTTGAATGGATTCAGCGAGCTGAGGGAACTGCACGCGGCCGTCATGGACAGCAGGCTCACGCCGATGAGTTTACCGGTGATACGCATAAATTAAACCTTGCTCCTAACAATGGAAGGCGGTACGGGTCATGCCTGCCCGCGGGCCGTCATGCCGGCCGCGGGATGTGCAACCTGGTGCTGGCGCCAGCGCCGATTTCAGGCGGCGGCCGGCTTCGGTTCCGGCACCGTGCCGCCGACGGCTTCGAGCTTGAGCTCGATGAGCTGGCGCGCGGGATTCTTTTCGTCCGTGCCGGTCAGCGCGGCCTGGTAGGCAGCGCGTGCCTCGGCCAGCTTGTTCTGCGCGGCCAGCACATCGCCCTTGCGGTCGCTGACGGCAGCCTTGAACTGTGCCGGCACGTCGCCGTCCAGCGCCTTCAATGCGTCGGCATAGGCCTTCTCGTCCAGCAGCAGGCCGGCCAGGCGGATCTTCGCCACGGCCTTGTACTCGTCGTTGCCGTGCTCGATGACCCACTGCAGCCTGGCCTTGGCGGTCTTCAGGTCGTTGGCGTCGAAGGCGCTTTTCGCGGCCGTCAGCGCGGCCATCTGCGCATACAGCGTGCGGCCATAGCGGCTTTCGATGTCGCCGGCGGCGCGCTGCACCTTGGCATTGTCCTTGCCGACCGAGTTTTGCAGCTCGTCATACAGTGCGGACGCTTCGACGGCCTGCGTGCGCTGGTAGTACTGCCAGCCCGCCCAGCCGGAATAGGCGGCCAGGCCAGCCACCAGCACCCACGTTGCGGCGTTGCCGTACCTAGCCCACCATGCCTTCAGGGAAGCGAGCTGTTCTTCTTCTTGGTGATCGAATGCCATGGAATCTATCCTTCGGGATCAGTGATGGTGGTGGTGATCGTCGCAGTCGTCGCCGCACGCGTCGCCGCCGATGATCTGGTCGACGACATAGCCGACCACTTCCTCGAACGCCACGGATGCCTGCTGCTGCTCGCCTTCGGCGCCGCGCAGCGCCTTCACGCTGGCGGTGTTGTTGGCCACTTCGTCTTCGCCGATGATGATCGCGAACGACGCGCCGCTGCCGTCGGCTTTCTTCATCTGGCTCTTGAACGAGCCGGCGCCGGCCGTGGTGGCACAGTGCAGGATGACGTCCAGCCCGGCGTCGCGAATGCGCTCGCCCAGGATGAAGGCCTGCATCTGCGCTTCTTCGCCCTGGTGCACCAGATACACGTCGCACTGGTTCGGCGCGGCCGTTTCGCCGGCCGATTTCATCAGTTCGATCAGGCGCTCGATGCCCATCGCGAAGCCCACGGCCGGCGTGGGCTTGCCGCCGAACTGCTCGATCAGCGGGTCATAGCGGCCGCCGGCGCACACGGTGCCCTGCGCGCCCAGCTGGTCGGTGACCCATTCGAACACGGTGCGGTTGTAGTAGTCGATGCCTCGCACCAGGCGCGTGTTGACGGTGTACTGCACCGCGTTGCGGTCGAGGATATTCTTCACGCCCTCGAAGTGCTTCAGCGATTCCTCGCCCAGGTAGTCGAGCAGCTTTGGCGCATTGTTGACGATGTCCTGCAGCGCCGGGTTCTTCGTATCCAGGATGCGCAGCGGGTTCGTGTGCAGGCGGCGTTTCGCTTCCGCATCCAGCAGTTCCTCGTGCTGTTCCAGGTACTTGATCAGGTCCACGCGGTGCGCGGCGCGTTCGGCGGCGTCGCCGATCGAGTTCAGTTCCAGGCGGATCTCCGGCAGGCCCAGGTCATCCCACAGGCGGCGGCACAGCATGATCAGCTCGGCATCGATGTCCGGGCCGGTGAAGCCAACGGCTTCCGCGCCGAACTGGTGGAACTGGCGGTAGCGGCCGCGCTGCGGGCGCTCGTGGCGGAACATCTGGCCCTTGTACCACAGGCGCTTCGGGCCGTCGTATACGAGATTGTGTTCGAGCACGGCGCGCACGACGCCGGCGGTGCCTTCCGGGCGCAGCGTGAGCTGGTCGCCGTTCATCGAATCCTCGAACGAATACATTTCCTTTTCGACGATGTCGGTCACGGCGCCGATCGCGCGCGCGAACAGGCGGGTCTCCTCGACGATCGGCGTGCGGATGTTCTGGTAGCCGTAGCTTTGCAGGATCGACTGCGCGGTGTTTTCAAAGATCTCCCACAGGTGGGCATCGGCGGGCAGGATGTCCGGCATCCCTTTGACCGAGGTGATCTTTTCTGCTTTTTTATTTTCGGACATGGTTTCTTATGCGCTTACAGGTGTGTAGTTCTTTTGTACGTAATCGAGCACGATCTGCTGGAATTCCTGCACGATCGTATCGCCGCGCAGCGTGGCCACTTTCTGGCCGTCGACGAACACCGGCGCGGCCGGCGATTCGCCGGTGCCGGGCAGGCTGATGCCGATATTGGCGTGCTTCGATTCGCCGGGGCCGTTGACGATGCAGCCCATCACGGCCACGTTCATCGCTTCCACCCCCGGGTGGCTCTTCTTCCATTCCGGCATCTGCTCGCGCAGGAAGGTCTGGATATCGTCGGCCAGTTCCTGGAACGTGGTCGACGTGGTGCGCCCGCATCCCGGGCAGGCGATCACCATCGGCATGAACTTGCGCAGGCCCATCGTCTGCAGGATTTCCTGGCCGACGATGACTTCCTTCGTGCGGTCGCCGCCCGGTTCCGGGGTCAGCGAGATGCGGATCGTGTCGCCGATGCCTTCCTGCAGCAGCACGGACAGCGCGGCCGTCGAGGCGACGATGCCCTTGCTGCCCATGCCCGCTTCCGTCAAGCCCAGGTGCAGCGCGTAATCGCAGCGTTTCGCGAGTTCGCGGTAGACGGCGATCAGGTCCTGCACGCCGGAGACTTTGCAGGACAGTACGATCTTGTCGCGCCCCAGGCCGATTTCCTCGGCGCGCTGGGCGTTCTCGATGGCGGACGTGATCAGTGCTTCATACATGACGGCCTGCGCGCTCCACGGATTGGCGCGCACCGCGTTCTCGTCCATGATGCGCGCCAGCAGCGCCTGGTCCAGCGATCCCCAGTTGACGCCGATGCGCACCGGTTTCTGGTGGCGGATCGCCACTTCGATCATCTGCGCGAACTGGGTGTCGCGCTTGGCGCCCTTGCCCACGTTGCCGGGATTGATGCGGTACTTCGACAGCGCTGCCGCGCAATCCGGATACTCGGTCAGCAGCGTGTGGCCGTTGTAGTGGAAATCGCCGACCAGCGGCACGTCGACGCCCATCTTGTCGAGCTGGTCGCGGATGTAGGGCACGGCCTGGGCCGCCTCGGGCCGGTCCACCGTCAGGCGCACCAGCTCGGAACCGGCACGGGCCAGTTCCTTGATCTGGATCGCCGTGCCGACGGCATCGGCGGTATCGGTGTTCGTCATCGACTGCACGACGACGGGATGGTCGCCGCCGACCCAGACCTTGCGGTCGCCATGGGCAACCAGCACGCCCTTGCTGGCGCGGCGCGCGAGCGGGCCGGAGGGAATCGCGGTGTGTGTTTCGAAATTGCTCATTACTTGACCTGGACGCGGGAAATGGTGCCGTTCGGCATCTTCGGCAGCGGCAACGGCTGGCCGCGCAGCGTGGCGCGCACGCCGTCGGGCGCACCGACGGTCAGCGTGGACTGGCGGTCGATTTCAAACGATTCGGTGCTGCCCGCCCGCACGACGCGGGAGATCAGCGACGATGCGCCGGGCCGCTTGATCTCGACCCAGGAATCGGCCGTGAAGACCAGCGTCAGCGTGTTGGCGCCTTGCGGTGCCGCTGCTGCTGCTGCTGCCGTTGCTGGCGCGGCGGCAGTGGTTGCTGCCGGCGCCGGCGTCGTAGCCGGTGCCGGCGTGGTGGCGGCCGGCGTCGGGGTCACCGTCGCCGGTGCCGGAGTCGTGGCCGCCGTCGCGGGTGCCGGTGTCGTCACCAGCGGCGCCGTGTTTTCCGGCGTTGCCGGGCCCTGGCCTGGTACCGACACGAGCGGCACGTTCGCGGAGATCAGCGGGGTCGTGGTCGTGGCGGTGGTTGCGGCCGTGCCCGGCGCGGCCGGTACGACAGCCGTTGCCGGCGCGGTGGCGGCAGGCTTGCGCAGTGCGCCAGGCGACACGAGGCCGGCCTGCCATGCGGCGGCGGCGCCGACGACGGCCAGCGCCACGACACCGCTGATGATCCACACCTTCGGCTTCGACTGCCGCTCGGTCAGCGTGGGAAAACGCGACTCGGAAAAACGGGTGGGAACCTTCTCGCGCTTGATCGGCACGTGGTCCGTCGCCGTCACCGATGGCGTCACCTCGATCTGCGCCACCAGCGGCGCCGGGTCCAGGCGCACCACCTTGGCATATGCGCGAATGAAACCGCGCGTGACGGCCATGTTCGGCAGCGATGCGAAGTCGCCCTGCTCGAGGGCCACCACCTGGCGCGGCGCCAGTTTCAGCTGGTCTGCAATCTGTTCCACGGTCAGGCCCATCTTCTCGCGCTGCGCGGCCAGCGTTGCCCCGGGTGCGGAAGCATCGCGCCGGTCCTGCGGCGGATTGTACGGCTGGCCCTGCGGCTGCTTTTGCCCTTCTGAATCCATTATTACCCCTGTCTCACTCATCAAACGCCCCGCGTTGATACGCAGCATACTCGGGCGAGGCGGCATGGTGGCGGCGCAGCTGCGTCGCCCAACCTTCTTCCGCCCCTTTGTCGCCGAGCCGGTGCTGCACCCTGATCGCCAGCCACAACACGTCGGCCGGCAGGCTGTCGGGCCGGGCTACCTTGCCCAGCCGGGTAATGAAGAAGTTGGCGCGCGCGTAGTCGCGACGCTCGTAATAGACCCGCGCCAGGTTGGCGCTGGTCGACGGCTGGTCCGGTGCCAGCTGCAATGCCTGCAGCAGGTATTTCTCGGCCCGTTCGTAATCCTTGTTCTTCAGCGCGCAACTGCCGGCATTGTTCATTGCCTTGACCGGCGATGCATACTGGCGGCTGGCCAGCGCCGCGTCGAACCAGCGGAACGACTCGGCAACGCGGCCGTTCTGGCACAGGAACGATCCGTAATTGTTCGCGATGTCCGGATTGTTCGGCGCCAGTTGCAGTGCGCGCTTGAAATTATCGTCCGCCAGCGTCGCTTCGCCCATGCCCATGTAGATCAGCGCGCGCATGCCATAGGCATCCGCATAGCCGGGGTCGGCGGCGATGGCCTTCTTGATCTCGTCGAGCGCGATCGGCAACTGGCCCTGCTCGTAATAGCCGACCGCCAGCTGCATGCGGATCTGGGCGCGCTTTTGCGCGGCCGTCGCATCCGACAGCGTGGGCAACTCGGCCTTGCCGCTCGTGCCGCCCGAGCCGCCCATATTGCCGGCACCACCGGGCCCGCCCGTACAAGCGGCCAGCAGCACGGCCAGCAACCCGGCCATGCCGAGGGTTGCCAGGCGCGCGCGGCACTGGGCGGGCGTGGACATCAGGAACGGATCTCCACGATCTTGCCGAAATCGGCACCGAACTTCGATTGGTATTCGGCCATCTTTTCCATGCGTTCGGCCACGCGGGTGCGGTCCTTGACCTCGCCCGCGAGCTGGCCGCAGGCGGCGTCGATATCGTCGCCGCGGGTCTTGCGGATCGTCGTGACGATGCCGGCATTCATCAGGATCTCGGCAAACGCCTTGATGCGCGGATTCTTCGAGCGCGTCAGTCCCGATTCCGGGAAGGGGTTGAACGGAATCAGGTTGAACTTGCAGTTGATGCCGTATTGCGGGTGGTTCACCAGCGCGATCAGCTCGCGCGCATGCTCGTCGGTATCGTTGAAACCATCCAGCATGCAGTATTCGAACGTGATGAAGTCGCGCGGGGCGAATTCCAGGTAGCGCTTGCAGGCTGCCAGCAATTCGGCCAACGGGTATTTCTTGTTGAGCGGCACGAGACCATTGCGCAGCTCGTCATTGGATGCGTGCAGCGACACGGCCAGCGCCACCGGCACGTCCTGCGACAGCTTGTCGATCATCGGCACCACGCCCGACGTGGACAGGGTGACGCGGCGGCGCGACAGGCCGTAGGCGTTATCGTCCAGCATCAGTTTCAGCGCGGTGGCGGTCGGCTCATAGTTCAGCAGCGGTTCGCCCATGCCCATCATCACCACGTTGGTGATCTGACGCTCGCCTTTCGGGCCCGGCTCGATGCCTTTCGTCTTGCGCAGCTCGAACTCGGCCATCCACAGCTGGCCGATGATCTCGGCCACCGTCAGGTTGCGGTTGAAGCCCTGCTTGCCCGTCGAGCAGAAGCGGCAGTTGACGGCGCAGCCGGCCTGGGTGGAAATGCACAGCGTGCCGCGGTTTTCCTCGGGGATGAACACGGTTTCGACGGCGTTGCCGTTGCCCACGTCCACCAGCCACTTGCGCGTGCCGTCTGTCGAGGTATGGTCGCTGATGACCGCGGGCGCCGTGATGTGGGCGCGCGTCCTCAGCTTCTCGCGCAGCGACTTGGCGAGATCGGTCATGCTGTCGAAGTCCGACGCGCCGAACTGGTGGATCCAGCGTTGCAACTGCTTGGCGCGGAACGGCTTCTCACCCAACTGCGCGCAGTAATCGATCAGTTGCGCGGGATCGAGGTCCAGCAGGTTGGTGAGGGTCGTTTCCATATTCGTATCAATCTTCATTTCAAAACGCCTTCGCCCCGGACATGCCGGGGCGCCAGGCGGTACTGCTTGGTAGTGCTATAGCGCCGTAATCTTGACGATTAGCGGGAGTACACGTTCAGTGCTGGGAAGTAGTAAGCGATTTCCACAGCGGCGGTTTCGGCAGCGTCCGAACCGTGAACGGCGTTGGCGTCGATGGAATCAGCGAAATCGGCGCGGATCGTGCCTTTTTCCGCTTTCTTCGGATCGGTTGCGCCCATCAGGTCGCGGTGTGCGGCAATGGCGTTCTCGCCTTCCAGCACGGTGATCATGACCGGGCCGGACACCATGAAGTCCACCAGATCCTTGAAGAAAGGACGGGCAGCGTGCACAGCGTAGAAGCCTTCGGCTTCGGCGCGCGACAGTTGGGTCATGCGGGCCGCCACGATTTTCAGGCCGGCACCTTCGAAACGGCTATAGATCTGGCCGATGACGTTCTTCGCGACTGCGTCCGGTTTGATGATGGACAGGGTGCGTTCGATTGCCATTATTAAAAACTCCAGTAAAAAGAAAGGGTTAAAACCAAATTGATTTCTCGATCAACCTTTGATTTTAGCATACAACACCCCATATACTATGCGTGTTGGGGCGGAAGATGGCGTAACAAGCGGCGGAAAGCCGTATCGAAACCCTGGAAATCGCATCATTGCGGGCGGTGTTGGCTGGGAAGCCCAGCCGTTCGCAGGCAGTTGGGCGGATTCCGGAGGATTTCAAGAGTCACACTCGAGTATCGAACCTAAGTCTCGAACTAGATCGGACTTGACAACATTAGACCATCCCGGCGGGCTTCAGCCCTTTTCGGCACCACGCGTGCTAAGCTTTGGCAAGGGTACACCGTACCAACAAAAGGAGTGCAATTATGGCGAACTTGGAAAAAACTTATCAACATGCGGGTGGGCGTGCAGTCACCCAGAACCGCGTGCTTCGCAACACGTACTGGCTGCTGTCACTGTCGATGATCCCGACCGTGCTGGGCGCGGCCGCGGGCATGACGTTCGGCATTCCGATGCCGGGCGGCTTCCTCGGCGCGATATTGTTCCTGGGCATCGCGTTCGGGTTCATGTGGGCGATCGAGAAGAACAAGGACAGCGGCGTGGGCGTGGCCCTGCTGCTGGGCTTCACGTTCTTCATGGGCCTGATGCTGACGCCACTGCTGATGCGCACGCTGTCGTTCGCGAACGGCGGCACGCTCGTCATGCTGGCGGCCGGCGGTACCGCGGCGATCTTCGGCGTGCTGGCAAGCATCGCCACCGTGTCGAAGCGCGATTTCTCCGGCGTGGCGAAGTTCGCGTTCATCGGCCTGGTGTTGATCATCCTGGCATCGCTGGCGAACATCTTCTTCCAGATCCCGGCCCTGTCGCTGACGATCTCGGTGCTGGCCATCGGTATCTTCTCCGCCTTCATCCTGTATGACGTGCAACGCATCGTCAACGGCGGCGAAACCAACTACATCAGCGCCACGCTGGCCTTGTACCTGGACGTGTACAACATCTTCACCAGCCTGCTGTCGATCCTGGGCTTCACCAGCGGCGACCGCGACTAAGCTCCCCCGCTCCATCGAAAGCCGGCCTCGCGCCGGCTTTTTTACGTCCCTGCTGCTCGGCTGATACTGCTGGGCTGGTCGCAAAACAACACCGGGGACAGTCCCCATTTTGTGGAAATATTTCCCTGTGCGTAATTACGTACCCCTTCAGGAAGTTCCATGAGCCAGCATGGCCAAGGTCAACGGGAGCAAGCCGAGCAGTACGTATGATGCGCCAACTCGAACGCGCGCTTGAGCCTCCCTTAACCACTCTGCATGGAGGCTTCATGACTTTCCCATTACGCATGCCCCTCGCCACACTGGCACTACTGCTGACCTCGCTCAGCGCCGCGGCGAACGGTGTTGCGACGTCATCGATCAGCAATGTCCGTTTCGACGTGCTCGATCTCACGCCGGCCGATGGCAATCCGGCCGGCTACGATATCTTGTCGACCCACTCATCGCTGTTTGCCAGCGCGTATACATCGACTGCGGAGTATTACGCCGCCGGCTATCCCACGCCAGCGATACCGGCCGCCTTGCGACTGGGCCTTGGCGGGAGCGTTGCTGAAGCAAGGACGAGCGGCGCCCTGGCCGACGTTTTCGCCGGCGCGATCGGAGACGCCAGCCTTGGCGGGTATGGCGCCGTGGGTGGCACATCGAACCAGGCCGTGCACTTCATGCTGCGCCCCCACACGGTGCTGACGATCGGCGGCCACCTGTCGACGCTGGCCGAACGATGGGGTACGCCGGCTGAATATTACGACGTGGTAGGCATGGCCCACGTGGGGATTATCGATGGGGATGGCTACACATTCACCCAGTTCACCAGGCAAAGCCTGGCGTTCGCGGACTGGCCGGACAGGATGATGGTGGAAGACGACTTCATGCTGGCTTTCGCCAACGGCAGTGGCGAGTATCGCCCGGTGTCCGTCTACTTCCAGGCGCTGTCGAACGTGACGCGCATGGCGGCACCGGTGCCGGAGCCCGCGGCGGGGTGGCTGCTTTGCGCCGGCCTGCTGGCGCTGGCCGCACGGCGTGTCGTGCGCCGCGCGCGTTGAACGCGAAAAGCCACGCCAGGCAGTAACGCCAGGACCTGCGGCCGGCACTACCGGGCGCAGGTCCTGGTTGGCGCCCTGTCAGGCGAGATCGAACACCGCCATGGACTCGACGTGCGACGTATGGGGGAACATATTCATCACCCCGGCCTGCGACAGCGTGTAACCCGCGCGATGCACCAGCACGCCCGCATCGCGCGCCAGCGTGGACGGGCTGCACGACACGTAGACGATCCGCTTCGGCAGCAGCTCCGGGTTGGTTTCCTTCAGCTCCGCCAGCGCCAGCGACAGCGCCATCGCGCCATCGCGCGGCGGGTCGACGAGGATGCGGTCGAATTTGCCCAGTGCGATCAGGTCATCCTTCGTCACTTCAAACAGGTTGCGGCAGTAGAACGTGGTCTTGTCGCCGACGCCATTGACGACGGCATTCTGCTGCGCCCGCTCCGTCAGCGAGGTGCTGCCTTCGATGCCCACCACTTCGCGCGCCTGGGTCGCCAGCGGCAGCGTGAAGTTGCCGATACCGCAGAACAGGTCGGCCACGCGCTCGCCCGGCTGCACGTCCAGGTGGCGCAGCGCCTTGTGCACCAGCACGCGGTTGATCTGGTGGTTCACCTGCGTGAAATCGACCGGTTTGAACGGCATGCGGATGCCGAATTCCGGCAGCAGGTAATGCAGCTGCTTGTCCAGCGGGTAGAACGGATACGCGGTTTCCGGGCCTTTCGGCTGCAGCCACCACTGGATATTGAATTCGTCGGCGAAGGCTTTCAGCTTTGCTTCGTCGTCCGCCGTCAACGGCACCATGTTGCGCATCACCAGCACGGTCAAATCTTCGCCGATCGCCAGTTCGAGCTGCGGCACCTTGTCGAAGATCGACAGCGAACCGATCAGCGCGCGCAGCGGCATCATCATGTCCGACACGTGCTTCGGCAGGATCTGGCAGCTCTGGATGTCGGCCACGTACACCGATTTCTTTTCATGGAAGCCGACCAGCACGGTCCCCTTCTTCGCCACGTGGCGCGCCGACAGGCGCGCACGATAGCGGTAGCCCCACGTCGGGCCCTGCAAAGGGCGCATCATCACGTCCGCCTTCACCTTCGACAGGTGCCACAGGTTGTCTTCCAGCACGCGCTGCTTGATCGCCACCTGCGCCGTCTCTTCCAGGTGCTGCATCGAGCAACCGCCGCAATAATCGAAATGCACGCATTTCGGCTGCACGCGCATGGCCGATTCCCGGTGGATCGCCGTCACGCGGCCCGATTCCCAGTTCTTTTTCTTGCGCAGCATTTCAAAGCTGACCCGCTCGCCCGGCAGCGCGCCTTCCACGAACACCACCTTGCCCGGCGTGCCGTCTTCGTTATCCTGCAGGTGACCGACGCCGCGCGCGTCCATGTCGAGCGATTTGATTTCGATGCTGTTGTCTTGCATGAGTGTCTATCGGTTGGCCGGCGGAGCGGCGTTTTGGGAGGGCAGTATGATAGCAGAAGGGAGGAGGGAATTTCCGCCGGGCCGGCGGGCGCGGCAACAAAATCGGGCGCCAGGCACGCCGTGCCGGCGCCCGGCGCCCGGTGCGAGACCGTCAGCGCCAGGCCGGCGTCACAGCAGCGAATCGCGCACCACGCCGCGCGCCGCCATCGCCCGCTTCAACTTGACGAGCGCTTCCTGCTGGATCTGCCGCACGCGTTCGCGTGTCACGCCCATTTCCTCGGCCAGGGTTTCCAGCGTGGCGGGATCGTCGTTGTCGAGGCCGAAACGGCGCATGATGACGATGCGTTGCTTGTCCGGCAGCCGCGACAGCCAGTCGCGCACCAGGTGCGTCATTTCCTGGTGTTCGGCGCGCGCGTCCGGGCTGTCGTCGGCATCGCCG
This sequence comes from Pseudoduganella lutea, assembly GCF_004209755.1. Taxonomy (NCBI): domain Bacteria; kingdom Pseudomonadati; phylum Pseudomonadota; class Betaproteobacteria; order Burkholderiales; family Oxalobacteraceae; genus Pseudoduganella; species Pseudoduganella lutea. Next base: position 4,855,074 of record NZ_CP035913.1, on the reverse strand, counting down.
GGCAGCATGTCCATCAGCGACGATTGCGGGTCGTTGTCCAGCGGCGCGTCGAGCGACGTGGCATGTTCGGACAGCGCGAGAATGTCCTGCACCTCATCGACGGGGCGGCCAACGAGATCGGCGATGTCTTCGGCCGTGGCATCCTTGCCGTTGTGGTGCTGCGCTTCGAGGTGGTACTTGCCGCGCAGGATCTGGTTCAGCTCGCGCACCATGTGCACGGGCAGCCGCACCGTGCGCGCCTGGTTCATGATGGCGCGCTCGATACTCTGGCGAATCCACCAGGTGGCATAAGTGGAAAACCGGAAGCCCCGTTCGGGCTCGAACTTGTCGATCGCCCGCATCAGGCCGATATTGCCTTCTTCGATCAGGTCGAGCAGCACCACGCCGCGGTTGATGTAGTGCTTGGCGATCGAGACGACGAGCCGCAGGTTGTGCTCGATCATCTTCTGGCGGGCGGCGAAATCGCCCGACTTTGCCAGCGTGGCGAAATGCACTTCCTGCGGCGCCGTCAGCAACGGCCGCGTACCGATCTGGTTCAGGTAATGCTGCGTGGTGTCGGTGGAGAGCTCGGCCGCCAGCACCTTTTTCAGCTCGTCGACGCTGGCCAGCGCAGCGCCGCGGCCATCGGCGGCACCGTCACTGCCATTGCCGGCACTTCCATCTTGCTCGTCGTCGCCGCCATCGTCGTCGACAAGGCGGTCGTCCGCCAGTTGCCCGCCCCCGAAGTTCTCATCCGACATGTCGTCCGGGAGGGCGTCATCTTCCAGAGAATCGTTCGGCGAGCTTGGCATGGGCGTTTACCTGGTAGACGTTGCCTGCTGGGCGGGAACCTGGGAGCCGGAGCCTCCTAGCGGTTCGGCAGGAATTTCGAAGGATCGACCGGCTTGCCTTGCTGCCTGATTTCAAAGTGCAGCTTGACGCTGTCGGAATCGGAATCCCCCATCTCGGCAATCGCCTGCCCTTTGCCCACCGTCTGGCCCTCCTTGACGAGGATGGACCGGTTGTGCGCATAGGCGGACAACAAGCCGTTACTGTGTTTTACGATGACGAGATTACCATAACCGCGGATGCCGCTACCGGCATACATCACCTTTCCTGCACCTGCCGCAAGCACTTGCTGCCCCGGCCGGCCGGCGATGTCGATCCCCTTGTTCTTGCCTTCGTCGAACTGGCCGACAACCCTGCCTTCGGCGGGCCACATCCAGCTGACTTCGCGGTCCTCGGGCGACAGCACCGGCGCTGGCGCGGCGGCGGGTACCGACGGTTTCACGCTTGCCAGTTGAACCGGCCGGTCGGCGGCCTTTGGCGCCGGGTCCGGCTTGCCATTGCCATCCTTGTCGTTCTTCAGTTCGGCTTCGGTGTACGGCTTCTTGTCGCCTTTCGGTTCCGTTTTCTTCGGTGGCGGCGGCGCAATCTTCGTCGTGTCCGGCGGCATCACGACGGCAGCGGTGCGCACGCCCGGCGCATCTTCCGGCGGTGCCACGCGCAATACCTGGTCCACCTTGATGTCGTTCGGGTTGGCGAGGTTATTCCACGCCACGATGTCGCGATAATTCTGGCCGTGATCGAGCGCGATGCGGATCAGCGTATCGCCCTTCTTCACCGCGTAGTACCCCTCACGCGTTTCCTGGACCGGTGCCGGCGCGGGCGCGGGCGGCGGCGCGCGGCGGGCGACGGGGCGCTCGATCACGGGCGCCTGGTTCGGGGTGGACGTACAGGCGGTCAACACCGCCAGCGGCAACAACACAAACAGGGAACTTTTTTTTGTCATGCTCATCTGAATTGATATCTCTCGGCTACACCTGGGGGCGGCACGCGGCGGCCCGGTAGTCATCGACGTCATTGACATCATCGACGTCATCGACATCATCGAGACCGGGCATGGTCGTGCGGCCAGGCGGGTTATTACTTGTTCTTTACAATGAGGAACTTGCAGTGCAAACGTTTGATGCAAACACTTGCCACACGTTCAATGCAAACGCTTGTTGCAAACGTTTATGCGAATGTTCAGGGCAAACGCTTTTGCAAACGTTCAACGCAAACGCTCCGTGCAATGTCCAATGCGCTTTTACAGAGCGCACAAAGCGCGCTTCCTGCCGCACTTCTCACACCGCAATTTCCTCACTGCGTTCTTCACACCGTACCGGGCCGCAGCGGTACGAAATGGCAATCTTCGAGCATCTGGCGCTGCCATTCGCTCTTTGCCACACGCGTGACCAGCTCCAGGTGCTGGCTGCGCTCGCCTACCGGCGCAACCAATCGCCCGCCGATGGCCAATTGCTCCAGCAGCGCCCGCGGTACTTCCAGACCCGCGGCGGCGAGGATGATGCCGTCGAACGGCGCTGCCTGTGGCAGCCCAAGCATACCATCTCCGTAATGCAACCGCAGGTTCGGCACCCGCAGCGGCCGCAGGTTGGCTTTCGCCAGCTCATGTAACGGTTTGATGCGCTCAATGGAATACACGTCTTGTGCAATACATGCAAGAACGGCTGCCTGGTAGCCGCAACCGGTACCGATTTCCAGTACCCGCTGCAGTGTCGCGCCCTGCCGCATCACTTCGATCATCCGCCCCACGATATAGGGTTGCGAGATCGTCTGGTGATGGCCGATCGGCAGCGACGCATCGATATAGGCTTGCGGCGCCAGCCCCTCTTCCACGAAAAGGTGACGCGGCACGGCTTCCAGCGCACTCAAAACTGCCCGGTCGCGCACGCCCTGCTGCGCCACCCGCGCCACCATCGCGCGCCGCACCGCGCCCGACACCAGTGCATCCTGCCTCGGTGCCGCCGGCGGCACGCGCTCGGGCGGCACGCCGACCGGGCGACCGGGCCGCGCATTGAGACCATGCGTGGACGCCGGCATGCCGGGTGCCGGGGCATGGGTCGGCTTGCCCGCCGTGTTCGGGGCCGTGTTGTGCAAGGCGTTGTAGGCGGCATTGCGCGTCGCCGTCTGCGGTGTTGCCACCGGGCCAAAGACGGGTTGCTTCTTTTGCCCCTTGTCCGTCACCGACGAAAGGGGCAGCGGGAAGTTACGGGGCTTGTCGGTCATCCGAGGGCCTTTGCCAGGAGGTCGAGTTGTGTGCGATGGGTCAGGTCGATCTGCAACGGCGTCATGGAGATGTTGCCCTGCTGTACGGCGTGGAAATCGGTGCCTTCGCCGGCATCCTTGCAGGCACCGGGCGGGCCGATCCAGAAAATCTCGCGGCCGCGCGGGTCGTGGCTCTTGATCACCGGTTCGGCCTGGTGTCGCCGCCCCAGCCGCGTGGCAACCGGCTGGCCCAGCATATCGTAGGGCCGGTTCGGGATATTCACGTTCAGCAGGTAGGGCTTCGCCAGGGCATCGGCGTAGCGCAGCACGATGTCGCGCGCTGCCTTGGCCGCATCGTCGATATGGGCCCAGCCCCATTCGCCTTGCGAGAAGGCAATGGCTGGAATGCCGAACAGGTAGCCTTCGGTAGCAGCCGCCACCGTGCCCGAGTACAGCGTGTCGTCCCCCATATTGGGGCCATTGTTGATGCCGGAAACCACCAGGTCCGGGCGTTCGACGAGCATGCCCGTCAATGCCACGTGCACGCAGTCGGTGGGTGTGCCATTGACAAAATAGAAACCATTGGCGGCTTGCTGCACCGACAGCGGCCGGTCCAGCGACAGCGAATTCGATGCGCCGGAGCGGTTGCTGTCGGGTGCCACCACCACGATGTCGGCGATCGTGGCCAGCGCGTCCGCGAGTGCGTTGATGCCGGGCGCCAGGTAGCCGTCGTCGTTACTGATCAGGATTCTCATAGGGGAATTTTACCTGAAGCAACGCCCGTCCAGCACATGCTGGCACTGCCCTGTGCTGCGGAATGTGGCGCTTTCAGCGCAGGCGCGACGTGGACAGGTCGCCATCGACGGCGAGCTCGTCCGGCGTAACGCGCCGTTCGCGGCTTGCCGGATAGGCCGCGCGCCCCTGCTCGATGCCGATGCCTTGCGGATCGCGCCCGCGCTTTTGCCCACATTCCTGCCCACATTCGTGTCCACACTCCTGCTTGCTCCCGTGCACATCGCGCGCGGCCGGGCGCTCCGGCTGCTTCAGCCGGTTGCGTGCCTGCAGCAGCACCTTGCGCGTGCGCACCGTGTCGGCGTGTTCAGGCCCCAGCAGGCGGCTGCGCAGCGCAAGCACCTGTTCGAGCAGTTCCACGGCGCCCTCGAGCTGTTCGCCGTGGCACAGGATGTCGGCGCGCACCGCCAGGCTTTCAATGGTGGCCAGATGTTCATTGCCCAGCTGGCGCTGGTGGGCGTCGATGACGGCATCCTGCAGCGCCAGCGCTTCGGGTGTCTGGTGCAGTTGCGCCAGCGTTGCCGCCAGCGCGGAAGCCGCTTCCAGCGTGACGGGTGCGCCGGCGCCGAACAGCCGCTCGCGCACTTCCAGCACCGTTTCCTGAAGGAAATGCGCCTCCCCATACTTTTCCTGCTCGAACAGCAGGTCGGCCAGCGCCGCCTTGCTGTCCAGCGTATCGGCATGGTCGTCGCCCAGGATCAGCACGTGCAGCGCCAGGCCTTCCTCGATGCAGCCGGCGGCCTGATCCAGGCGGCCCTCGCGGCGATACAGTTCGCCAAGGCGGGCCAGGTCGCGGGCCAGCGGCAGCGAAACGCCGCGGCCGCCGCCGCGCTCCATTGCCGCCCGGCCCTGCGCCACGGCATTGAGCAACGGAATTTCATCGCGCGACTGCCATGGCCGGTAACCGCCCAGGAACCATCCAAGGAATGCCTGGAACGTGCGCGTGACGGAAAAGCGGTCGTGTTCCTCGTCGCCATGGACGGGAAGCGGTTCGCCGCATGCGAGACTGTGCGCCTGCTGCAACTGCACTTCGTCGAAATAGCTTTCCAGCGACATGCGCGACAACCCGTAAGCTTCGGCAAATGCTCGTTCGAACAGCGGCTGGTAACCGGGAACGCCGCGCTCAGGATCGCCCCGCCGCCACAGCGCGCGGCGTGACGAATCGTCCATCTCGATGCGCGAAGGCAGCGGGTAGACCAGCATCTGGCGCTGTTCTTCCTCATGACTGCGGCGCCAGGTGGTGGCGCGCTGTACCAGCGCCTCGATGCCTTCCAGGTTCTGGCGGTTCGGTGCGAACACGAGCACCAGCTTCGTTGGCAGCAGCGTCGTGCAGATGCCCGTCGTACCGCCACGCCCCGCGCTGGAGTCCACGAGCACGTGGCGGAAACGCCGCGCCAGGTTTTCCGCGAAGACGCGAAACAGTGCCGGGCAGGCGTCGAACAATGCTTCCCAGTCCAGCCGCGCGAGCCGTTCCGGGTAGCTCGCATCCTGCCGGCCGGCGCGCATCAGGTACAGCGGGCGGCCATTGTCCGCCCGGGTCACGTACTGCTCCCAGCCCACCGCATCCAGCACGGCCTGGGCCACCACCGCGTCGTCGCCACCGGCCGCCAGCCGCGTGCGGCGCAGCAGCTGGTCACGGCAAGCCTCGAACAGTTCCAGCACGCCCGGCCCCTCCCCGCTCGCGCGGAAATAATGGTGCAGGCCCGGTGCTTCCAGGTCCCAGTCGATCATCAGCGTCGGCACGGTTGCATTGTTGCGGCGCGCGAGCATGACGGCAAGGTTGGCCAGCGCCATCGTGCGCCCGGCACCGCCCTTGTGGGAATAGAAGGTGGCGACTTCGCCGGGTTCGTCGAGCGACGGGAGGGACAGTCGGTGCGGTTCCATGGCGGGGCCCTTATCGAAGAAAAACCTGTGGAAACGTGCGTGGACACATGAAAAACGGTGTGGCGCGGCGAGGAACACTCACCGGGGGAAATGCGGCGGCGGCACCGGGCGCCATTCCGGCGGCGCCGGCGGCAGCACGAACCGGCCGCAATCGTGCCCGGGCGGGATACTGTATTTCAGGTAGTGATAATGGGCGACGATGCGCTGCACGATCTTGGCGATGTCGGGCAGGTAATCTGGGTTCGTCTTCAGGTCGCCCGTCGCCAGCGTGTAGCGCGAGAAGTCGACATAGAAGCCCGGTTCGCTGATCTGGGGCGGCAGGCCGATCGGGTGCCGCGTCATGATCACGGGGATGATCAGGTGGCTGGGCAGCGGATACCAGGCACGGCGCTCGGCCTCGATCATCTGCATGGCGGCGAATTCACGCCGGGTGTACGCGTGGGCCTCGTACTTCGGCGTGTAGATCATGATCATGCATGCGCTCTCACACATGGCGCGGGCGATTTTCGTGTCCAAATCGTCGCCGCCGCCAAGCTGTTCGCTGTCGACGAACAGTTCGGCTTCGGTATCGAGGTGCGGTTCGAGGTAGCAGCGCAGCGCGTCGACGAGGGCATTGCGGAATTCCCTCATGTAGGCATGCTGGCCATGGGCATAGCTGAAGAAACAGCCATAGCGGATCGTCATGTCGTCCTCTCCTGTTTCTCCCCTGATTTGACTTTTTTTGTGTAACTGCTGCGGCCCACTGTAACAAGCTGGTCAACGGTTACTTTGCGCTGGCGCAAATCTCATTTGCAGGTTGACTGCGCAGTCAAGCGACTGCGCAGTCAACGCGCCATGGAGGGATCAAGGAGGAATTATTCCGCCGCGGGCGGCTGGAAGAAGGCGATCACTTCCGCCTGCTCGCGGGTGCGCTTGAAAGGTGGCAGGCTTTGCCAGATGCGGCGCCCGTAGGGCTTGGTGATCACGCGCGGATCGCACAGCATCAGCACGCCGCGGTCGCCTTCATCGCGGATCAGCCGGCCGGCGCCCTGCTTCAGGTTGATGATCGCTTCGGGCAGCGTGTGGTGGACGAAGCCGTTCATGCCCTTCTTTTCCATCACCTCGATGCGCGCGGCCAGTACCGGGTCGTCCGGCGGCGCGAACGGCAGCTTGTCGATGATGACGAGTGACAGCGCCTCGCCCCGTACGTCCACGCCTTCCCAGAAGCTCTGGCTACCGATCAGCACCCCGTTGCCGGCCTTGCGGAACTGGTCCAGCAGCTCGGTGCGGCCACGGTCGCCCTGCACGAACAGCGGGAACTTCAGGCCACGGCGCTCGAATTCATCGCGCAGCCGCTCCGCGGCGCGCTTCACGGCGCGCAGCGTGGTGCACAGCAGGAAGGTGCGCCCGCCGGCCGCCTCGATGACGGGCAGCGCGCAATCGAGCACCGCGTCCGTGTAGCCCAGCGAATTCGGATCGGGCAATCCCTGCGGCACATACAGGATGCCCTGCTCCGCGTAGTCGAATGGGCTGGGCCAGGACATCGCCGGCTCGTCGTACAGCCCCAGTTGATGGGAGAAGTGCTTGAAGTCGTTCTTCACCGCCAGCGTCGCCGACGTGAAGATCCAGCTGCGCGGCGTGCCTTCGCGTTGGTTGCTGAAAATCTGTGCGATCGACAGGGGCGTCTTGTGCAACTGCAGCGAGCTGGCGAACGCCTCCACCCAGTACACGGCCTCCTTGCCCGGCGGCACCTTGACCTTGGGATCGTAGGTCCAGTCCTTGTATTTCTGCGCCAGTTCCAGGCCGCGCGTGCGGCAATGCTCGATGGTCTCGGCGCGCTGCGCCTGCCCTTCCAGCACCTCGAGCATGCCGTCCAGCTCCTGCTTGAGCTTTTCCAGCGCCGGGAAAAACTCGGACGACGGCGCGATCTGCGGCAGCGACAGCCGCACCACATCCTGCGGGAAGGTCAGGCGCAGGTCGCGCGCCGCCTTCTCCACCACGGAGACCACGCTGGCCCAGTTGGCGCCGTCGCGCGCATGCGCCAGGCCTTCGGCCAGCACGTCGCGGCACAGTTCCAGCACCTGGCTGGTGGACACCGTCTCGCCGAAGAACAGCGTGGCCGTATCGGGCAGCTGGTGCGCCTCGTCGAAGATGATCGTGTTCGCCGACGGCAGCAGCTCGGCCACGCCGGTATCCTTCAGCGCCACGTCGGCAAAGAACAGGTGGTGGTTGACGACCACCACGTCCGCCTGCTGCGCCTCGCGCCGCGCTTTCAGCACGAAGCAGTCCTGGTTGTACTGGCACTCCTGGCCAAGGCAATTCTCGCGCGTGGACGTGACGAGGTTCCACACCGGCGCGTTCTCCGGCACGCGCGCCAGTTCGGCCTTGTCACCCGTCTGCGTCATCTTCAGGAAGCGGGAAATTTCGCGCAGGTAGCCCACGTCCTCGCGCGACGTCATCCGGCCGTTCGCCAGCGTGCGCTCCAGGTGGTAATGGCACAGGTAATTGCCGCGGCCCTTCAGCAGCGCCACCGACACCGGCGCCTTCAATGCGGCGCGCACGGTGGGAATATCGCGCAGGAACAGCTGGTCCTGGAGGTTCTTCGTGCCGGTCGACACGATCGTCTTGCCGCCCCACATCAGCGCCGGCACCAGGTAGGCGAACGTCTTGCCCGTGCCGGTGCCCGCCTCGGCGATCAGCGTCTGCTGTTCGGCGATGGCCTGGGCAATGGCCTTCGCCATCTCGGTTTGCGATTTGCGGGGACGAAAACCGCCGACCGCCGGCCCCAGCGGGCCGCCGACGCCGAACAGGCGCTCGACTTCGGCATCGTATTTGCCGGGAGCGGCTGCGGAAACGGAATCGTCGCCATGGCCGTCGGGAACGGCTGGCGTCTGGTCTTGGTCGGTCAATTTGCTTCTTGCTAGGTGATTGCTCGGTTGTTGCTGGGCTATTGCTCGGCTATTGCTCGGCTGTTGCTCAAGCGAAAATCAGGCAGGTACGTCGGGCACCAGCTGCATCTTCAACAGCGTGATGTAGTCCTTCAATTGCAGTTTGCGTTTCTTCAAACGACGCAGCTGGAGCTGGTCGTGATGGCCTTCGCGCGTCAGCATTTCGATCACCGCATCCAGGTCGCGATGCTCCACGTCCAGTTCGACGATGCGGCGCCGGATCTCTTCTTCGTTCTTCATGGGGGAATTCGCTACCAGTGTGGGGGCTACCAAGCTCAAGGCCAACGTCGTTGCCAACATTGTCTTGCCAACATCGTCCTACCAACATCATTTGCTAACAGCACAACAATCCACATGGCAACTATTGCTTGCCACCAAACTGCTCGCTAGGGCATAGTTTAACTCAGGTCAGCAACGGAAAGAAGCCGGGAGCCTTTTCCCGCCATCATGAGCATCTACAAAATCGAAGCCGGCACCGCGCAGCACGTGGGCGACCGGCCCCGCCAGCACGACCGCGCGGCCCTTTTCACGGCCGCGCAGGCGCCCGGCTATGTGCTGGCCGTCGTCGGCGATGGCGGTCACGCGACCGCGGCCGGCGCCGAGCAACTGCTGCATACAAGTAAACAGTTGTTCGACGAATACCGGCCCGGTGATGCCCCGAGCATCGAACGCATCGGCCAGCTGTTGCGCGCCATTGCCCAGGAAACGCACGAGGTGCTCGTCATGAACCCGCTGCCCGATGCCGGCACTGCCCAGTCGGCGATGGCCCTGCTGGTGCTGACGCCGGCACAACAGGCCATCTGGGCCACGGTGGGCGACGCCCGGCTGTACCGTTTCGCCGGCGGCGCTCCGGCCGGCAAGACGGGGGACGCCGACTACATCGGGCACCTCGTCGCCAACGACGGACTGGCCCTTGCTACCGCCCGCCGGCACCGCGCCTCGCAACTGCTGAACAATGTGCTGGGCAACCGGCTGAAAGCACCGTTCGTATCCGTCGGCTCGCATGACAAGCTGCGGGCCGGCGACGGTTTCCTGCTTTGCACGGACGGGCTGTGGCCATGGTTCGCCGACGGTGAACTGGCCGCCGCCGTCTCGCGCCGCACGCCGCGCCAGGCCGCCGAACTGCTGGTCGACAAGGCACGCGAACGCGCGCAGGGCAATGGCGACAATTGCACGATGGCGATCGTGCGGCTGGTGGAAGCCTAGCCTGCCATAGTGGCCGGCAGCACCACCCTCGCCTCCAGCCCGCCACCTTCGCGGTTGCGCAACACGATCTCGGCACCCAGTGTCGACGCCAGTTGCCGCACGATCGACAAGCCGAGCCCGGTGCCGCCAGTTTCCCGGTTGCGCGATTCCTCCAGCCGCACGAATGGTTCGAAGACCGCCGCCAGCTGGTCGTCCGGAATGCCCGGCCCGCGATCGAGCACCGCGATCGTCGGCCGGCCGCCGGGCGCCATGCCCAGTTCGATTTCCGCCGCGCCGCCGAATTTGAGCGCATTGTCGGCCAGGTTCCCTAGGATGCGTTTCAATGCCTGCGGTTTCGTGACGAGCGGCATGCCGACCGTGCCGCGCAGGCGCACGTCCTGCCCGGCATCGACGTAGTCGCACACCAGGCTGTCGACCAGCGCGTCGGGATCGATCCGGCGCGGCTCTTCCTGCGTGCCATGCAGCGTCTTCGCATACGCCACGCCCTCCTTCACCAGCGTTTCCAGTTCGCGCAAATCCTGCCGCAGCTTGCCCTGTTCGACGCTCTCGTCCATCATGTCCACCCGCATGCGCATGCGCGTGATCGGTGTCTGCAGGTCGTGCGAGATCGCCGCGAGGATGCGGATGCGTTCGGCGACATACAGCGCGATACGGTCCTGCATCGCGTTGAAGGCGCGCGCGGCGCGCACCACTTCGGACGGTCCCTCTTCCGGCAGCCGGGTCGCCTTCATGTCCGGGCCCAGGCCGTCGGCAGCCTGCGCCAGCTGGTGCAGCGGGCGGGTGGCAAGGCGCACGGCCACCCAGCAGCAGGCTCCCAGCAACGCCAGCTGCATCGCCAGCAGGGCCGGCAGCCAGCTTGACAGCGGCGCACCGGCCATCGGTCGCATGTCGATCGTCAGCGGCGCACCGTCCGACAGCGCCAGGTGCACCTGGAAGCGCTCGTCATCGCCCGGTACCGCGTTCGCCGTCAGCGGGTAGCGCTTGCCGATACCATCGGCGATCGCGCCGGCGAAGCGCCGCGACAGTTCCGCGTCCGGCGCCACGCCGGGAATGCCGGGCCCCAGGATGAACCGGTAGCTGCGCCGCGCCAGCTGGGGCAGCCAGCGTTCGCGCTCGGCCGCCGGCACGTGGTCGAGCAGCGCGACGGACGTGACCACCTCACGCTCCACGTAGCCGGTCATGATGTCCACGAGGGCGCGGTCCCGCTCCATCACCGTCAGCCAGGTGGACAATGCCTGCGCCATGGCCAGGCCCACGCACAGGATCAGGGTGATTCGCGCGAACAGGCTGCGCGGCATGAAATCGTACAGCCGGTTCACGGCGGATCCGCCAGCAGCGTCACGGCCGACGAGAACACATAGCCTTCGTTGCGCAGTGTCTTGATGTAGCGGGGCTCGCGCGCGCCATCGCCCAGGCGCTGGCGCAGGCGGCTCACCAGCAGGTCGATCGAGCGGTCGTAGATGTCGGCATTGCGGCCCTGCGTCAGGTTCATCAGCTGGTCGCGATTGAGCACGCGCTGCGGATGATCGAGGAACACGCGCAGCAGCCGGTACTCGGCACCGGACAGCGCCACCATCGTGCCCTGCTCGTCGAGCAGGTGGCGGTGCGTGGTATCGAGCTTCCACTCGCCGAAGGCCAGCATCTGCACGCTTTCCGTCACCTGGATGTTCGGCGGCAGCATGCGCGTGCGGCGCAGCACGGCGCGGATGCGGGCCAGCAGCTCGCGCACGCCGAACGGCTTGGCAAGGTAGTCGTCGGCACCCATTTCCAGGCCGATGATGCGGTCCACCTCGTCGTCGCGCGCGGTCAGCATCAGCACCGGCACGTTACGGTGTTTGCCGGAGCGCAGCTCGCGGCACAGCGCCAGGCCATCCTCGCCGGGCAGCATCAGGTCCAGCACGATCAGGTCGGGCGTGGCCGCATCCAGCGCGGCGCGCATCTGGCGGCCGTTCGCGGCCACCGAGGTGCGCATGCCCTCTTTTTCCAGGTAGGTCGCGAGCAGCTCGCGGATGCCGTGGTCGTCGTCGACGACCAGGATATGGTCGGTATCGTTCATGGTCTTGTTCATCGCTTTATCTTAGCGCACGGCGTTTCACTTGTATTGTCACCAAAGGACAAGGTCCCGGATGGCGCAGCTCGGCGGCGATGCCGGCGCCGGCGAACAGCAAGATCGCCACCAGGCGCCTGAATGTCTTGAACGGGTTCATTTGAAGTCCTCCTTGGCGACGTTATAGCCGAACGGCGCCAGGCATTTGTATGCCAATGTATCCGCCCCCGGCGCGGACAAACAGCGTTTCGTTTCTCCCCATGGCGCGACACACCGGCGATACGTGGCCGCGGTCCAATGACCACATCGCCACTCACGAAAGTCCGCCATGAACCACCTGCTCGACGCACCGCTGGCGCTGGCCGCCGGCGTTTTCACCGTCGCCTCGCCCTGCATCCTGCCCGTGCTGCCGATCCTGTTCGGCACGGCCGCCGGCCAGCCGGGCAAGGCCTTCAGCCGCTCCGGGCCGTTCATGACGATCGCCGGCTTCATCGTCACCTTTACCGCGGCCGGCCTGCTGCTGGGTGCGGCGTCGAGCGCCGTGCAGGTGGCCCAGGAAACGCTGCGCAACGCATCGCTGCTGCTGCTCGGCGCATTCGGCCTGCTGCGCATCTGGAGCAAGCCCTACGACTGGCTGATGGCAAAGCTGCCGTCCTTTCCCGTGCCGGAGAACGGCGGCTTCCTGCTCGGTGCGTCGCTGGGCGCCGTGTGGACGCCATGCGCCGGCCCGGTGCTGGCATCGATCCTCGTGCTGGTGGCCGGTGCGCAGGATGTGGCGCGCTCCGCGTGGCTGCTGTTCCTGTATGCGGTGGGCGCCGCCGTGCCGATGCTGGCGATCCTGCTGGGCGGCCAGGCCGTCACGCGGCGGGTGCGCCTGGTCGCCCGGTACAGCGTGCGCTTGCAGCAGGTCTTCGGCGTGCTGATCGTGCTGACCGCGCTGGCGATGTACTTCCAATACGACGCGCTGCTGTATGCCAAGGCCGCCGACTTCTTCCCCCAAGTAAAAGGACTCTGACATGAAAACCATCCTGACCCTCATCGCCGCAGCCCTGCTCGGCACGAGCGCCGCGGCCGCACCCGCCCCGGCACCCGTCACCGTCCCCCTGACCGCGCCCGAGTTCACGGGCATCGAGCAATGGCACAACAGCGCCCCGCTGACGATGCAGCAATTGCGCGGCAAGGTCGTGCTGGTGGACTTCTGGACGTACACCTGCATCAACTGCATCCGCACGCTGCCGCACGTCACTGAATGGCACCGCAAGTACAAGGACCAGGGGCTGGTCGTGGTCGGCGTCCACACGCCGGAATTCCCGTTCGAGCGCAGCGCCGCCAACGTGAAAAAGGCCATCGGCCGCTTCGACATCACCTACCCGGTCGCGCAGGACAACCGCTATGCCACCTGGAATGCCTACGCCAACCAGTACTGGCCCGCCGTTTACCTGATCGACAAGAAAGGGAAAGTGGTCTACACGCATTTCGGCGAAGGCGACTACGACAAGACCGAAGCCAGGATCCGCACGCTGCTGGCGCAGAAATAATCATCCAAGCAAAACTGGGGACGTACCCCTGTTTCCAGGAAATCTTGCCTGGAAACAGGGGTACGTCCCCAGTTTTGTCGTTGCAAAAGGCTTACTTGCCCTGCGCCTTCTGCTTTGCCTGTTCGGCTTCGGCCGCCTTCTTCGCGGCTTCATCGGCTTCCCGTTTCGCGCGCTTGGCGGCGCGTTCGGCCTGCTTTTCGGCCACGCGTTTCTGCCGTTCGGCGGCATCGACCTGCTTTTGCTGGAATGCCTCGACCTTGCGGGCGCGCTCGCCTGCCTCGGCCGCATCCTGCGCGGCGCGCTGCTGCTCGCGGGCGGCGTGCTCGGCCTGCCGCTGGGCGGGCAGTGTCCCGGCCGGTTGCGGGCGCGGCTTGTCGGCCGGGGCGGCGTGCGGTGCCGGCGGGTTGGCAGCGCGCTTGGCTTCCTCGGCGGCGTCGCGCTGGTTGCGGTCCTGCAGTTCGCGGTCGCGCAGGTCGACGGCGCTCTTGCGCTTGACATAGTTCGCGTCGATCTCGAGCGTGCGCAGTTCGGCGAGCCGCGCGCGCCGCTGTTCCTTGATCTTGTCCAGGCAGTTATTCACGAAGAACTTCGTGTAGCACACGCTCTCGCCAGCGGCATATTCGCTCTCGGCCGCCGCGCGGTCCTTTGCCACCTGCGCCAATACCGCGTCGGCCTGTTCCACCGACTGGACGGGCGCGGCCGGCTGCGCCAGCGCGCCACCGGCCAGCAGCAGGCCGCCCATCCACATCCAAGCTTTCAAATGCAATGCCATCTTTCGATCCGTGAATTTCAAGGTCAGGTCAGGGCGGCCGCGCCACCGCGCTGGGCTTTTTCCATGTACTCGCGCGACTGCATCTCGACGATGCGCGACACGGTGCGGTGGAATTCGTTGGCCAGCATGCCCGATGTGTACAGCTCTTCCGGTTCCACCTCGGCGGACATCACCAGCTTCACGCCCTGGTCGTAGAACACGTCGATCAGCCACGTGAAGCGGCGCGCTTCGGACGACTGGCCGGCCGACATCATCGGCACACCGGACAATATCACGGTATGGAAACGGCTGGCGATCTCGAGATAGTCGTTCTGCGAGCGGGGGCCGCCGCACAGCGTCTGGAAATCGAACCAGATCACGGTGCCGGCCCGGCGCAGCGCATGCAGCTCGCGCCCTTCCACCGTCACGTGCGGATCTTCCTCCTGCGTGTCGGCCAGCTTCACGAACGCCTCGCGCAACTTGGCATCGGTGGCGGCATTGAGCGGCGTGTAATACGCATCCACCTGCTCCAGCGCGCGGCCGCGGTAGTCCACGCCGGCATCCACGTTCAGCACATCCATCCGGTCCTGCAGCAGCGCGATCGTGGGCAGGATGCGGTCGCGGTGCAGCCCGTCCGGATACAGCGTCGACGGCTCGTAGTTCGACGTCATGATGAACGACACGCCATTGTCGTACAGCGCCTTCATCAGGTTATACAGGATCATCGCGTCGGCCACGTCCGACACGTGAAATTCGTCGAAGCAGATCAGCCGGTATTTCTTGGCGATGCGCTTGGCCACTTCGTCGAGCGGATCGGCAATGCCCATCAGCTCGTCGAGCTGGATGTGCACGGCGCGCATGAATTCATGGAAGTGCAGGCGCGTCTTGCGCACCACCGGCACCACCGAATAGAACGAATCCATCAGGAACGACTTGCCGCGCCCCACGCCGCCCCACATGTACACGCCGCGCGGCGGGTCGGGCCGGTTGATCAGGCGCTTGAAGCTGTTCGAGCGCTGGGCCTTGTAGTCCACCCATTCGTCGTAGCACTGCTGCAGCCGTTCCACGGCGCGGCGCTGGGCTTCATCGGGCTTGAAGTTGCGCTGTTCCAGCGCATGCTGGTAAAACTCGAGGACGTTCATGAGAGATTCTGTTCATACAAAAACACCGGGCCGGCATGATGACCGGCCCGGCGCACAACTACGTGTCGACGCTTAGAAGTTCAGCGTGCGCTTGTCGACGGCCAGTGCCGCTTCCTTGGTCGCTTCCGACAGCGACGGGTGCGCGTGGCAGATGCGGGCGATGTCTTCGGCCGAAGCCTTGAACTCCATCGCCACGACGGCTTCGGAAATCAGCTCGGAAGCCATCGGGCCCACGATGTGCACGCCCAGGATCTCGTCGGTCGTGGCATCGGCCAGGAATTTCACCATGCCCGACGTATCGCCCAGCGCGCGTGCGCGGCCGTTGGCCAGGAACGGGAACGTGCCTGCCTTGTAGGCCGTACCGGCAGCCTTCAGCTGCTGCTCGGTCTTGCCGACCCACGCGATTTCCGGCGACGTGTAGATCACCCAGGGAATCGTGTCGAAATTGGTGTGGCCATGCTGGCCGGCGATACGCTCGGCCACGGCAACGCCCTCTTCCTCGGCCTTGTGCGCCAGCATCGGGCCGCGCACCACATCGCCGATCGCCCACACGTTCGGCAGGTTGGTCTTGCAGTCGTCGTCCACGGCGATGAAGCCGCGCTCGTCCAGCGCCAGGCCGGCCTTGTCGGCTGCCAGGCCATTCGTGTTCGGGGTGCGGCCGATCGAGACGATCAGCTTGTCGAACACGGCTTCCTGGGCGGCGCCCGACGCATCCGCGTATTTCACGGTCACGTTGTTCTCGCCGGCCGTCACGGATTCCACCTTCACGCCCAGGCTGATCTTCAGGCCCTGCTTCGTGAACAGCTTGTGCGCTTCCTTGGCGATCTGCTCGTCGACAGCACCCAGGAACGTCGGCAGGCCTTCCAGCACGGTGACGTCGGAACCCAGGCGGCGCCACACGGAGCCCATTTCCAGGCCGATCACGCCGGCACCGATCACGCCCAGCTTGGCCGGCACGCCTTCGATGGCCAGCGCGCCCGTGTTCGACAGGATCAGCTTTTCATCGAACGGTGCGCCCGGCAGCGCGCGGGCGTTGGAACCCGTTGCCACGATCACCTGCTTGCCGGTGATCGTCTCGGTCGTCGGACCGGAGATTTCAATAGGGTAGCCTTCAGACGTCGCTGCGCCGCCGAACGCGCCGCGGCCGTGGAAGAAGCTCACCTTGTTTTTCTTGAACAGGTACAGGATGCCGTCGTTGTTCTGTTTCACGACGTTGTTCTTACGCTTGAGCATCTGGCCCAGGTTCAGCGCCAGGCCGGACACTTCGATGCCGTGCTCCTTGAACGCGTGGCCGGCATGCTCGAAATGCTCGGACGATTGCAGCAGTGCCTTCGACGGAATGCAGCCGACGTTGGTGCAGGTGCCGCCCGGGGCCGGGCCGCCCTTCTCGTTGGCCCATTCATCGATACAGGCCACGGAAAAGCCCAGCTGTGCCGCGCGGATTGCCGCGATATAGCCGCCGGGGCCGGCGCCGATCACCACTACGTCGAATTGTTTAGTGCTCATGTGTCATTTCCCAATTATTTCGTCTCCCGGCAGACGTTCCTCTTCCGGGACGAATATCCACAACAGAATGTAAATCACCAGCCCGAAGCCGAACGAGATCGTGAACAGCACGAACACGAGCCGCCAGATCCACGCATCGACACCGGAAGCCTTGCCGAGTCCACCGCACACGCCACCCAGCCAGCGGTCGGCGCGCGAACGGCGCAATCGCGACAGTTCGCTGGACAGGTCGCCGTTGCCGGCGCCAGCCGCGTGGCCAGGTGCCCCGTCCAGCAGGCGTTCCTTGGCGCGGGCGAACTCCGCGTCGGTCAAGGCACCCGCCTGGTGCAGCTCGTGCAGGCGGCGGATTTCGTCGGAGATGGTCACAGGATGCCTCTCGCTTTAATGCCGGGGTGCTTTGAGAGCACGAGCGCCGGCGGGAAAAACCGGTGTCCGACACCCAGGGGTGTCCGACACCACGTCTTCACACGCCGGTGGCGTACCGGCACGCGGTGATTTACCTACGCTTCGATTACAGGTCCAGCAGCAGGCGCGCCGGATCTTCCAGCGCTTCCTTCATCGCCACCAGGCCCAGCACGGCTTCGCGGCCGTCGATGATGCGGTGGTCGTACGACATCGCCAGGTAGTTCATCGGGCGGATCACGATCTGGCCATCTTCCACCACGGCGCGGTCCTTGGTCGCGTGCACGCCCAGGATCGCCGACTGCGGCGGGTTGATGATCGGGGTCGACAGCATGGAGCCGAAGGTACCGCCGTTCGAGATCGAGAACGTGCCGCCGGTCAGGTCGTCCAGCGTCAGCTTGCCTTCCTTGGCTTTCTGGCCGAATTCGCCGATCTTCTTCTCGATCTCGGCGATCGTCATCTGGTCGGCGTTGCGCAGGATCGGCACCACCAGGCCGCGCGGCGAACCGACGGCGATACCGATGTCGAAGTAGCCGTGGTAGACGATGTCGTTACCGTCGACCGAAGCGTTCAGGATCGGGTACTTCTTCAGTGCGGCCACGGCGGCCTTCACGAAGAAGGACATGAAGCCCAGCTTCACGCCGTGCTCTTTCTCGAACTTGTCCTTGTACTTGTTGCGCAGGTCCATCACCGGCTTCATGTTCACCTCGTTGAAGGTGGTCAGGATGGCGTTGGTGGATTGCGATTCGACGAGGCGCTCGGCGATACGGGCGCGCAGGCGGCTCATCGGCACGCGCTCTTCCGGACGGTCGCCCAGGTTCAGCGACGTCGGCGCGGCGATCTTCTGCAGGGCCGGCTTGGCGGCGGCGGCTGGGGCAGCGGCCGGTGCCGGTGCAACTGGCTTGGCGGAAGCGGCCAGGGCGTCGCCCTTGGTCACGCGGCCATCCTTGCCGGAGCCGGACACGTCGGTCGCGGACAGGCCTTTTTCGGACAGGATCTTGGCGGCGGCCGGCATGGCCACGTCGCCTTTCGCACCGCCGGTGGCGGCCGCGGCCGGAGCCGGAGTCGCTGGCGCTTCAACCGAGACAGGTGCGGCGGTGACCGGGATTGGCGAAGCCACGGCGGTAGCTTCCGTGTCGATGATCGCGATCACCTGGTCGGCGACGACGGTGGCGCCGTCGTTCTGGATGATCTGCACGATCACGCCGGCGGCGGGTGCCGGCAGTTCAAGCACCACTTTGTCGGTTTCGATGTCGATCAGGTTTTCATCGCGCGTGACAGTTTCGCCAACCCGCTTGTGCCAGGCCAGCAGGGTCGCTTCGGCGACGGATTCCGACAGTTGGGGAACTTTGACTTCGATTTGTGCCATTGGTAAAACTCCGTGTATTCGATAGATGCGTCGGGGCCGCGCGGTCGCATCGAGCGCCGCGCGGCGTGCCTTGCTGTTACTTGGTCAGGATGAAGCCCTTCAGCTTCGAGAACGCCGTTTCCAGCAGCTCTTTCTGCTGGGCGTAGTGCTTGTCGTAGTAGCCGACAGCCGGCGAAGCGGAGGCAGGGCGGCCGGCATACGCCAGGCGCTGGCCCGCATCCATCGACTCGAAGATGTTGTGCTGGATCTGGAACCATGGACCCTGGTTCTGCGGCTCGTCCTGCGCCCACACCACTTCGGTCAGTGCCGGGAACTTCTTCAGTTCGGCGGCGAATGCCTTGTGCGGGAACGGGTACAGCTGTTCGACACGGATGATGGCCGTGTCGGTCTGGCCGCGGGTCTTGCGGGCATTGGCCAGGTCGAAATACACCTTGCCGGAGCAGGCGATCACGCGCTTGACCTTCTTCGCATCGATCTTGTCATCGGTTTCGCCAATCACGGTCTGGAACGCGCCCTTGGCCAGCTCGGACAGCGGCGAACCGGCATCCTTGTTGCGCAGCAGCGATTTCGGGGTCATCACGACCAGCGGCTTGCGGAACTGGCGCACCATCTGGCGGCGCAGCAGGTGGAAGATCTGCGATGCGGTGGTCGGCTGCACCACCTGCATGTTGTTCTCGGCGCACAGCTGCAGGAAACGTTCCGGACGGGCGGACGAGTGCTCCGGACCCTGGCCTTCGTAACCGTGCGGCAGCAGCATCACGAGGCCCGACGCGCGGCCCCACTTCACTTCGCCGGAGCTGATGAACTGGTCGATCACCACCTGGGCACCGTTGACGAAGTCGCCGAACTGGGCTTCCCAGATCGTCAGCGTGTTCGGCTCGGCGGTCGAGTAGCCGTATTCGAAGCCCAGCACCGCTTCTTCCGACAGCACGGAGTCGATGACGGTGAACGGTGCCTGGTTTTCGGAAACGTTCTGCAGCGGCACATAGGTGCCCGCATCCCAGCGTTCGCGGTTCTGGTCGTGCAGCACGGCGTGGCGGTGCGTGAACGTGCCACGGCCGGCGTCCTGGCCGGTCAGGCGCACGGCATAGCCGGACGATACCAGCGACGCGTAGGCCAGGTGTTCGCCCATGCCCCAGTCCAGGTTCTGCTCGCCCTTGCCCATGTTGGCGCGGTCGGCCAGCACTTTTTCCACCAGCGAGTGCACCTTGAAGCCTTCCGGCACCGTGGTGATACGGGTGGCCAGGCGCTTCAGTTCCGTCAGCGGCACGGCGGTGTCGGCCGCGTCGGTCCACTTGCGGTTCAGGAACGGCAGCCAGTCGACGGCGAACTTGTTCTTGAAGTTCGAGATCACCGGGTCGACGGTGTGCTTGCCGGCGTCCATCGCATCGCGGTAGGCGGCAACCATCGTGTCGCCGCCGTCGGCCGGGATCACGCCTTGGGCCGCCAGCTTGTCGGCGTACAGGCGGCGGGTGCCCGGGTGTTGCGCGATCTTCTTGTACATCAGCGGCTGCGTCAGCGCCGGGGTGTCCTGCTCGTTGTGGCCCAGCTTGCGGAAGCAGATGATGTCGACAACGATGTCTTTCTGGAACTGCGCGCGGTAGTCCAGCGCGATCTGCGAAGCCAGCACCACGGCTTCCGGATCGTCGGCGTTCACGTGCAGCACCGGTGCCTCGATCATCTTCACGACGTCGGAGCAGTAGATCGTCGAACGCGCATCGCGCGGGTCCGAGGTGGTGAAGCCGATCTGGTTGTTGATCACGATGTGCACCGTGCCGCCCGTGCCGTAGCCGCGGGTCTGCGCCAGGTTCAGCGTTTCCATCACCACGCCCTGGCCGGCGAATGCGGCGTCGCCGTGCACCAGGATCGGCAGCACTTGCGCGCCCTGCGTATCGCCGCGGCGGTCCATGCGCGCCTTGACGGAACCTTCGACGACCGGGTTGACGATTTCCAGGTGCGACGGGTTGAACGCCAGCGACAGGTGGACCGGGCCACCGGCGGTGGAGATATCGGACGAGAAGCCCTGGTGGTATTTCACGTCGCCGGCCGGCAGGTCGTCGCCGTGCTTGCCTTCGAATTCCTCGAACAGGTCCTTCGGTGCCTTGCCCAGGGTGTTCACCAGCACGTTCAGGCGGCCGCGGTGGGCCATGCCGATGACGATTTCCTGCACGCCCTTTTCGCCGGCGCGCTGGATGATCTCATCCATCGAGGCGATGAACGTTTCGCCGCCTTCCAGCGAGAAGCGTTTCTGGCCCACGTACTTGGTGTGCAGGTAGCGCTCGAGGCCTTCGGCGGCCGTCAGGCGTTCCAGGATGTGCTTTTTCTTTTCGGCCGTGAAGTTCGGCGTCGAGCGGATCGACTCCAGGCGCTCCTGCAGCCAGCGCTTCTCGGCCGGGTCGGAAATGTACATGAACTCCGCGCCGATCGAACGGGTGTACGTTTCGCGCAGGTAGTTCAGCAGGTCACGCAGCGATGCCGTCTCCGGGCCGAAGTACGTATTGCTGATGTTGAACACGGTATCCATGTCCGCATCGGAGAAACCGTAGGAGGTCGGATCCAGTTCCGGGATCGCCGGGCGCTCCTGGCGCTGCAGCGGATCGAGGTTGGCCCAGCGAGAGCCCAGGTAGCGATAGGCTGCGATCAGCTGGGTGGCGGCCACGCGCTTGCGGCCCATTTCCGCGTCGGCCGTGGCGGTCACGGTCCGGATCGGGCCAGCCTTCGCGCGCTCGGCGAACGAGGCGATCACGGAGGAGTGATTGACGTCGGGTTTATTGGAGCCGTCGACGGCGGGCACGTGCTGCATCGCGTCGAAATAAGCGCGCCAGTTGTCGGGCACGGAACCGGGGTTTTCCAGGTACGCTTCGTAGAGTTCCTCTACGTACGGCGCATTCCCACCAAACAGGTAGGAGTTGGACGTCTGTTGCTGCATCATTCTTGCTCACCTTTCTTCGCGCTTCGCGAGTATGGGGCGGGTTATACAAACCTTCCGCGACACGGCCTGACCGGTTAGCGGATCGCACATCAAGTTGTGGGGGAAGGACCTCTTTGGTTGCCCGAAAGACAATTTACTTCCAAGCTTCCAGAAATAGCCACTTAGGATAGCACGCTGCATTGAGATGCAACAACCACCATTGAGTTAATTGGACACTGCCTGGTCATGAGAACGCAGGGAGAAACCCTGCGTTGCGGGTCGCAGGTAGACATTCCTTTCTAGATCATTTATTCTACTTCTCACGCTTTTCACGACGTTGCCATGTGCGCGCTACCACCATGACCAAGCTTCTGAAACCCACCGCGGCGGAACTCGAGATGCTGCGCGTGCTGTACGGCCTTGGGCCGGCCACGGCAAAACAGGTCCATGCGGCCGCGCTGGAAAGCCGGCCGGAACTGACCTATGCGAACGTGCTGCGCCTGCTCCAGGTGATGCATGGCAAGGGCCTTGTCACCCGCGATGAAAGCGCCCGCGCCCACGTGTATGCGCCGGCCCAGGAACAGGACTCGATGCAGACCAGCCTGCTGAAGGACCTTATCCACAAGGCCTTCGCCGGTTCCGGCAAGGCTCTGGTGCTGGCGGCGCTGCGCGGCGGCCACGTTACCGAGCGCGAACGCGCCGAGATTTCCACGCTGCTGGACGAGGATCGCCCCAGGGATTGAAGCAGACGGACTGAAACTTTCGGATTGAAAATTTTCACATCAAAACTTTCAGATAGAAACTTTCAGATAGAAACTCTCGCTCATCCTTCGATTGCAACCGCGCGTCACTCTCTACTGATTTCCGCCACACTCCTTCCCAAGCATCAGCAAGTTTCACGTAGCCAGTCTCGGCCGGCGGCCACGAGCCGCCGGCCGCGCGCTGGCAGCTGTGCTTGCATCGGGTATAACAACAACTTCAAGGAGTGACATGGTGGAAAGCGCGGCCGCCCTGGTCGGCAATTTGCCGTTACAGGACGTAATGGATCTGCTTGCTGGCACTTTCTATGTCCTGGACGAGTCCGGCTACTTCGTGCTGTGGAACCGGCAGCTGGAACAGGTCACCGGCCTGTCGGCTGAACGGCTCCGCTCGATGCACATGCTCGAACTGTTCGAGCCCGACACGCGGTCCCGCGTGTCGCGCGCCTTCTGCGCCGTGTTCCAGGGCGACGAACGCGTACAGATCGAAGCCCGGGTGCGCAACGCCAGCGGCGGCACCACGCCCTTCCTGTTCGTCGGCTCGCGGCTGTCGATCGAGGGCGACGGCCGCTACCTGTGCGGCATGGGCGTCGATCTCACGCGGCATTACCTGCAGCGCGACAAGCTCGAGCTGTTCGAACGCGCCCTGCTCGCCGCCAGCAACGGCATCGTCATCACCCGGCACGAAGGGCGCGACAACCCGATCGAATACGTGAACCCGGCCTTCGAGCGCATCAGCGGCTATACGGCCGTGGAAGCGATCAATCACGACTCGCGCTTCATGGCCGCCCACGACATGGACAACGAACAGCGCGCCTACCTGGCCAGCGCGATCGCGGCGCACCGGGCCGCCACCGTGGTGTTCCGCAACAAGCGCAAGAACGGCGAGCTGTTCTGGAACCACCTGTCGGTCACGCCGGTGCGCGACCAGGGCGGGCACGTCACGCACTTCATCGGCATCATCGAGGACATCACCGCGCTGAAGCAGCGCACCAGCCAGCTCGAGCATCTTGTCACGCACGATCCGTTGACGGGCCTGGCGAACCGCCTGCTGCTGCGCGACCGCCTCGAGCACGCGCTGCAGGCGGCCCAGCGTGCCGACGACAAGGTGGCCGTGATCCTGATGGACTTGAACAAGTTCAAGGAAATCAACGACACGATGGGCCACTCGGCCGGCGACATGGTATTGAAGCAGGTCGCGCAACGCCTGCAGTCTGCATTGCGCGAATCGGACACGGTGGCGCGCCTCGGCGGCGACGAATTCGTGATGGTGCTGGCGGCGCAGCCGAACCTGCGCTACACGCTGAAGATGATCGAACGGATCCGGCGCGCGATGGCGCCGGAGATGGACATCGACGGCAGGCTGCTGTCGGTGGGCGCCAGCATGGGCGTGGCCGTGTGGCCGGACGATGGCCGCACGGCCGGCGACCTGCTGCACGCGGCGGACGTCGCCATGTACGAGGGCAAGCACGGCGGGCCGGATGCGGTGCATTTCTATTCGCCCGGCATGGCCGACAGTTCCGCCGCCCGGCAACGCATGGAAGTGGCGCTGCGCGAGGCCCTGTCACGGGACGACCTGTACCTGCTGTTCCAGCCGCACGTGGCCGTGGGCACCGGCGAAATCCTCGGCATCGAGGCGCTGCTGCGCTGGCGCCACCCCGAACGGGGCGAACTGCTGCCCGCCGATTTCCTGCCCGACGCGGAAGAAAGCGGCCTGATCGTGCCTCTCGGCCGGCGCGTGCTGGAAGACGTGTGCTCCACGCTGCGCCGGCTGGCGGACCTGGGCTTCGCCAACATCCCGATCTCCGTCAACGCGTCGAGCCGCGAGTTCACGCAGCGCGATTACCTGCCCCACATCGCCCAGCGCGTGGCGCACCACGGCGTGAACCCCAGCCGCCTCACGCTGGAAATGCGCGAGGAGCAGTTGATGAACAACCCGGAACAGGCCACGCGGCTGGCCAACGGCCTGCAGGAACTGGGCATCCGCCTGTCCGTCGATGAATTCGGCGCCGGCATGAACAATCTCACCTGCCTGCGCCAGCTGCCGGTCAGCCAGCTGAAGATGACGCGCCAGCGCGTGCAGGAAATCAATGGCGTGGCGGGCAGCGGCGCGCTGGCGAAAACCATGCTCGACATCGGCAACAACCTCAATATCCGCGTGGTGGCCACCGGCGTCGAAACGCGCGACCAGCACGATTTCCTCGCCGCCAACGGCTGCAGCAGCGTGCAGGGCAACTACATCAGCCAGCCGCTCACCCGGCCCGCGCTCGAACAATGGCTCGCTGCGCATTAGCCCGCAGCCGTGGCGTTACGCTGCCAGGTGTCTGACACTATTTTCTGGGTATTTGTCCAGAAAATAGTGTCAGACACCGGTTTTCCCATGAGGCTGTCCCACACGCGAACCGGTGTCCGACACGTTTTTCCGGTAAAGGCATCCGGAAAAACATGTCCGACACCATGGCAGCTCAAGCCGCCTTGTACACCAGCTGCGCCACCGCCCGCAACTTCGGGTACACGGCGGGCACCGTCAACATCGTGCTCGCCACGGCCATCAGCAACAGCGCCGTGAACGTCTCGCTGGAGATGATCGCCTTGTCCAGCAGGATGTTGGCGAAGATGATCATCACCAGTCCCTTTGTCTGCAGCAGCCAGCCGATCACCGACGACTCCGCTCGCCCCCACCCCAGCATCCTGCCGGCCGCATGGACCCCGGCCAGCTTGCCCGCCGTGGAGGCCAGCAGCAGCACGCCGGCCGCCACGAACACGGCATAGCCGCCCACCGCCCAGTTGGTGCGCAGGCCCGTGCTGAGGAAGTACACCGGCATCAGCGTCAGCAGCAGCACCTGCCGCATCTTGTCCAGCTTTTCTTCGCCAAACCATTCCGCATCCATGATCGCGCCCGCCAGGTAGGCGCCAACCATGAAATGCAGGCCCGCCCAATCCGCCGCGAACGAGCACACGCACAGCCAGATCAGTGCGACGAACCAGCGGTCGCGCTCGGCCAGCTTTGCCATCAGGCGGCGGAACAGCATCGTCACCGGCACGAACAGCACGATGAAGCCTACCTGCCGCCCTACCCGCTCCCACTCCAGCAGGATCAGCGCCAGCACGCCCCAGATCAGCAGGTCGTCGAGGCTGGCGTAGCGCAGCACGCGCTGGCCCAGCGGCTGGCGCAGGATCGCCAGTTTTTCCATCAGCATGATGAGCACCGGCAGCGCCGTCACGGCGCAGGCCATGC
The DNA here is from genome assembly GCF_004209755.1 of Pseudoduganella lutea. Lineage (NCBI taxonomy): Bacteria > Pseudomonadati > Pseudomonadota > Betaproteobacteria > Burkholderiales > Oxalobacteraceae > Pseudoduganella > Pseudoduganella lutea. The sequence goes on along the minus strand of NZ_CP035913.1, from coordinate 4,829,576 downwards.
CCACGCCCGTGATGAACTGCCAGTCGGCCGCCTTCGCACCGGCCCAGCCGTCGAACGCCAGCATGCCGCCCGCCGCCACGCACCCCAGCAGCAGCGGCGTGCCCAGTGCCAGGCCCGCGGTCATCGAGCTTTCGCGGCGGTACGCCCACGCCTTCTTCAGATCCAGCTCGATCCCGGCCAGCATCACGAACAGCATCACGGCCCACCATGCCAGGCCGTTCAGGCAGTTGATCACGGCCGGCGTGAACACGAAACTGTAGTATTCCGGGTAGGCCTTGCCCAGGATGCCGGGCCCGAGGATGATGCCGGTCACCGTCTGCACGACCACGAGCGGCGCCCAGTAATCGGTATCGCCGAGCCGCCAGACCAGGTAGGGAATGCCGACGATGGCCGTCATCGCGATCAGGAACAGTTCGGTGGTACCCATGTGCATCGTCTTCTCCCCGTGGCAACTGCCGCCACCGCCGGTTGCGATAAAAGCGCGACAAAAAATGCGGGTGAAACGATACCAGAATGGCAAGCCGATGAATACCGCCGAGGAAAAATTAAGTCAGTTGGCGCAACAGTGAAGGCCGTGGCACGACCGGTGCCCGATCTGCGCGCGGGGCCGCCGCACGGCGGTGTACGATAGACCGTCAATCACTCTACCGGACTGCCATGCTTGCCGAGATCCCCGATTTGGTCCTGCGTCATGTCGTGTTGTTTGCATTCAAGGACGATGCCGCGGCCGAAGCCGTCGACGCCGTCGTTGCCGGCTTCGGACAATTGCCCGATGCGATCCCCGGCATCGTTGCCTATGAAACGGGAACGAACGTGAGCCCGGAAGGCCTGAACGACGGCTACACGCATTGCTTCACGCTCACGTTCGCGAGCGCCGAAGCGCGCGACGACTACCTGAACCATCCCGCCCACGTCCGCTTCGTCAAGACGCTCGGTACCTGCCTGGAACGCTCGCTCGTCATCGACTACTGGGCGCAGCAGCGGCCGGGACCGGAAGAAGAACAGGCGCGCATCCTGGCCAGCGTGTCCTGAGGCGCGTTCTTCGTCACCGGCCGGGCCGGTGTCCGGGCGCCGCCAGCAATGCCAGCTCCGCGGCCACCCGCTGGCTCACCCATGCACGCTGGCCGGCCAGCGCTTCGAGGGCGGCCCTGCAGGCGGACGTCGACAGGTATTGCGCCTGGCGCGCGTCAGGCTGCTCGTAGCGTCGTGCGGTGCGATCCTCAGCCAGCCCAGGTAGCCGGCCCTGCGCAGCGGCGCCGCCGGCGATGCGGTGAAGCCCTGGATGAAAGGAAGATCGTCCACGTCGCGCAAGTCGGCAACCGACATCAACGCGGTGGCGAGGCGCCTGGCAGGCAGCGTGCCCGCAACTAGCAGCCCGCGGTAATGCGCGCGCAAGTCGAATCCCGTGTTCCGCAGATAGGCTGCCACGGCGATGCGCGTCCCTGACTGGCTGTCCAGCAGCGCGTCGATGACGGCCTGCTCGGCCACGTCGCCTGGCGACATCGACAGCAACCATGGCAGTGCCCGCGCCCGTACCGCACCGTATGACGACCGCATCGCCAGCAGGTAGATGTCGCGAGCTTCCGGCGATGCCTCGCCAGCCCGCGGCGCAAACGCATCCAGTGCCCGCAAGGCAAGGACGACGTCGCGCCGCGAATGCAGCGCCGCCAGCGCCAGCGTGCGTGCATCGACTGCGCGATGGCGTGCCAGCAGGTCGAAACTGGCGCGGGATATCTTCAAGGCGGCATCGCGCGTGGCATCGAACAGCATCGCCACGCCGATCTTCTCGAGCAGCGCGCATTCGAACCTGGCGATCCAGGCCGAATGGTCTTCCCGCAGCGCGCCGGCGAGTCGCTGCACGTCCAGCAGCACGCCCAAGGCAAGCGGCGCATCCGCGGCCACCAGCAGTTCCAGCATGGCGCACCTCGCGGCATGCCGTATCTGCGGTACCCAGTCGTTGAGCCGTTCGGCCACGTTCGGCAGCAGTTGCGCCAACCCCAGTTCGGTGCAGCGGATCAGCGCGGCTTCGCGCACATAGCCATCCCGATGCCGCATCGCATTGCGGATGGTATCGGCGTCCGTCTCCGAGCCCAGCGCACGGAGGTGTGCATTGAGGTGAATGCGTTTTGCCGGCGGCAGTATATTCGTCGTTGCCTGGCGCCGCTGGAACAGGCGCTGCATGAAAACGGTCCAGGTCATCGGTGCAATATACAACACCGGATGGCCGCCCGTTCCAGCCGGTTTCGTTGAAAACCATCGTGCCGGTCCGCCGGCACGATGCGGCCAGGTCGGGCATCAACCATCGGGACCAGGCCTCCCCTGATCACTGCAGCGTGATGGCGACGTTGAACGTTCCCTGACCCTTGTAGGTACTGAATGTCCACGCCGCGAACGGCTTGCCCTCCTTGCTGATCCGGTACATCACCGTCGACTGGTTGCCCGTGCCGCTGACATTTTCGGTAGCGACCGTGAACGGCGTCGATGCCGGCGGAAGCCAGCTTTTCAGGTGTGCCCCCGTGGCTTCGGGATTATCGCTCTTTGCAAATACCGTGCACATGCGCCTGCCCCGCTCCACCACGAGCGCCAGGTCGCGAGCGGCATAGACGTCGCCCTCGCCACCCTTGCGCATCAGGCGTTCCTTGAACTCCGGCGCCGCCTTGAATCCACGGCCAAGGGCGGCGGTCCGCACGGCGTCGGGATTGCCGAACGTGCTCATGCAAAGGTCCACGAACGCCTTCGACGGCACGTCGGGGGCCTCGGCCGCCGCCGTGCCCAGCACACCCAGCAGGACGGCCATTGCCGCCGTCGATCGATGTTTCATGGAGTTTCCTTTGCTAATCAGTGGCACTGACTATACATGATCCCATGCAGCGGAATCAGTAGAGGAAAGATCGGCATAGGGGCGGTCAGCATTGCTGACCGGTCCCCTGCCAAACCACCCGGCATGCGGGTCCGCACCGGGCGGTTCGAGTAGTTGAGGTTAAGTGAGGCGTGGCATGCCGAGGCGATCAAAGTAAGCGATCGTCAGCACGTTATTTAGAGCAAATCGGCTGTTGCGCCACCAGCGGCGACTGTTCTGCGCCACCCGTAACGCCACATTGGGCGTTGCCCCGAGATTGAGCAGCTCACGATATATCGTTTTCGCTCGTTTCCATTGTTTCAGGTGGATCGCCCGCATTCGATGACGCATCCATTCATCCAGTTCACGCCAGATTCCTGGAGTTTGCGACAGTCCAAAATAGGCTTTCCATCCCAGCACGTAGGGGCGGAGTTTGTCGATTATCTCGCTGATGCTGCGGCCACCGGACCGGCGAGTAAGTTGCCTGATCCGTTGCCGAAACGTGTCTTGCGCTTTGTCCGACACAGCCCGTTTGACCGCTCCTTTCTTGGTTGCATAAAGCTCGTACCCCAGAAATTTGCGGCCTAATGCGCTAGCCACTGCACTTTTCGATTCATTGATCTTCAGGTGCAGCTTGTCGTATTGACGCTTGAGCAGGGCCATCACCCGCTCGCCAGCTTTCTCACTGCGCACATACACGTTGCAGTCATCGGCATAGCGGGCAAAGCGGTGGCCCCGGCGTTCCAGTTCGCGATCCACCTCGTCGAGAAGCACGTTGGCCAGCAGTGGAGACAGCGGCCCGCCTTGCGGCGTACCTTCCATTCGCTGGCTTACCATACCGCCATCCATGATTCCCGCGTTCAGGTAGGCGCGCACCAGCCGGATCACTCCGATGTCGTTCACGCGTTTCCGTAGGCGGTCGATCAGGATATCGTGGTTGACCCGGTCAAAGAATTTCGACAGGTCCACATCGACCACGACGCGGTAGCCTTCCTGCACATATTGCTGTGCCCTGAGCACGGCATCATGCGCACGGCGGCCGGGCCGAAACCCATGGCTGTGTTCACTAAAGGTAGGGTCGATCAGCGGTTGCAGCACTTGCAGCAGTGCCTGCTGAATCAGACGGTCGATCACGGTGGGTATCCCCAGCTCACGTTCGCTTCCATCCGGCTTCGGAATGCCCACACGCCGCACCGGCATCGGCCTGTACGTGCCTTCCAGCAGTTGTTTCTTGATGGTCGGCCAAGCGTGTTTCAGATGTTCTTGAGTCTGGCTGATATCCAGCCCATCGACACCTGCGGCTCCCTTGTTCGCCTTCACGCGCTTCCACGCGCGATGCATGTTTTCCCTCGCGAGCGCTTGCGTGAGCAAGTTTCGCCCTGTGTCTTTCGTTTTCTGCCGCGTGAACCGGGTTTCATCACTGGAAGCTTGGGACGAGGCTTCACCCCGCCTTACCGCGACCCGCTCCGCTTCTGCGGACATCTGATGCCTTACCCGATTCATCGACAAGGTGTCGGACACTCCTACTCGTTTGGCCCTTTGCCTCTCAGAAAAAAAAAGAAGCTACTACGGCCTCTGCTGACTTCTCGCTCCGTGCTGCCACGTCGCCCTTTCAGGCATGAGGCGAGATCTCCCCAGGTAAGAACGCACTCCTTCACTGCACAACCGCCAGATCTACGCCACTTCGCCTTGACCACAAGAGCTTCGCGGTTACGTGCCCGCTCGCCCTGCTCGGCAGCGCCTTATATCCGATTCTTGTCCATCGGCTCGCAGTTTCGCTCCACGCTTCCTCCCCACAGTCGGTCACCCTTCCGCAGTTGCGCTTCACTTCGCTTGCTGTGGTCAGCTCGCGGCGGGACTTTCACCCACAAGAGTGCGCCCATGCTGGGCGCACACGAAAAAAAAGCGGGCCGAAGCCCGCTTTTCAGTGCACCGTAACCGATGACGATTACTTGCGATCCTTCAGCTTCGGCACGTCGCGCACCGTCGAACCCACGAACAGCTGGCGCGGGCGGCCGATCTTCTGTTCCGGATCGGCGATCATCTCGTTCCACTGGGCGATCCAGCCGATGGTACGGGCCATCGCGAAGATACCGGTGAACATCGAGACCGGGATACCCAGTGCCGATTGCACGATGCCCGAGTAGAAGTCGACGTTCGGGTACAGCTTGCGGGACACGAAGTACTCGTCGTTCAGCGCGATGTCTTCCAGCGCCATGGCCAGCTTGAACAGCGGGTCGTCCTGCAGGCCCAGTTCGTTCAGCACTTCGTGGCAGGTTTCACGCATCAGCGTGGCACGCGGGTCGAAGTTCTTGTACACGCGGTGACCGAAGCCCATCAGCTTCACGCCCGAGTTCTTGTCCTTGACCTTCTCGATGAAGGACGGGATGTTCTCGACCGAGCCGATTTCCTTCAGCATCGTCAGTGCCGCTTCGTTGGCGCCGCCGTGTGCCGGGCCCCACAGGCAGGCGATGCCGGCCGCGATACACGCGAACGGGTTGGCGCCCGACGAACCGGCCAGGCGGACGGTCGACGTGGAAGCGTTCTGCTCGTGGTCGGCGTGCAGGATCAGGATGCGGTCCAGCGCGCGCACCAGCACGTCGTTGACCACATATTCCTCGCACGGGTTACCGAACATCATGCGCATGAAGTTGGCGCTGTACGACAGGTCGTTGCGCGGGTACATGAACGGCTGGCCGATCGAGTACTTGTAGGCCATGGCGACCAGCGTCGGCATCTTGGCGATCAGGCGGATCGCGGAGATTTCACGCTGCTTGGCATCGTTGATGTCCAGCGAGTCGTGGTAGAACGACGCCAGCGCGCCGACGGTGCCGACCAGCACCGACATCGGGTGCGCGTCGCGGCGGAAACCGCGGAAGAAGAACTGCATCTGCTCGTGGACCATCGTGTGCTTCGTCACGGTGGTCACGAACTCGGCCTTCTGCGCTTCGGTCGGCAGTTCGCCGTTCAGCAGCAGGTAGCAGCTTTCCATGAAGTCGGCGTTCACGGCCAGCTGCTCGATCGGGTAGCCGCGGTATTGCAGTTCGCCCTTGTCGCCGTCGATGTAGGTGATCGACGAGTTGCACGCCGCGGTGGACATGAAGCCCGGGTCGTAGGTGAACTTGCCGGTCGCGCCGTACAGCTTGCGGATATCGATGACGTCCGGGCCGACGGTGCCCTTGTAGATCGGGAATTCGATCGGGGCGCTGCCGTCGGAGAACGACAAGGTAGCTTTGTTATCAGAAGTATTCATGGCTCTTCCTTCCTGGATGAGGTGCGGCTATTGTAAAAAAATCAGGCGCGGCGCAGACGACCCAGCAGTGCATGCACATGCGGCAGATCGAGCTCGCCTTCCGGCTCGCTGCGCGCCAGCACCAGATCCATCAGCGCATTGTCCGACAAGTCGAGAAGCCGCGTCAGCGCGTCCACTTCTTCGTCGGTCAATTCCGTCTCGTGCGCATCGAGAAAACGGGTCAGTATCAGATCGTTTTCCAGCAGCCCCCGCCGGGACCGCCAGCGCAGGCGGGCACGGTTGGCGGGGTCTTCCTGATGCGAACGGTTGTCTTCAGTGTTCATTGTTTCAGTGATTCGTAGCATGGACCGGGCGGATCAGATCGCGCGGCGGACCATCAGTTCCTTGATCTTGCCGATGGCCTTGTTCGGGTTCAGGCCCTTCGGACAGACGTCCACGCAGTTCATGATCGAGTGGCAGCGGAACAGGCGGTACGGGTCTTCCAGGTTGTCCAGGCGCTGGCCGGTGGCTTCGTCGCGCGAGTCGGCGATGAAGCGGTAAGCCTGCAGCAGGCCGGCCGGGCCGACGAACTTGTCCGGGTTCCACCAGAACGACGGGCACGACGTGGAACAGCACGCGCACAGGATGCATTCGTACAGGCCATCGAGCTCTTCGCGCTCGGCCGGCGTCTGCAGGCGTTCCTTCTCGGGCGGGATCGAATCGTTGATCAGGAACGGCTTGATCGACTCGTACTGCTTGAAGAACTGCGTCATGTCCACGATCAGGTCGCGGATCACCGGCAGGCCCGGCAGCGGGCGCAGGATGATCGGTTCGGACAGTTCGTTCAGGTTCGTCGTGCAGGCCAGGCGGTTCTTGCCGTTGACGTTCATCGCGTCCGACCCGCACACGCCTTCGCGGCACGAACGGCGCAGCGCCAGCGAATCGTCCACGTCGGACTTGATGCGCTGCAGCGCGTCCAGCAGCATCTTGTCGGTGTCCTTCAGCTCGACCGTCAGGTCCTGCATGTAGGGCTTGGCGTCCTTGTCCGGATCGTAGCGGTAAATCTTGAATTTCAGGGTGCGTGCCATGTTTTGCTACCTTAGAAAGTGCGTGCTTTGGGCTTGAAGGTTTCCACCGTCAGCGGCTTGGTGACGACCGGCTTGTACTCCAGGCGGCAGCCTTCGGAGAACCACAGCGTGTGCTTCATCCAGTTTTCGTCGTCGCGGTTCGGGAAGTCGCTGTGCGCATGCGCACCGCGCGATTCCTTGCGGGCCACTGCCGACGTGATCGTGGCCTTGGCCGTTTCGATCAGGTTGTCCAGCTCCAGCGCTTCCACGCGGGCGGTGTTGAACACCTTCGACTTGTCCTTGAACGACACGTGCTTGCGGCGTTCGTCCAGCTTCATGATTTCGTCGAAGCCGGCTTTCAGCAGGTCGTCGGTGCGGAATACGCCGCAGTATTTCTGCATCGTGGCGCGGATATCGTTGGCCACGCCCTGCACCTTTTCCGAACCGGTCGAGGTTTCCAGGCGGTTCAGGCGGTCCATCGCGAAGTCCGACGCATCCTTCGGCAGGTCCTTGTGTTCCTTCGCCTTCAGGTTCGAGGCGACGACGTGGTTGCCGGCCGCGCGGCCGAACACCACCAGGTCGAGCAGCGAGTTCGTGCCCAGGCGGTTCGCGCCGTGCACGGACACGCAGGCGCATTCGCCGATCGCGTACAGACCGTTGACGATCTTCTGCGAACCGTCGGCAGAAGGTGCGACCACCTGGCCGTGGATATTGGTCGGGATGCCGCCCATCTGGTAGTGGATCGTCGGCACGACCGGGATCGGTTCCTTCGTCGCATCGACGTTGGCGAACTTGTGGCCGATTTCCAGGATCGACGGCAGGCGCTTCTCGATCGTCTCTTTACCGATGTGGCGCAGGTCGAGCAGCACGTGATCCTTGTTCGGGCCCACGCCGCGGCCTTCCTTGATTTCCTGGTCCATCGAGCGCGACACGAAGTCGCGCGGCGCCAGGTCCTTCAGCGTCGGCGCATAGCGCTCCATGAAACGCTCGCCCTGCGAGTTGATCAGGATGCCGCCTTCGCCGCGCACGCCTTCGGTGATCAACACGCCCGCGCCGGCCACGCCGGTCGGGTGGAACTGCCAGAACTCCATGTCCTGCAGCGGCAGGCCGGCGCGTGCCGCCATGCCCATGCCGTCGCCGGTGTTGATGAACGCGTTGGTCGATGCGGCGAAGATACGGCCGGCACCACCGGTGGCGAAGATCGTCGTCTTCGCCTGCAGGATCATCACGTCGCCCGTTTCCATTTCCAGCGCGACCACGCCGATCACGTCGCCTTCGCTATCGCGGATCAGGTCCAGCGCCATCCATTCGACGAAGAAGTGCGTGCGGGCGCGCACATTGCGCTGGTACAGCGTGTGCAGCAGCGCGTGGCCGGTACGGTCGGCCGCGGCGCAGGCGCGCTGCACGGCCTTCTCGCCGAAGTTCGCCGTGTGGCCGCCGAACGGGCGCTGGTAGATCGTGCCGTCGGGATTGCGGTCGAACGGCATGCCGAAGTGTTCGAGTTCATACACGACCTTCGGCGCTTCGCGGCACATGAATTCGATCGCGTCCTGGTCGCCCAGGTAGTCGCCGCCCTTGACCGTGTCGAACATGTGCCAGAACCAGTTGTCCTCGGCCATGTTGCCCAGCGAAGCACCGATGCCGCCCTGTGCGGCGACGGTGTGCGAACGGGTGGGGAAGACTTTCGACAGCACGGCCACGTTCAGGCCAGCTTCTGCCAGTTGCAGGGAGGCGCGCATGCCGGAACCGCCGGCGCCGACGATCACCGCGTCGAAGCGGCGGACTGGGATGGAAGATTTGATTGCTGCCACGATTTACACACTCCAGAGGATCTGCACCGACCACACGGCGCACGCGATCAGCCACATGGCTGACGCGGTTTGAATGAGGAAGCGAACGCCCACGTTCTTGATGTAGTCCTGGTAGACGGAAACGACGCCGACCCAGGCGTGATAGAACAGGCCGATCAGCGTGGCCAGCGTGAACAGCTTGAACCACGTCTGCGCGAACAGGCCGGCCCAGCCCTCATACGAGAAGTTATTGCCAGTCAGGAAAGCGCCCAGCAGCACGACGGTGTACACCACCATCACGATGGCGGTGGCGCGCTGCGCGAGGAATTCGCCCAGGCCGTAGTGGGCGCCGACGACGAGGCGCTTTGGTCCGATATTGTTTTTCATCTCAGAACACTCCGAACAGTTTCAGGGCGACCAGCAGGGTCACGACCAGACTGATGATCAGCACGACGACCGACGTCTTGCGGGCCGAATCCTTGTCCAGGCCCACGTGCGTGTCCATCACCAGGTGGCGGATGCCGGCGCAGAAGTGGTGCATGTAGCCCCACACCATGGCCAGGATCACCAGCTTCGTGAACGGATGCTGGGCGATGCCCTGGAAGTGCGCGAAGGAGATCTCGGAGCGGATGCTTTCCTGCAGCAGGTACAGGATGAACGGCAGCAGCACGAACAGCAGCATGCCGCTGATGCGGTGCAGGATCGACACGATCGCCGACAACGGCATGCGGTACTGGCCCAGTTCACCGATGTGGATGTTGCGGTATTCCCGACGCGGCTTGCGCGTGGGATCCTTGATGGCTTCAGACATGGCTTACCTCCCCTTTGAGAATGCTTATATGTGCATCGCATGGTCGCCGCAACGGATCGATCCCTTGCTCATCTGCGGCTTATCTGCCGCTTATTTACTGTCTATTTGGCGCAACTTTGCCTAAAGACAATGATGAGACTGCGATTCTGACCCATTCCCCCACAACGACCAATATCTATTCTTACATATCACCAAATTTTTGCTGCACTGCTCCATTCGTTTGCGCTACCCATCAATTTTTCGGGTGCAAACCGCGACAAATCGTCAATTCAAATCATTCTGGTAATGGTGGCGGCTCGTCAGGTACAGGCCGCGGCGCAGCTCGACCGGTTTGTCGCCATACGTAAACGACACCCGTTCGGCCGAAAGAAGGGGCGAGCCCGGCTCCACATGGAGCAGCGCGGCATCTTCGGCGCCAGCCAGCACGGCGCGCACTTTTTCGTCGGCGCGGATCATCCGCGTGCCGAATTCCGATTCGAACAGGCCGTACATCGGGCCCTTGTATTCGGACAGCCGCTCGGCCGTCAGGCCCTTGAACAGCTGGCCGGGCAGCCACAGTTCCTCGACGATCGTGGGCACGCCGTCGAATGACTGCACCCGCTTGATGTACACGGTGGCGTCGCCGGTTTTCATGTCCAGCAGGCGCGCCACGTCCGCCGGGGCGCGCAGGCGCTTCACTTCGAGGAAGCGGCTTTCGGGGTAATGCGGCTGCCCTTCGTCGGGGCGCAGCCGCAGGAAACGGATATGGGCGCGCGCCTCGTGATGGGTGGACACGAACGTGCCCTTGCCCTGCCGGCGCATCACCAGGTTGTCCGCCGCCAGTTCGTCGATCGCCTTGCGCACGGTGCCCTGGCTGACCTTGTAGCGGTTGGCCAGTTCCACTTCGCTGGGAATCATTTCGCCCGGCTTCCACTCGCCCGACTGCAGGCTCTGCGTGATCAGTGCCTTGATCTGCTGGTACAGCGGAGAAAACGTTGGAGCGGGCGCGGTCGGAGCAGAGGCGGCGCTCCCGGCAGGTGCATGCGTGTTCGGGGTCGCGCCCGCTGCCGGCACAGCCGGCGCGTTCGCACTGCTGCCTGGGCTGGGCTGGTTGGGCGTGACGGGATTCATAGACCGCGATTTCACCACAAAAGGAACTGTCCGTCCAGTAATAAACCTACTAAGTTATATGTCTTATATAAGACATAAGATAGCATTGACAGAAGGCTTCTACAAGCCTACACTCGCCGTCGATGTTATTCCGGGCGACGCTCCGATGGCGCACCGGACGGGATGACATACAGGCCCAACCGCAGGCGATGTTTGGCGAACCTCGGGTGAAACCCGGGCGCGCCCCGGGTGAAATTCAGGCGAAGTTCGTCGAAATACACCCGCAAGGCTGAGCCTTTGCAAGGAACGAATTTGGTATCATTGCAGTTTTACCAGTTGACCGCTGTTTCGGCGCGGCGCCGGTAAGGTTCTGCAACCGGGTCCTGCAACAAGGTCCTGCAACCCAGATCCGTCAGCTTCTTTATTCCACTTGGAGATTCATCATGGCTAAAACCCCAATGCGTGTTGCCGTTACCGGCGCTGCCGGCCAGATCGGCTATTCCCTGCTGTTCCGCATCGCCAACGGCGACATGCTGGGCAAAGACCAGCCGGTCATCCTGCAACTGCTCGAGATCGACAACGAAAAGGCACAGAAGGCGCTGAAGGGCGTCATGATGGAAATCGACGACTGCGCGTTCCCGCTGCTGGAAGGCATGACTGCGCACTCCGACCCGCTGACCGCCTTCAAGGATGTCGACGTGGCCCTGCTGGTCGGCGCGCGTCCGCGCGGCCCGGGCATGGAGCGCAAGGATCTGCTGGAAGCCAACGCGCAGATCTTCACGGTGCAGGGCAAGGCGCTGGACGCCGTCGCTTCGCGCAACGTGAAAGTGCTGGTGGTGGGCAACCCTGCCAACACGAACGCCTACATCGCGATGAAATCGGCACCGAACCTGCCGGCCAAGAACTTCACCGCCATGCTGCGCCTGGACCACAACCGCGCACTGTCGCAAGTGGCACAGAAGACCGGCAAGCAGGTCAAGGACATCGAGAAGCTGACCGTGTGGGGCAACCACTCGCCGACGATGTACGCCGACTACCGCTTCGCCACCGTGAACGGCGAATCCGTCAAGGACCTGATCAACGACCAGGAATGGAACGCCAACACGTTCCTGCCGACCGTGGGCAAGCGCGGCGCCGCCATCATCGAAGCGCGCGGCCTGTCGTCGGCCGCATCGGCAGCCAACGCCGCCATCGACCACGTGCGTGACTGGGTGCTGGGCACCAACGGCAAGTGGACCACGATGGGCGTGCCGTCCGACGGTTCCTACGGCATCCCCGAAGGCACGATGTTCGGTTTCCCGGTCACCACCGAGAACGGCGAATACACGATCGTCCAGGGCCTGGAAATCGACGAATTCTCCCAGGAACGCATCAACCTCACGCTGAAGGAACTGACCGAAGAGCGTGAAGGCGTGAAGCACCTGCTGCCGTAATCATCTCCCCCGTGGAACCGGTTCGATCACCGCTCCACACCGGTCGCCGCGCTGCCGTTTCCGGCCGCGCGGCGGTCCCTTCATCCGGAACATCCACGATGCATCCATCCGAGGTCTTATTCCAGGGCGAACGCCAGCCGCTGATGCTGCCAGCCTGCGATCATTACGCCGGCTCCGAAAAGCTGATGCGCAAATCGATGGCCCTGCAACAAGAGCTTGGTCCCGTATTCGACATCACGTTCGACTGCGAGGACGGCGCCGCCGCCGGCAACGAGGAAGCGCATGCGCAGCTCGTCGCCAGCCTGGTCAACGCCGCCGACAACAAATTCAACCGCATCGGCGCCCGCGTGCACGACGTGTCGAGCCCGCATTTCGCGCGCGACATCGAGATCATCGTCGGTGCCGCCGCCAGCCGCCTTGCCTACATCGTGCTGCCGAAGCCCGACAGTGTGCAGGACGTCATGAAGGCCATCGACGTCATCAACCAGCACGCCGTGAAGGCTGGCCGGGAGAATCTGCCGGTGCACGTGCTGATCGAAACGCACGGCGCGCTGCGCGGCGCGTTCGCGATCGCCGCCCTCCCCCAGGTCGAATGCCTGTCGTTCGGCATCATGGACTTTGTTTCCAGCCACTATGGCGCGATTCCCGCCAACGCGATGCGCACGCCGAACCAGTTCGTGCACCCGCTGGTGGTGCGCGCCAAGCTGGAAATGGCGGCCGCCTGCCATGCGCACGGCAAGGTGCCGTCGCATAACGTCACCACCGACATCAAGGATTCGGCCGTGGTGGCCAACGACGCCCAGCGTGCGCTGGCCGAATTCGGCTACACGCGCATGTGGAGCATCCACCCCAGCCAGATCAAGCCGATCATCAAGGCTTTCGCGCCGCGGCTTTCCGAAGTGAATGAGGCGGCGGCGATCCTGGGCGAAGCGGCAAAGGCGAACTGGGGGCCGATCAGCCAGCATGGCCGCTTGCACGACCGCGCGAGCTATCGCTACTATTGGACGATACTGCAGCGCGCGAAGCTGGCGGGCCTGAATCTGCCGGAGGCGGCCAGCGCGCTGTTGGAGCCGCAACCCAACGCAACGGAAAACACCTAATGTCCATCCTGAAATTCATCGCCGCCAGCGGCGCCGCGTGGGCGCTGGCCTGCGCCCCCGCGGCCCATGCCGCCGTCGAGACCGCGAAGCCGAAAGCGGAAGCCAAGAAAAAGGCGGCGGCCAAGCCATCCAAGGCAAAGTCCGGCGCAAAGTCGAAAGCCAAGCCGGCCCCCGTGGCGCCGGCCGTGCCCGATCCCGAGGCGGACGAACCCGACGTGCTCGGCTCCGCCGTGGTCGACTACGACTGCGAGCTTGGCAACAAAGTTACGCTCTACCAGAACGCTGGCGACGAAAGCCATGTCGCACTGCGCTGGAAAACCCGGCTGCACCGCCTCACGCGCGTGGCCACCACGACGGGTGCGCAGCGCTTCGAGAACAAGCATTATGGGCTGATCTGGATCGGCATTCCCGCCAAGGGCATGCTGCTCGATTCAAAGAAGAATCGCCAGCTGGCCAACGAATGCCGCAATGCCGAGCAGCTGAACCCGGCCGACGTACCGGCGCAGGCCCCGGCGGTCATCGAAGCGGCCGTCGACAAGCCAGCGTCGCCGGCCCCGGCAACGTCGGCGGGTGTCGTGCCCACGGCGCCGGATGCGCCCAAGACCCATATGTAACGCTGTGATAAAGAACAGTGCAGTAATGAACAGCAGTACCCTCGATCAATAATGAAACGACGCCCACCTGAAGGAGAGGTTATGTCTAGCAACACTTTTAACACGCTCAAGGATTTCCCGATTTCCGGCAAAACCAAGGGCAAGCTGTACTCCCTGCCCGCGCTGGAACAGGCCCTGGGCGCCAAGATCTCCCGTCTGCCGGTGTCGATCCGCGTGGTGCTCGAATCCGTGCTGCGTAACTGCGACGGCAAGAAAGTCACCGAAGAACACGTGAAGCAGCTGGCCAACTGGGGCCCGACCGCGGACCGCACGGACGAGATCCCGTTCGTCGTCGCCCGCGTGGTGCTGCAGGACTTCACCGGCGTGCCGCTGCTGGCCGACCTGGCCGCGATGCGCAACGTCGCCTACAAGCAGGGCGCGAACCCGAAGAAGATCGAGCCGCTGGTGCCGGTCGACCTGGTCGTCGACCACTCGGTCACGATCGACCACTTCCGCGAGCCGGGCGCGCTGGACCTGAACATGAAGCTGGAATTCTCGCGCAACAACGAGCGCTACCAGTTCATGAAGTGGGGCATGCAGGCCTTCGACACGTTCGGCGTGGTGCCGCCGGGCTTCGGCATCGTCCACCAGGTCAACCTGGAATACCTGGCGCGCGGCGTGCACAACAACAACGGCGTGTACTACCCGGATTCGCTGGTGGGCACCGACTCGCACACCACGATGATCAACGGTATCGGCGTGGTGGGCTGGGGCGTGGGCGGCATCGAGGCGGAAGCCGGCATGCTGGGCCAGCCCGTGTACTTCCTGACGCCGGACGTGATCGGCGTGAACCTGACCGGCCGCCTGCGCGAAGGCTGCACCGCGACCGACTTGGTGCTGACCATCACCGAACTGCTGCGTAAAGAAAAGGTCGTCGGCAAGTTCGTCGAATTCTTCGGCGAAGGCACCGAGTCGCTGTCCGTGACGGACCGCGCCACCATCGGCAACATGGCACCGGAATACGGCGCCACGATGGGCTTCTTCCCGGTCGACGACAAGACCATCGAATACTTCGAAGGCACCGGCCGCACGCCGGAAGAAATCGCCGCGTTCCAGGCCTACTTCAAGGCCCAGGGCATGTATGGCGTGGCCAAGGCCGGCGAACTCGATTTCACCCGCGAAGTGAACCTGGACCTGTCGACGGTCACGCCGTCGCTGGCCGGCCCGAAGCGCCCGCAGGACCGTATCGAGATCGGCAACGTGAAGTCCACCTTCACCGACCTGTTCTCCAAGCCGACCACGCAGAACGGCTTCAACAAGAACCCGGCTGACCTGACCACCACGTACGAAACGACGAACAACGTGCAGGTGAAGAACGGCGACATCCTGATCGCCGCCATCACCTCGTGCACCAACACGTCGAACCCGAGCGTGCTGCTGGCCGCCGGCCTGCTGGCCAAGAAAGCCGTGGAAGCCGGCCTGACCGTGGCACCGCACATCAAGTCGTCGCTGGCCCCCGGCTCGCGCGTCGTCACCGAATACCTGGAAGCGGCCGGCCTGCTGCCTTACCTGGACAAGCTGGGCTTCGGCGTAACCGCCTACGGCTGCACGACCTGCATCGGCAATGCGGGCGACCTGACCCCGGAACTGAACGCGGCGATCACCACCAACGACATCGTGGCCGCGGCCGTGCTGTCCGGTAACCGTAACTTCGAAGCGCGTATCCACCCGAACATCCGCGCCAATTTCCTGGCCTCGCCACCGCTGGTCGTCGCCTACGCGATCGCTGGCAACGTGACGCGCGACCTGATGACCGAGCCGGTCGGCAAGGGCACGGGCGGCCGCGATGTGTACCTGGGCGACATCTGGCCGACCTCGGCCGAGATCGAATCGCTGATGAAGTTCGCGATGAACTCGGAAGTGTTCAAGGCCAACTACGCCCAGGTGAAGAGCAACCCGGGCAAGCTGTGGGAAGCCGTGTCGTCCGTCGAAGGCCAGGTCTACAACTGGCCGGAGTCGACCTACATCGCCGAGCCGCCATTCTTCGAGAACTTCGAAATGACGCCGCCGGTCTCCGACAACGCCAACATCACCGGCGCGCGCGCACTGGGCGTGTTCGGCGACTCGATCACCACCGACCACATTTCCCCGGCCGGCTCGATCAAGGAAGATGGCCCGGCAGGCAAGTGGCTGAAGGAAAACGGCGTGATGAAGGCCGACTTCAACTCCTACGGTTCGCGCCGCGGCAACCACGAGATCATGATGCGCGGCACGTTCGCCAACGTGCGCATCAAGAACAAGATGATCCCGCCGAAAGCCGACGGTTCCGCGGTGGAAGGCGGCATCACGATCCACCAGCCGTCCGGCGAACAGCTGTCGATCTACGACGCGGCCATGAAGTACGTGGCCGAAGGCACCCCGACGATGATCTTCGGCGGCGAGGAATACGGCACCGGTTCGTCGCGCGACTGGGCGGCGAAGGGCACCCAGCTGCTGGGCGTGAAGGCCGTGATCACCCGTTCGTTCGAACGTATCCACCGCTCGAACCTGGTGGGCATGGGCGTGCTGCCGCTGCAATTCATCGGCAACGACAGCGTGGAATCGCTGGGCATCACCGGCAAGGAAACCTACGACCTGCTCGGCCTGGAAGGCGAGATCAAGCCGCAGCAACTGGCCACCCTGGTGATCACCCGCGAAGACGGCTCGAAGCAGGAAGCCACCGTGCTGCTGCGCATCGACACGCCGATCGAAGTGGACTACTACAAGCATGGCGGCATCCTGCCGTTCGTGCTGCGCCAGCTGCTGGCCGCGTAAGCGCCAGCCGCTCCGCCAAAACGCCGGGTTTTCCCGGCGTTTTTTTATTGCCCGGAAATCGCCTGGTGTCGGACACCTTTAGGTGTCGGACACCGGTTTTCCTCTAAAGCATCCACAATGTTCGAGCGAAAACCGGTGTCCGACACCATTGCATGGTGTCCGACACCAGACGCCGCCCAGGGCTCTTGCAAACATTGCCCGCCACTCATCCGTTCCGCATGCACGGACAGCCCCCGGCGAATCAACTACAATACGTTTGATAAGTTTTTCACCACTACCGAGATTGATAGCGCCATGCGTCGCCCATCCAAAGATTCATCCCAAAAATTGTCTGCCGACAGCCAGCGCCTTTCCACCCTCGCCCAGGCCGTTGGCCAGGCGGGCAGCCGTCTCGAGGAGCGCAGCTGGGAGCGTGCGCTGGACGTGCAGCTGACCAAGCTGCTGAAGACGAGCCACCAGGACACCGTCGACGCCGCCCTGAACAGCCTGTTCGCCGCCGACCTGAACGCCTACGACGTGCTGATGGACAGCGTGGAAGCCGTCAGCGAATCGACCACCTTGACGGTCGAGACGGAAGGCGCGCCGGTCCAGCACGATGTGCTGCTGGTGGCGGCGCCGATCCTGGCGTGGACCCGCTACGCGATCGCTTCCGGGCCGATTCCGGCGGACGTCCTGAACACCCTTTCGGCCCACTTCTCCGCCCACCTGCTGGCGGACGGCACGAAGCTGGCCATGGCCTCGAACCTGTTCTCGATCGACCAGCTGCCGCGCACGCATGCGGAAACGTATGCCAAGATGCACAAGCTGGCGCAAGCTGCCGTAAAGGGCGTGGCCGTGAAGTCGGACGTGAAGCCGCCGGAAACGGCGCCGTTCCTGGCCGACACGCGCTACCTGATCGCCGCCATCGTGGCGCCGGCCGGCGGCCCCATGTTCCGCTGGCAGATGCCGGGTGCCCACCTGCACCAGGCGGACGAACGCCGCACCGCGCTGGAAGCATGGCGCACGCAGGCCACGCCCACCGTGGCGCGCCTGCTGCCCGGCTGCGGCATCGAACTGCTGCTGCCGGAAGCGTATTACATGGCATGCCGCGAAGCCGACAAGCTGATCCGCCCCGTATCGATCCGCGCCGCCGTCCATTACCTGACGCACACGCTGGCCTGCGAACCGGCGGACCTGCGCGCGGTGATCGCCGGTTTCGGCGAGGAAGCGGCCGATGGCCAGGTGGACGAGTACCGCGTGGCCTTCACGCGCCGCTCGGATACCGACGTGATCTATGGCGTCGTCTGGCCGCTGTATGGCCAGGAGGACGAGGAAGGCACGCCACCCGAAGGCCCGCTGGCGGGCGGCCTGGCGAACCTGCTGCAGCCACGCACGCCGGTCGAGGAAATCGTCGAGCACCTGAGCGCGGCCGGCGTGACCGTCGTGAAGAAGCTGTCGGAGCGCTACGTGGCCGAGTATTGCGACGATTGCGGCGCCCCGCTGTTCGCCGACCCGGCAGGTGAACTGGTGCATGCCGAAATGCCGGAAGATGCGCCGGCCGGCACCGAACATTTCCACTGATCGGCTGCGCCCATAAAAAACCTCGCTTGCGCGAGGTTTTTTTTTCGCCCGGCGGAACGTCAGCGCGTCATGTTGCTGTTGCCCGAAGTATTGTTGCCGTTGCCGGCCTTGCGGGTGTCCGCGTTCGGGTTGCCATGGCCGGACGTGTCGTCCGGCGCGGCCTTGTCCCGCCCTGCCCGGTTTGCCGTGCTGCCCAGGGGCGCCGGGTCCCTGCCGGGCACGGGGCGCACCTTGTCGTTCGTCTTCGGCGCTGTGGGCGCGGCCTTGCGCTTGGCTGAACTGCTGTTGGCGTCGGCATCCTGCAAGCCCACGCTGCCCGGCTTGTTCTTCAGCGCATCGCCAACGGTCGATTGGGCGGCGGCGCCGGCCGCCACAGCCAGCCCCAGTGCCAGGATGAGCGCACGCATGGCAATCAGCGCTTCAGCGAACCGGCCGAATTGCTTTCCGTGCCGGAATTGCTGCCGCTGTTCGAGCCGTTGCTGGTACCGCTATTGATGCCCGTGCCGGTCGCGCCACCGGTGGTGCCCGTGTTGGCGCCGCCGCTGGTACCGCTTTCGGTGCGGGTGGCACCCATGCCCTGGCCCGGCGTGCCGGCCGCCTGGCTGCCGGTCGTGGTGCCCCCGGTGGACGCACCGGATGACGTGCCGGAGCTGGCGCCCGTTTCCTTGCCACTATGCTTGCTGCCGTGCTTCTTCGAGGTCGATTTCTTCGTGTCGCCGGACGTGGCCTGGTTGCTGGAAGCGCCCTGCGTGCGTTGCGGGTCGGTCGAGTTGCTCTGGCCGCTCTGGGCGTAAGCGGCGGTGGCCATCGTGGCGAGGACTGCTGCGATCAAGGTTTTGCGCATGGTGATGCTCCTGTCATTGGTCGGCACGGTCCCAGTGACCGTGGACGACAAGATTAGCGTTTTCGCCACGCATGCAGCATCGGCGCCCGTATCGTCGACCGGTCGGAGGGTTCCTACCTCTCTCGACAATAAGAGCGCCTGACAAACCCGCAACGGCCGCGTTGCACCGTCTCGCCATGTAGGCGTACCGAGCGCCGTTTCACCACTGCGAATACGGATGACCGATCAGGTTCGAGTTCAGGTAGCGCTTGTCGTGCGTGACCTCGGCACCCACCCAGTCCGGCTTGTCGAACACCGTGTCCTCGGCCGGCAGTTCGATCTCCGCCACCACGAGGCCCGCGTTCACGCCGAGGAACTCGTCCACTTCCCACACGAACCCGGCAAAGGGAATGCGGCGCCGGTATTTCTCGATGATCGGCTGTTCGCACAGCCGGTCGAGGAACTCGGTGGCATCGGCCATCGGCAGCGGATATTCCCACTCGCCGCGCGACACGCCAACCGCCTTGCTCTTGATCGTCATGACGGCGTGGTCCCCTTCGATGCGCACGCGCACCACGCGTTCGGGATGCGACGACAGGTAGCCCTGGCGCAGCAGTACGGGTTGAACATGCGGCTCGCCCTCCTTCAGCCAGCCGTCGCCCTGCACGAGGAATTTGCGTTCGATCTCGATGCCCATCAGTTGTCCAGTGAAAGAAGGATCGGTTGCAGGATCGCGGCGCCCAGCGCGGCGCTGCGCGCGCCGTTCCAGCCCACGTGCGGCACGGGCAGGTCGGCGTTGTCCTTGAACGGCATTTCCAGTGTCAGCGACAGGCAGCCGAAGTGGTGGCCCACGTACTTCGACGCCAGCGTCAGCACGTCCGCCTTGTACTTGCTGACCGGGTAGCCGACCGCATCCTGGAAGTCCGGACTGGCATCCTTGTAGCGCCCGATGAACGCCTTCTGCGCCGCGGCCTGCTCCGGCGTGAACGTCTCGAGCATCTCGTTGCCCGCCACGAAGTTGTACGGCAGGGCCTCGTCGCCATGGATGTCGAAGAACATGTCGACGCCGGTCTCGTGCAGCTTCTGCTTCACGCACAGCACTTCGGGCGAACGCTCCGCCGTCGGCGTCATCCATTCGCGGTTCAGGTTGGCACCCGCCGCGTTCGTGCGCAGGTTGCCGCGCACCGAGCCATCCGGGTTCATGTTCGGCACGATGTAGAACACGCAGCGCCGCAACAGCTTGCGGGCGATCGGGTTGGCATCGTCCAGCAATGCGTCGACCAGGCCTTCGATGAACCACTCGGCCATCGATTCGCCGGGGTGCTGGCGGGCGATGAACCAGATCTTCTTTTCCGCCGCCGGGTCACCGATAACGACCAGGTTCATGTCGCGGCCCTCGACGGAGGAACCCAGGTCGAGCACGCGCGCGATCGGATTCTCGGCCACTTCGCCCAGCAGGCGCAGGTGGCGTTCCCATGAATACGGTTCGAAGTAGGCGTAGTACACGCTGTCCAGGTCGGGCGTGTGGCGGATCGTCATCACTTCGCCATCGAACGATGTCGGCACGCGGAACCAGTTCTCGCCATCGTAGCTCGCCACCGCGTTGTAGTCTTCGAAGCCCTTGGCATAGGTTGCCTGGCCGGCGTTCAGGAAACGCAGGTTCAACGCCGTGCCGCGCACGCCCTGCACGCGGAAGTGGAACCACTGGTGGATGTCCGCATGCGAATCGCTGCGCAGCTTCAGCTCGATGCTGGCGGGGCTCTCCGCGCTCACGACGTCGATCGCGCCGGAGTCGAAGTTCTGACTGATTTTGATGGTCATTGGGGGATCCGTCGGGTTTGGATGGCGTTATTGTCGTCGGGTTTACGGCAAAAGGGCAAGTCCACGGAACTTGCCCTTGAAGCAGTCATACTGCCGGCTTACCCCGGAGGCAGATGCCGGGGTCGGACCCGGCGGGTCCGACCCCAGGGTTACGCCGCTGGGTTAAGAGCGCAGCCGGATCGTTGCACTCACATCAGTCGACGTTCCGGCCCCGCGCCTTCAGCGCGGCCCGCACGCCGGCGCCATAGGCCTTGTCCGCCTTGTCGAAATGCCCGAGCTGCCGCTGGATGATCTCGTCGGACACCTGCGACAGCGGTCCGGCCAGGTTGTCGAACAGGTTTTGCTGCTCGGCCGCGTCCAGCACGCGGAACAGGTTGCCCGCCTGCGTGAAGTCGTCATCGGTGCCGCGCGGGTCGTACAGCCCGGCCGGGCCGTTCACCGCCAGCGCCGGTTCGCCGTTACCCAGGCCCGTCACACCCGTACCGCCCGCCTGCACCGTGTGGTAATTCTGCTCGGCGCCGCCATTGGTGAACGCCATCGCGCCATCGCGCTGCTGGTTGTGCACGGGGCAGCGTGGCGCGTTCACCGGCAGGTACTGGTGGTTCGTGCCCACGCGGTACAGTTGCGCATCGTGATAGGCGAACAGGCGGGCCTGCAGCATCTTGTCCGGCGAGTAGCCCATGCCCGGCACCACGTTCGATGGCGACAGCGCGGCCTGCTCCACTTCGGCGTGATAGTTGACCGGATTGCGGTTCAGTTCCAGCACGCCCACCTGCTGCAGCGGGAAGTCGGCATGCGGCCACACTTTCGTGAGGTCGAACGGGTTCCAGCCGGTGCGCTGCTCCCATGCGGCCAGTTCGGCCTCGGTGGCTACCTGGATCGACACGGTCCAGCGCGGGAATTCGCCACGGGCGATCGCGTTGAACAGGTCGCGTTGCGCGTAGTCCGGGTCTGCACCGGCGAGCCGGCTCGCCTCGGCGGCGGTCAAGTTCTTGATGCCCTGCTGCGTGAGGAAGTGCCACTTCACGTACACGCGTTCGCCGGTATCGTTGATGAGGCTATAGGTGTGGCTGCCGAAGCCGTGCATGTGGCGGTAGCCATCCGGCGTGCCGCGACTGGAGAACAGCGTGGTCACCTGGTGCAGGCTTTCCGGCGCCTTGCTCCAGAAGTCGAACATCATCGTGGCCGACTTCAGATTCGTTTGCGGATCGCGCTTCTGCGTGTGGATGAAGTCCGGGAACTTGATGCCATCCTTCAGGAAGAACACGGGGGTGTTGTTGCCCACCAGGTCCCAGTTGCCTTCTTCGGTATAGAAGCGCACCGCGAAGCCGCGCGGATCGCGCTCGGTGTCGGCGCTGCCCTTTTCGCCGCCCACGGTGGAGAAGCGCAAGAACGTTTCCGTTTCCTTGCCGATCGCCGAGAACAGCTTCGCCTTGGAGAACTTCGAGATGTCGTGCGTGACGGTGAAAGTGCCATACGCGCCCGAACCCTTGGCGTGCACCACGCGCTCGGGAATGCGCTCGCGGTTGAAGTGCTGCAGCTTCTCGATCAGGTGGAAATCCTGCAGCAGCAGCGGACCACGCGAGCCGGCGCTGGCCGAGTTCTGGTTATCGGCAACGGGAATGCCGGATGCGGTGGTGATTGGCGGCTGGCTCATGATTGGCTCCTGTGTGGTGTGAACGTGAGGAAATTTTACGGCCACGCCACCCATTGGGAAAGCCAATTAATTAAATCAGCGCAATAGCTATTACTAATGGGAGATCCCGGCATCTCCCACTCTCACAGGCCAACCGTTGTAAATTGGGCATCGATTACGTCTGCCTGTCCGATCCATGCCCCCACCAGTTCGGCACGGCTGTGCGACTGCAGGTAAACCAGCCAGGTCGCGGTGCCGCTGGCGGCGGTTTCATCCAGGTCCGAGGCGGCATACAGCGCCTCGACGAATGCATCGTTCGAGAGGGAGTCGTAGCGTTCGCGGAATTCCGCCGATGCGGCAAAAGCTGCCGCCAGCTGGTCCGCCGGCATGTCCTCGCCAGCCCACCAGCCGATGCCGGCCAGGTCAGCGTCGCGGTCCAGCACCGCCTGGTACAACAAGCCCAGCGTCTCGACCTGGCCACCTTGCGTGAACGACAGGTCGACCGTGCCATCGGCGAATTCGGCCTTTTCGATGCCGGCCAGCGTGTCCGCTTCCGTACCGGCGCCCAGCACCACATGCCCGCCATCGAGCACGTGCAGGCGGTAATCGGCGGCCCGGCCGGAGAAGACGGCGGTATCGGTGCCATCGCCTCCCGCCAGCCAGTCACTGCCCGCGCCGCCTTCGAGCCGGTCGTCCCCGCTGCCCCCGATCCAGCCGTTTTCCCGCATGACCGTGTCGCTCGCAACGACGATACCGTCCGCGAACCGTGCCCGGTGCTCGCTGCCCAGGGCGAATTCCAGCAACACATCGGCGCGCGACAGCATGATGTCGCCCCTGCTGTCCAACCTGCCCATCATCGACACCCAGTAGTCCACGCCGGCATCGTCGCCCTCGCGGCCCAGTACCCGCTGGTACAGCTTCCTCACGAAAGCCAGGTCGGAAGATGTCGTATCGCCATCCGCCGTCCACTCGGCCGACATCATGATGCCTCTGGCCACGGCTTGCAGTGTGGCGCCCTGCCCGATCCAATGGTTCAGGCCCGCGATGTCCGGTGCACGGTCGAATGCCGCCTGGTAGAGCAGCGCCACCTCGGCCAGTGTTGCCTGAGGCGCCGCCAGGAATGCCAGGCCCGCGGCCCCGCCATCCAGCTCCGCCAGTGCCACCGCTTGCGCCGGGCCGGACATCGTCGCCTGGTGCGAGGCGCCCAGCGTGCCGGTACCGGCCAGCGTGAAGGTCCACATGCCGCGATCGCTGCGCCCGCCCTGCAGCATGTCGTTCCCGGCCCCGCCGGTCACCGTGTCGTTGCCGATACCGCCCGCCAGCAGCTCGGTACCGTTGGCGCTGCCAACAATGGTGTGCGCTCCTGGCGCGGCATGGTCAAGTATTGCGTTCATGGGCATCCTCGATGGTTGACGTCGGTTGGCGGATCGCGTCACGCGTGGCGGCGATGATGACCGGTTCCCATGCATCGTCCCAGGCGCGCGGCGACTCGATGAGCGAGTGACGGGGAATAATCTTGCCACAGCGGAGCCCGGGAGCGCTGCAGGGACATAAAAAATACGAGGCAATTTTGCAACGTTTTCCGGCGATGCGCGGATATCGTTGAAATTGGAGAGAATTGGAGAGAATTACAGCGAGGTTGCGGTGCGCGCTTGCCCGCTCATTGGCCTGCTCATTGGCCCGCTCATTGGCCCATTATTGGGCCAGGGAAGCGATCAGGCAGCGCGCATGTGCTTCGCAGTCCGGTAGCGCTCGTGCCACGACAAGGCCTCTTCCAGCACGTGCGGCGTCTGGCCGCCGCGCAGCAGCGCGCGCTCGTAGTAGTCGCGCAATTGCGGGCGGTAGAACGGGTGCGCGCAGCGCTCGATGATCAGCGGCGCCCGTTCGCGCGGCGCCAGGCCGCGCAAATCGGCAAAGCCCCATTCCGTGACAAGCACGTCGACGTCGTGTTCCGTGTGATCCACGTGCGCGACCATCGGTACCACGCTGGAAATGGCGCCATCCTTCGCCTCCGACTTGCTGACGAAGATCGCCAGTTCGCCATTGCGGGCGAAATCGCCGGAGCCACCGATGCCGTTCATCATGCTGGTGCCACCCACGTGCGTGGAATTGACGTTGCCATAGATGTCGAATTCCAGCGCGGTATTGAGACCGATGATGCCGAGGCGGCGCACGATCTCCGGGTGATTGCTGATTTCCTGCGGCCGCAGCACGATCCAGTCGCGGTACTTGTCGAGATTGGCCAGGAAGCGCTCGCGCACCGGCGCCGACAGCGTGATCGACGACGCCGACGCCAACGCCAGTTGCCCCGAATCGAGAAGGGCGATCGCGCTGTCCTGCAGCACTTCGGAGTACATCGACAGGTTGCGGAACGACGACTGCGTGAGCCCGTGCAGCACGGCGTTGGCGATGGTGCCGATGCCGGCCTGCAGCGGCAGCAATTCGGGGCCCATGCGACCGGCCGCCACCTCGCCTTCCAGGAACGCCACCACGTGGCAGGCGATGGCATCCGTTCCCGCATCGGGCGGCAGCACGGAAGACGGGCTGTCCGGGCTGTCGGTGACGACGATCGCGGCGATGCGCGCGGGATCGACGGCGATCGCGGTGGCGCCGATGCGCTGGCCCGGATGCGTGAGCGGAATCGGCTCGCGCGCCGGGCGCGGGCGCGGCACGTAGATGTCGTGCAGCCCTTCCAGCGCCGCCGGCGCCGCCAGGTTCAGTTCCACGATCACGTGCCGTGCACCCTGCACGAAGCTGGCGCTGTTCCCCACCGCCATCGTGGGCACGATCGCGCCATCCTCGCGGATCGCGCACGCTTCGATGACGGCGATATCGATGGCCGGCAGCGCGCCGCTGCGCAGCTGCTCGGCCGTTTCCGACAGGTGCTGGTCGATGAACATGACTTCACCGGTGTTGATCTTGCGGCGCAGCGATGCGTCGGCCTGGAACGGCAACCTGCGCCGGAACACCCCAGCGTCGGCCATCATGCCGTCGCTGTCGTTGCCCAGCGAGGCGCCCGTGATCAGCGTGAGGTCCAGCGGCCGTTCGCGGGCCCGCTCGACCAGTGCGCGCGGCAGCGCCTTCGCATCGCCGGCCTTCGTGAAGCCGCTCATGCCCACCGTCATGCCGGGCTCGAACAGCCTTGCCGCCTGCCCGGCGGACTGGATGCGGGCCAGCAGCTCGGGCCGGCGGATGCGCTCCGCCACTTTGTGATCGACCATGGTGTCCTCCACTGTTCTTTATTCGATCAGCGGAGTATAGGGTCGCCATTCATGGAGAATATGACTTATATTCACGGCTTCCATTCGCAAAATTCATGGTGCTTGCGCACCCTCTTTTCATGGATATCCGCTCCCTGCGCTACTTCGTTGAAACCGCCCGCCTGTCCAGCTTTACCCAGGCGGCCGAGCTGCTGCACGTGACGCAGTCGACGATCAGCAAGATGGTGCACCAGCTGGAGGAAGAACTGGGCACGCCGCTGTTCGTGCGCGACGGCCGCCGGCTGGGGTTGACCGATACGGGCCGCGTCGTCTACGGGCGCGGCCAGGAAATGCTGGCCACGATGCGCACGCTGGCGGCCGAGGTGCGCGACGTGCAGGCCGTGCGCCGCGGCACACTCACCGTGGGCATCCCGCCGATGATCAACCTGCTGTTCACGCCGGTCCTGAAAGCCTTCCGCGAGCGTCATCCGGACATCGCCCTCGTGCTGCGCGAGGAAACCGGCCCCGGTGTCGAGCGGCTGGTGGCGAATGGCGAGCTGGAGATCGGCATGACGGTGCTGCCGGCCGATGCCGGCTTGTCCGTCGACACGCTGCCCGTGGCCAGTTACCCGATCTGGGCACTGGCGGCCAGCGGCACGTTCCAGCGCCAGCGGCGCACGCTGAAACTGTCCGCCCTGAAGGACTTGCCGCTGGTGCTGCTGACCGACGACTTCGCGCTGACCCGCACGCTGCGCCGGGCCTTCGCGCAGGCCGGCTTCGAACCGACCGTGGCCGCGCAGAGCGGCCAGTGGGACTGGCTGGTGGAAATGGCCTCCGCCGGCATTGGCGTGGCCCTGCTGCCGGAACCATTCATCGACCGGCTGGCCGACGAATCGCTGCAGGCCGTGCGCATCGTCGAGCCGGAACTGCCGTGGCAGGTGGCCCACGTGTGCAACGGCCGCTATCTCTCGCATGCTGCAAGGGCATGGCTGGAAGTTTCAGCCGAGGTCCTCGGCTAGCGCCGCGCTTTCATGCCCGCGCGGGTCTGCTGGAAGTTTTTACGCCGCAGTATTCGGCCTGCACTTACGCCGGCATGCGCCCCGTGCGCAGTGCGTGGCCCCAGTCCGGCCGGCCATTGTTCTCGGCCAGCAGCGCGGCAAACTCGTAGTCATAGGGCACGGCGATGTGTTCGACCTGCCAGCCGGCCGGCGTGCGTTCGACGATCGCATAGCGCGCATGCGGCGTCAGGTTTTCAGCCTTGTTGGGGAAGCCCCTGTCGTCGTTATAGGCCTGCAGGCCAACGCTGCCGGGGTTGACGACCAGCCGGCCATCGTCGAGCAGCACGCTGCGCGGGCCATGGGTATGGCCGCACAGGATCAGCGATGCGCTCGCATTGCCGGCGCGCTCCCGCACTTCGTCGTAGGTGGCCGGGCGGCGGCCCGTCTCGAGCACCGTATCCGTCCAGTACACGATGTCCGACGTTGGCGTGCCATGCACCAGCAGCACGTCATCCGTGAGCCGCAGCGTGGCGGGCAGCGAATGGAGCCAGGCGCGCTGCACCTCGGTGATCTGCTCGTGGGCATAACGGTCCGAAGCGCCCATCTTTTCCGGCACGTGCATCAGCACCTGGCGCTCGTGGTTGCCGGCGATCGTCGGCATGTCCAGCGCCATCAGGCGCTCGGCCGTTTCGCGCGGCTGCAGCGGGCCGGACACGATATCGCCCAGGTTCACCGTCACGGTCGCGCCGCGCCGTTCGATATCGGCCAGCACCGCTTCCAGTGCGCCGAGATTGCCGTGGATATCCGAGATTGCCGCGATTTTCATGGTTTTCTCCTGTGTGGTTGGCGGCCAGTATAAGCGCGCGGCGCCCCGCGAAGCGCGATGCTACATTGCGCTTTTCACAAAGGAACCGACGATGGAATTCGAATACCTGGGTTACACCATCCGCACCGAGGAATACGAAGACACGACAGCGGTGCATGGCCACCAGTGGCTGTGCACGATCATCATCAAGGGGCACGTGGATACCTGGCAAGACCGCTTTCCTGCCGATCAGGGATTCGCCACCCAGGCCGCGGCGGCCGAGGGCGGCGCCCGGATCGCCCGCGCATACCTCGACAAGAAACTGGCCGGTTCCGGACAGGGCAACCCTCAGGTATAGGCCAGCAACCGGCCGCAGGCGATCACGGCAAACCACACCAGCATCGACAGGGCCGCGTGCGCTTGCGCGCCCGCCGGCGCGGGCATTGCCACGTCCCACGCGGACACGCCGCGGTAGACGCCGATGTGGAATACAAGGGCATTCACGCCCGCCAGTGCGATCAGCGCCAGCTTCAATGCGAACACGGGATTGGCAAGAAAGTCGCGGGGCTGACTGGCGAACAGCAGCAGGCCGGCCGGCACGATCAGCAGCAGGCTGGCCGCCGCCCACGGCAACAGGTGCGCCCCCAGCGCCCGCACGGACAGGTTGCGCGCACAGCCCAGCACGCGCAGGTCGAACAGGACCACGGCGCCCACGAGGATCGCGAAACCGGCGATGTGCACGGTCTCGACGACCGGGTACAGCCACACGCCGTCGCGCATGGCTGCCGCCACGGGCGTGGCGGCCAGCCAGCCGGCGAGAACCGACAGCCAGCCCGCCTCCATCAGCGCAGTTCGGTCGTCTTGTCCTTGACCGTGATGCGCTCGGCCCGCAGTTCATCGGCCTTGCTGCGGTGCGGGTAGCCCAGCACCGTCACCTGGCCACCCGATGCGAGCGCTTCCTTCGGCAAGCCACGGCTTTCCATTCGCGACGGTGGCGCCAGCACCACATGCCACGTCTTGTCGGCCGTTTTCAGCGATACGTGGCCATGCGGCTGCGAATAGCCGCTTTCGGTGATCGTGCCCGTCAGGGTCAGCGGCTTGTCGGCGTTGTATTCGCTCCAGCCGTGATGGGCAAAGGCGGTGGCGGCGGCACCAAGGGTGAGGAGGACAGCGAGAACACGTTTCATCGGTCACACTCCTGTCAAGGGGGATGCGAGCACTTTAGCCGAACGGTGTGAAAGAGCAAGCATCATACAAAAAGCAAGCATCATCTGCCGTGCGCCGAAAATTCGCCATCACGCGTTCGACCGTGCCGGGCGACGAATTCTGGCACAATCGATCGTGCCAGTTGGCAAGCATTCACCAACACCCCGAGACCGTATGTCCACCGACCTCAATGAATCAAGGCGCGCCCATGTTCGCAGGCTGCTCAAGGTCGACGCATTCCTCACCGCCGGCGCGGGCACCGCGCACCTGCCGGTGCAGATCGTCGATATCGCGCGGATGGGTGTCGGCTTCGTCACCGGGGCCGCGCTGCAGGCCGGCCAGGCGTACACGCTGCATTTCTGTTTCCCAGGCTGCGCCGTGGAACATGTGTCGCCCGTCGAGGTCGTGTACAGCCGGGTGACCGAAGGCGGCAGGTACCGCCACGGCGCACGCTTTCATGCCTTGCCGGAGCCTACCGTCGCGCAGATCGTCGATTACGTCACGAGCAGCAAGTGGGATGAATTGAAGCACGATGAACAGGCCGCCGCGGCACAACGTCCCATGACAGGAGAAGAGAACAGGTGAGCGTATCCGTGCGCGCTGGGCGTCGCCGTGGCGCTGGCGATGGGCCGGCAGTCGCACGAGGCCTGAGCACGCGCCTGCACGACTGCCGCGCGACGATCCCGCCGCGCTGCTAGAATGCCCGCATGTTCAAGACCCGACAATGGCGCGCATGCTTCACCTGGCTGGCTTTCATCG